>LIUG01000163.1:0-365 GCA_001462245.1 Candidatus Fibrimonas termitidis
TGTACGCTTTTTCAAGAATCCTGTGGAAGATTGGCATGAAAAAGTACATTGCTGCGGGCGGCTAGCAGGGAACCGCCGGAAGTTAGGAAACCGTTTGAAGTCCAGAGAACCGCTGGAAATTAGAAAAACGATACTTTTCCCGTCTCCAGCGAATATTTGGCGGCCACCAGAGTTACTGCCCCCTGGGAAACAGCCTTTTTAGTGCTTCCCGGGGTGTATTATGGGTAATTTTCCGGTTGCGCAGGGCGGCGATGGTGTGCTATACTTGGTAAAGGGTGGGGTTGACCCGGGTATTATTCCTATAAATGGGGTTAAAAATGTATGTTATTCATGTTGACAACAGCGGATTTTTCCGCAAAGTTATG
>LIUG01000163.1:677-11934 GCA_001462245.1 Candidatus Fibrimonas termitidis
TGACCATTATCGCGGTTACGGGCAACGACGACGTGGAACGCGCCCAGCGCCTCTCTGAGCTTGGAGTTAAGGCGACAATCACAAAGGGCGGCGACTGGAAAGAAAAACTCCGCGAGTATTTCTGATGAAATTTCCGGAACTTAAAAAACACCTTAAAATCTACCGGCAGTTTATCAAGATGAGCGTCATGGAGCAGCTTGAATACCGCGTTAATTTTATCATGGGCTTTCTGTGCGAATGTGTGTATCTTTTTTCAAAAATGCTATACGTCATGATAGTGTTCCGCGCCGGAGGCAATATCAGCGGGTTGTCGCCGGATCAGCTTATACTGTTCATCGGCACGTTTACCATTATGACGGCGGTATTTACCGGTCTTTTTGCCAACAATTTTTACAGGCTGTCGCAAAAAATCTCGCTGGGCGAACTGGATGTATTAATCGTAAAGCCGGTTTCTCTGCAATTCTTTGTAACGATGCGCTTTGTAAACATTGTCACGCCAATTCCAAACATCATCGCAGGAACGGCGCTTGTAGTGATCGGATGGAGCAGGCTTGGGGCTTCTACGGGCGTTGCGCACATTTTATCGTATATCGCCCTTATCATTTGCAGCTCTGTGTTGACATACTCGCTTTTTCTGATTCCCAAAATATTGGCGTTCTGGACGGTAAAAACAAGCGGCAACAACGACTTTATGAGCAGGCTCTGGGATTTTAACAATATGCCCATGAAAATTTACAACAAGTGGATGCAGCGCATCGGTATATTTGTAATTCCTGTTTTTGTAATTACCAATTTTCCGGTTATGGCCGTCATAAACGATTTGCCGGCGCATTACATGACGTGGGGTGTCGCGGTAAGCCTTCTGCTGTTTGTATGCGCCCGCACTCTGTGGAACACCGCTATCCGGTAGTATAGCAGCGCCGGCGGCTAAGACCCCACTGCGGAGAAAAAACTCAAAAAAATGACTAAAAATGTTAATTCTTGCTCGTCTCATTTTACTACAATATTTGTAACACTTTTTTTTGAGGAGGAACTGGCAAATGAAAATGCGTCTGTTTTTAACCGGAATTATCTTCCTGGCGGTTTTCTGCCTTTTGACTGCATGCAAGGCATCGAAAAACAGCGAGGAGCAAATGGTTGATCCGGGCACACAGGAAAAACAATTGACCGGCGGCATAACATTTACCACCAATAGCGGCGGTTATCAACAGCTTCCCGGATCGCCTTACCAATATGAGATGTGGTCCGCAAGCGGGGATAACAACAAGCTTATATGGTACGGGCCGGATCAGGGCGGCGGAGCTGCTTTTAGGGCCGAATGGAACAACGCAAATGTTTTTTTGGGCCGTGTCGGCTATACCTGGAACGAGGGAAAACCATACACGGAATATAAAAACGTGTACTGCGATTTTAACTTTACAAGGTCCGCCAACGGCACTGCCGGAGGAACTTCTTATATTGGAATTTACGGCTGGACCAGAAAGCCGCTGATTGAGTGGTATATTGTAGAAGATTGGTATGGAGAAGGAGCGATAGGTCCCGCAAGAATAGGCGGCGACGCGGAGAAAAAGGGCGAATTTGTTGTGGACGGCGCAACCTATTTTATCTATCAAGCCCTGCGGGTCTACCAGCCCAGCATAGACGGCACTGCCACCTTCCCGCAATACTTTAGCGTACGCCAGACGCCGCGCCAAAGCGGAACAATTTCCATTACCGAGCATTTTAAGGAATGGGAAAGAATAGGCATGGAACTTGGGACAAATATATATGAGGCAAAGTTCCTTGTGGAAGCCGGCGGCGGCACGGGGTGGTTTGACGCGAGCTATATCTCGTTTTCGCAAAAAGAATAGCGCTGTGTTCAGAATTATATATCGATTTGGTACATTTTTTTGTACTCGGACGGGGTGCAGTTTCTGACTTGTCTGAATACGCGGTTAAATGTTGCAATACTGGTAAAACCGGAAGACATGGCTACATCGGTAATGCTCAATTTTGGGTTTTGCAAAAGCTTTTCGGCATTACCGATCATTCTCTGTCTAAGGTACTGGCAGAAAGACATGTTGGTGTACGTTTTAAAAATTCGTTCAAAATGGAATGGAGAAAAACTGGCAATTTCTGCGGCTTTTTTCAAGGTTAGTTTTTCTTCGGGATATTTGTCCATATATTTGAATATTACGTCAAGCCGTGAAATATATTCCTGCCGTGTTGCGAACTGTTTGTCGTTGCCGGATTTTTTTTGGCTGTCTGTGTAATGCCGCGCCAAAAGAATATATATCCCGGTAATATGGTGATACGTCGCCGTGAACTTAAAATCATCGCCGCTTTTCATTTCATTGCAGGAAGTTGTCAATAACGAATGAATTTCCTGGTAGATTGACGGCATTGTTTTTGGCGTTATGTAAGCTGTGGTGTTGAGTTTTGAAACAATGCCGTAGTGGCCAAAAACAGTATACAGAATGGGCGGCTCAAACATCAGGATAAAGCGTTTTCCGTTAACGGCATCCGGCGGCACGCTTATGCTGTGCAGTTCACGGGACGGAACAATAAGAATGTCATTTTCCCGCAGGCGGTAGCTTTTATCGCGCACGGTAACATTATATCCGTTTTTTACGGGCATTATTATTTCAGTTGCGGTATGCCAGTGCAGCGGGTAGTCTTCGTCTTCGGTATTTTCCCACATTTTAACCGGAATATTGGACGTATACATCTTCTTGTCCCAATTGTCCCAGTTATCATCCAATGGTATGGCCATAAAACACCCTGTAACAGTATACCCTGCCTTTGGCAAATGAGCAAGAATTGATAAGAATTAGACAGGATTTGAGTAGCGCCAAAGCCAATGGCCATATTATGATAAAGCTGTGGAAAAAGGGCGCTAAGCGCCCTTTAAGGAGTTGCGGTATGAAGGAAAGTCTTGTGAATTCTTCAAAACACAATGTATTTGTAAACCTAAAGAACATCTCTGTCTCCGACAATTTTTGGAAACCATTCATGGAACGTATACGGACAGTGGTTATTCCTTACCAATGGGAAGCTTTAAATGATCGCATACCCAATGCAGACCCCAGCTATTGTATGCGTAACTTTAAAGTTGCTGCGCAAATGACACACAAGCATATTGATTACGGAGTGCCTAAAGATATAGGGCATGGAGGCATGGTATTTCAGGACAGCGATCTTGCCAAATGGATAGAATCCGCAGCCTATTCGCTTGTGTGGCATCCCGATCCATCATTGGAAAAAATAATCGATGAGGCTATAGACATCGTCTGTAATGCACAGCAAGATGACGGGTATCTCAATACCTACTATATTATCAAAGGACTTGAAAAACGGTTTACCAACCTCAGAGACAACCACGAGCTTTACTGTTTTGGACATTTTCTTGAAGCTGCCGCAGCGTATTACGAAGCTACAGGCAAACGAAAACTGTTTGACGCTCTTGTCCGCTATACAGACTGCATTGACCGCCATATAGGACCAGAAGAAGGAAAACTCCACGGATATCCCGGACACGAAATTGCCGAGATGGCTTTAGTGCGGCTGTATGAAATCATAAAAGATGAGAAACATATTAAGATGGCGAAATATTTTATCGACCAGCGGGGACAGAAACCTCTTTATTTTGAGGAAGAGACACAAAAAAACGAGAATGGTTTTTACTGGAAAGATAGTCATTTCCAGTATCAATATTATCAGGCAGGAAAACCAGTTAGAGAACAACACAGTGCAGAAGGACACGCAGTGCGTGCGGTATACCTTTATTCAGGAATGGCGGATATTGCCCGTTTAACAGGAGATGCTGATTTATTGAAATCCTGTAACGATCTATGGGACAATATCGTGAACAGGCAAATGTACATTACAGGAGCAATCGGTCAAGCCGAATATGGCGAATCTTTTTCTTATGATTACGATCTGCCCAATGATACAATTTATGGAGAAACTTGCGCCTCTATTGGGCTTGCGTTTTTTGCCCGCCGCATGGCTTCCATTGCTCCCAAAGGAAATTATGGAGATGTACTGGAAAAAACTTTATTCAACGGAATAATAAGCGGAATGTCTTTAGACGGAAAATCTTTTTTCTACGTCAATCCTCTGGAAGCTTTCCCCGAAGCGTCTCTCAAGGATAGAAGGATGAGGCACGTCAAAATACCCAGACAAAAATGGTTTGCCTGCGCCTGCTGTCCGCCGAACCTTGCGCGAATAATTACTTCTTTGGCAAGCTATATTCATTCCATCGGGAAATATACTTTATATACCCATCTTTATATCAGCAGTGAGACAAAGTGCAATCTTGACGGCACGGATATTTCCCTGAAAATCGAAACGCAATACCCATGGGAAGAACAGATAGACATTATTTTTTCCATAAACGAAAGAATGCGATTCAAATATGCTTTCCGTATCCCTGCTTGGTGTAAAAAATACAATATATCGCTTAATGGAGATGAGGCATCCTATAAATTGGTTGATGGTTTTGCCGTTATTGATCGAGAGTGGTTAGCAGGCGACAAAATATCCATCTTTTTTGAGATGCCTGTTAGCTTTATCCGTTCAAACCCTCATGTACGGGAAAATATCGGTAAAGTTGCCGTTATGCGAGGACCTGTTGTATACTGTGCGGAAGAGGAAGACAACGGAAATGAACTTTTCAGGCTTCACACAGGAGAACCTGAAAGCGTCAGTATTAAGCATGAAAAAAATCTTCTTGAAGGAGTTACAACAATTTCCTTTACCGGAAAAAGGGAAAAAGAGTGGTCAGAAGATGTTCTGTATCAGATCGAAGAAGCGGCAACGGAAGATAGAAAGATCACGCTCGTTCCATATTACACTTGGGCTAACCGTAAAATAGGGGAGATGATGGTTTGGATGAATAAGTAAAACAACTTTGGCGGCATATATTCTATTCGTTTGCCGCGCCCAGAGGAGTGAGATGAACACGCGCATTTTCTGGTTAAACGTTATCTTGATAGGATGTTTTGTTTTTATGACTTGTAAGAAAGATACGAACATAACGAAGCCGCCCACACTGACAATGGGTACGGCCACTAATCCTATAATCAAGGGGGACTGCCCCGATCTTTCCCTTATTCGTGTGGGCGACGCTTATTACATGGTCAGCACCACCATGTATTTCTGCCCTGTCGCTCCCATAATGAAGTCCTACGATCTTGTTAACTGGAAAATTGTCAGTTATTGTACCGACATTCTCGAAGATATTCCCGCGTTCCGGCTTGAAACGGCGGACGCCGACCGCATTGGCGATTACAACAGGGGGCAGTGGGCAAGCAGTCTGCGTTATTATAACGATCGCTTTTGGGTTCTTTTTTCCTGCCTTACTACCGGTAAATCCTATCTGTTCAGTACCCCGTCTGCGGAAAATGTCCCCTGGGAACGTATAGAGTTCAACCGGGTTTTTTACGATCCGTCATTGTTTCAGGATCCGGCAACCGGCAATATGTATATCATTCATGGAAGAGGGCCTATAACACTAACCGAAATGGAAACAGACCTGAGCGCCGTCAAGACGGGTGGGCTGAATAAAACCATAATTGAACAGGGCGACGCAGCCGGCGGTCAGGATGCAGAGGGATCACAGATGTATTATCTGGACGGTTACTATTATTTATTTCTTATTACATGGGGAGAGCCATCTGTACATAAGAGAACGGTGCTTTGTTACCGTTCCACAAATATCACCGGGCCTTACGAGGGCCGCGTAGTTTTACAAAAAGGTCTGGGCGGCAGATCCGGCGGGGTTGCGCAGGGCGGCATAGTAGATACGCCGGACGGCGATTGGTACGGTGTATTTTTCCAGGATCGTGACGCCGTAGGCCGTGTTCCCGTACAGGTTCCCATGTGCTGGAGCGATGATCGCTGGCCGGTCTTTGGCGACGCAAACGGCGATGTTCCGGTACAATTCAACATTAAGCAGGCCCAGAATTGGGAGCAAAATCTATACGTATCGGATGAATTTGACACGACAACGCTGCCCCTTGCCTGGCAGTGGAATCACAACCCCGACAACAACCTGTGGTCTCTTACCGAAAGGCCAGGCTTTCTGCGGCTTACAACAGGCAGAGTTGCCAGAACAATTTTTCACGCGCGGAACACCCTTACCCAGCGAACCTTTGAACCGGCCTGCGAGGCAACCGTCGCGCTGGAGCCGTCCGGCATGAAAGACGGCGATATAGCAGGGCTTGCCGCGCTGGCAGCTACAGCCGGATTTGCCGGCATTGAGCAGGAGGGTGGTCAAAAGTACGTCGTAATGTACACCGCCGATAACGAGGACAATACCGCCAGAGGAATGAACGCTGTCCAAACCAGACAGGCAAAAGTACCGTTTTCCGGAGAGCGGGTATATTTTAAACTTACTTTCAGGTTCCGGGGGGCAACCGGCAATAACACAGAAACCGCAGACTTTGCGTACAGCCTTGACGGAACAAACTGGCGGAACATAGGGACAACGATTCAAATACGATACACCCTGTCCCATTTTACCGGGTATCGTTTTGCTCTGTTTAATTACGCAACAAAAGAGGCGGGTGGATTTGTTGATTTTGATTATTTTTGTTCATTATGAAAGAATTATTTGTGGTATACTATGTTTGTTTTAAGGAGTTGTGGTATGAAGAGTATTAAAACAACAGGAACACTGGCCGCCAGGCTGTGTGTTATCGCTCTTATCTCTGCAATGGCAGGTTTTGCATGCAAAAGCGGAAGCAGCGTACCCGAAGAGCCGCCAGTTGAACAGGAACCAACCGAGTGGGTAGGGTCAGTTACCACCAACGCTACCAGTGCGCCGGTGTACGGGTTTGAACTTCCTTCTGGCGATACCTTTGGCGATTATGACCGTGTTGTGTTTAAATTCAAAATAAACCCCAATTCCGCCAATACAAGCGGCCGCATGAGGGCATGGGGCAACTATCCTGCCAGCGGATTCACCTTTGCGGCCAACGGCAATAGTCTTACCAGACCCGGCATGGGCAACGATGGGGAATTTAAGGCCGGCGGCAGATTGCTTAATGAAAATAGCGAGGGCCACTACGCCACTATAACTGAATGGACGACTCATACCATAGAATTCAGTTCCAGGGACAAAAATGCCGATGCCGCTACCATTAAAGCCACGAATGGAATTGTCCTTGTCGCGTTTGGACTAGTTGCCAATTCCGGCGGTAGCGGTAGCAGGAGTTACTTTGTAAAGGACATTACGCTTTCCAACGCAAACGGAACAAAAAAGGTTCCCGCCTTGCGCCCTAACGATCAAAAGTTGTGGAACGGCAAGGGCGCGTCGGCCTATGTCGAGCAAGGCGGCAATACGGTAGTCCGGGCGATACTGCCCTACGAAGAAGATAACGAGGACAGCCTTTCCGTCGCTATTGCGATTACCACCGAGCAGAACCAGTATGTGCGAGGCTTTGGGGCAATGGCCAACGCGTTCGGCTTAAGCGGTGGCGCAAAGCATATAACAATGACCGATATAGAAGCTGCATATAACCCCACTACCGGTCTGGGTTTAAATATGCTGCGCATCAGGATTTTTCCCGATCCGCTTTCGACGACGATCGCCAGTACCAATATGAACCACAACACAACGTACATACAGGCGGTCAAGAAGGTAAACGAGTACGGCGGCTATGTTCTTGCCACCTCATGGTCGCCCCCTGCCAATTATAAAACCAACAATGATGTAAAGGGCGGCGGCACTTTGAAGACGGATATGTATAATGACTATGCAGCGTACCTGCGAACCTTTGCCAGCGATATGGCGACGACTCATAACGCCCCAATCTACGCGATTTCCGTTCAAAACGAGCCGGACTATGAAGTATCGTATGACGGCATGGAACTTACGGCGGAAGAACACAGGAACTTTCTTAGGGATCACGGGAATTTTACCCGCAGTCCGTCAAACGTAGCCGGATATGGCGGCGGCACAGCGCAATCCTATGTAAAGGTTGTAAGCGGAGAAGCGTTTCAGGTTAGCGACAGATGGTATACCGGCGCGATGGACGCGGTACTGGGCAATGCAACCGCGTTGGCAAATATGGACATTGTCGGTTACCATACCTACGGCAACTTTGGCAATAAGAATACCTTAACCCGGAACGGCCAGCTTCAAAAAGAAACATGGTTGACCGAGTATAATGACAACGAACCTAATGCTCCCGGATATGTAGCCACAGATTTAACCACCTGGAACTATGTATGGAGGTTTGCCGATACGATCCATCATGTCATAGGGACCAATAACTCAAACGCCTATATCTGGTGGTACTTAAAACGCTTTTACTGCCTTATTGGCGACGGAACCAACGGCACTACCGACGGGGCTATTATGCCCAGGGGCCACGTCCTGTCCCATTACGCCAAATATGCCACCGACACGGTACGGGTAACAACTACAGGCGGCAGTGGCAATATCGCTATAACGGCTTACCAGCGGAAAAAAAGCAAGACAACGGCCGCCGATCAACAGGTAAAGGCGAACGAAGATTCTTACAGCGTCGTGATGTACGACAAGCGGACTACCGCAGGCGATCCAACTACGGTACGGCTAAACCTTCCCGCCGGTTTTACCGCGACCAGCGTGTCCGGCATTATCTCCGATAGCGCCGGTCAAAGGCGCGCAACCCTGACCGTTGCGTTGAACCCTGGCGGGAACTCGGCGGACATTACTCTGCCACGCAACGCAATTGTTTCGGTCAAGTTTGTAAAGTAGAAGAATACACCATCCAGCGCTTGATTCCTCAATCGCCGGATGGCCTATTCTTTCCCCCCTCCCATATTGTACTTGTGTCAAAACGCGCACCAACCGCGATATATGGTTTTATACCAACCATTGAGAAACGATCTACAATGCCTGAGGAATCTTTTGGGTCCAAGCCTTTCTTGTTGGTGCGAATGCCCGTTTCGTTGTAACCCAAAAAATTGTAGGATATTGTTGTACCGGCATTAAGGAATACAAATTTGGTAAAATTGTATTTTATGCCCAAATCACCTCCAATCCCAAATCCAACGGTATAATCCCCGCGCTCCAAATCATCTTCCCCTCTATTGTGCAAAAAAAGCGCGTTCATATTGGGGCCAATCCCAAAATAGAACTGCAGGCTTTCGTTGACATCATAGCCAAAGCCAAAGCCCACCAAAACAAAATCAAGCTGTACAGACGGGTCATCCAGTTTTTCCGCAGTGTTTACCACAGGAAACATAATGCCGTAATTAAAGAATGCGCCCATCCCGATTTTTTCACGCTTGAAAAGAGCATAAAAACTCATGTTAATGCCCGCAGAACCGGTATAACTGCTTTCTACCTCGTCTCCACTCATGAAATAATTCCCAAAAGCGCCCCCTGTCGAAAACCACAGTTCAGCCGACTGCGAGAAACCAATTGCACTAACGCCAACAATAAACGCGATGCACAAAAACGTCTTTTTCATAACACTCTCCATAAAAGAACAACAAAATCTATCCGACCATACGATCAGGTCTATATTTTTGGCGTTAGGCAGGTTTAAAAACAATAGATTTTAGTCGAACAATGGTAGAATTTGGGATTTTGACCAAATATGATGCCATTATTTTCTCTTTTAGACTGTTATCTTCTTGAACGTCTCCAGGCTCTGCCTAAATCACTTGTTCCTTCTTCTTCTAGAAATTCTTCCGACAAAATAGATTCGTCAACAATGTATATCTCTTCCCGGTTTTTTCCGTACAATTCAACCCAAATTATTTTAACTTCATCCGATTTAATATATTCTTTATCAATCTTGATAATAAAACAATCTCCATCTATAGCTGTTTGAATTACTGGCTGTTCTGTCTCCATGGATTCCCAGCCATTTTCTTTACTAAAATATTCATATCCCTGATGATATTCTCCGGCATAAAAAATGCCATATGTTTTATTATCCAAGCCATACAAATAAATACCGCGAATTATCCTATAATTACCCCGGGCTGGTTTAATAATTGTTCTAACTTTTATTTCT
The DNA here is from genome assembly GCA_001462245.1 of Candidatus Fibrimonas termitidis. Lineage (GTDB taxonomy): Bacteria > Fibrobacterota > Fibrobacteria > Fibrobacterales > Fibrobacteraceae > Fibrimonas > Fibrimonas termitidis. Next base: position 10,676 of record LIUG01000163.1, read on the forward strand.
AATCCTTCTTTGCCAATACTGTATACAATTCTATTCTCATATAATTTAGGTGGCCTTCTTGATGTTCCCACTATTGAAATGATACTTAGTAATATTAAAATAACAGATACGCCGGTTTTTAAGTATTTTGTCATATTGTCCTCAATGATTTATGTAATAATAATCCAATTCCATAAAAGGAAATCAAAGTTGCAATATCCAATATATCAAATGTACCATAAACGACATTTATTTTTTGTAAGATTTCATGAACCATTAGTATAATAAATATTGCAAAACTATAATAGTAATACATCTTGCTTTTTTTCCACATCATATTTAGTATGATCATATTTGAGAGCAAAAATAATCCTACTGGTAAAGAAAAAATAATATATGGAGAATTAATATTGAAAACGCGGATATTTCTTATACTACTATAATTAAAATTTAACGATTGCAGCCATATAAACAGTAAAATATCATCAGGTCGATAAAAAATATACAAAAACAGTGAACTAAAGAACAAAAAAAATGCTATTCCCCCCAAAATATATTCTATCTTCTTCATAAGAAGAATATATGCCTTATTTATGTCCTTGTCAATGCTTTTCAATACAACTACAAAGAAATATTGACAAAAAAACGATGAAAATATACTTATTCATAGTCTTCCTTATTTTCAGTATTTGCCATAAAAATTTAACAGGATTTATAGATACTGTCAATTCCTCTATTTTCTCATGGTTATCTTTTTCGTTATATCTTAAAATTGCTTTATTTGCATACATTATTGGTATTATTGCCGCAACCATAAAAGCAAGCACTGTAATGAGTATAAAAATCATAATGTTAATAATTACCGGGATAGTAATTTTTTGAAAAAGGCCGTAAAAATATAATTGCGAAGCTACAAAATGAAATATTATTAGTGGTAGTAATGGTTCAAATAAAACGGCTATAAATACCAAACACAGGATTATGCAATTTACAATTTGCCCAATTAATGCTAGAAAGATATAATCTTTATCCAAAAGATAATTTTTTGCCAAATTGTATTTAGTTAGTAGTATTGATATTATTATAGCTGATAATAGGATGCCAATAATAAGTTTTTCACTATTGATAAAGACCAGTGTTTTGGCAGCATATACATAATTGGTAAAATTCAGCGCTGCGTAAAATGTAAAAACGATTATAAATGGAAACAAGAGCGAAATAATTACTGAGCCAATAAAGAGCAGTTTTGTTTTCTTATTCGAGCCTATCAGAAATTTTGT
>LIUG01000164.1 GCA_001462245.1 Candidatus Fibrimonas termitidis
TCTCTTTTTAATATCGTTAAAAAGTCGGGTTCTTTTTTCATCTAAGTAAAATTTCTCGCCAAAAACAAAAGACTCAAAGAAACCTACGTTTAAATCTTTTGCATACAGCCTTACGCCGGTAGCCAGAACTTGATGTTGCATAACCGTACTGGAGGCTCGCATATCCAGCAGATCAACAGACATATTTGCTATATCCGCAAGTTCGCCATTTGCCAAATTCCACAACAAAACCGTATCTGCATAACCTTCAACCAGCACTGCTAAATCCAAGTCGCTTTTTGCATTTGCAAAACCCGTAATTTGGCTGCCAAAAGCGTATATAGCCAAAATATTAGGCACCCGCTTTTTTATTGCATCGCAAATTTTTCCCAGAGTTTCTTTATGCATAATGCAAAATTTAGAAAAAATTTCCACTCTTTATTCCTTTTCTTTGCCTGACATAACATCCCATGTTGAAATTTTGCTATCTTCGAGTCCGTGGTAATTTTGCAATTTTGCCCGAAAATCAATAAGCTTAAACTTTTCTTTAAGAATTCTATCAAATTCAGAAGATAAGCCGAATCTATCAGAAAATAATTCAATACTATAATGTTTAGACCAGGGCTGAACCAAGCGTATTTCTCGGGTTCTTTTTTACCATCTATTACGATTGTATCTACTTGTATATGCAAAGGACGCTTGTGCGCTTTTTCTTTGTAATCGTCCAATTCAGCACTATTTAACTTAGACAGCGAGTCAACATTTATTTTTGCCCCCTTGGTCTGAACGGAGTCTATAAAGTCCTTGAGGCGGATTTCGTGAAGCATTTTGGCAATAACTCGTCTTTGCAGTCGGGGAATTTCGCTTCAAACCAGACCTTGTAGCCTTCCTCATCGAATTCTTTTTTTCCCGAATAGCACATAGACACCTTTAAAGATACCCTTGAATTTACTGAGTCTTTGCGGGGCTTGCAGAAATTTTCATATACATCGCGTGGCAGCAGTTCTGCGAACATATCCAACTGATTGCTGTAAAAATCTTTGAATAAATCATCAAAAAATTTCGTAGTAGCTCCATCTTTGTATTTATCAGAAGAAATCGTGTCCGACTTGAAAAACGCATCGTATTCCTGAAACATCATCATTATCATCTTTTCTTCCGAAGTTTCGAACGATTGAATATCCTTGCCTGTTATCAGTTTGTATTGCTCGTAATGAACAAGTTCGTGCAGGAATGTGATTTCCAGCCTTGGATAAAGAATGGAATAAAGAGAGTCATTGTTCAAATCTCCCTTAGTATATATAACCGGAACATAAATGTCTATTGTTTTCTTAAGCGATTGCCCCGTTATCAAATATGGATCCGCATACCCGCTTTTTGTTTTTGGTTTTATGCGTATCTTCAATTCTTTTTCGCTCATAAGCCCGGCGGCCCAAGGGTGTTTTTTCGCAATTTCGTCCAAAGAGTGCTCCAACTCGTTTTTCATAAAGGCCAAGTCCGGGGAAATTTTTAGGGTCGAATCTGCACCGCACACACCATTGACGGGCAGAAGAAGCAACAATAAAAGTAAAAGCGTCTTTTTCATCTCTTTTAGAGTTTTTCCCATGTTGAGGTGAAGGTAGAACTTTATTTTTTCATCTCTCCTCTGATGTCGCCTTTGTCATAATACGCAACGCCTCTATTGTAATATGCCTCCGCATCATTCTGGTCTATCGGCGTTTGGGCGAGGGCTGCTGCACAGAATATGGCGAGTAGCAGGATTGCTTGGGAGTGCTTGTTCTTCTTCATTGTGCCTTTTTCCTTTGTTTAAAGCGAATTGTCGTTCTCAAAATCTTACGTTGTACATAAAACCATAGGCCATTCCATTGCCATTTCTGTTCGGTAGAACAGCTAAATGGAAATTACGTGGATCGGCAAAGCCTGAGACAGGCTTGGGCTTGTCGTAACCAAAAGAACTAACTGCATTCCCAATTTCCGTAAAGCCCAAAATTGCAAAACCCGAAATAATAAGAGCATATTTTAAAGTTACAGCAGCATCTCTATCGATTTTATAATCGTCGTATTCATCGTATGAACTCTCGTCTGGCATTTTTACGGAAGAACCAAATACATAGAGACCAATTCCGAGAGTCTCAAAAAGTGCAATTCCTCCCGCAGCCGAGTTATTTTCCATTATAAGCAGCGAACCCAAACCAAGAATATGGTTCAAAATGAAAGTTCCAAATCTTTCCAATTGGGTGAAATTTTGGTAGGCATCCAATTTTGCCTGCTCTTTTTTGCAGCTCGTCCCGTAACCTAAAAGCTCGCAAGTCAAACTCTCGCTCGCTGATTTCAAGCCGGGAATGGTAATAAGCTTGCTGTAAGTGCTGCCAATGCCCACAGTCTTCCCCGTTTTCAAGTCAATCAGTTTTGCCACAAGCTTATAATCAGAATCCATCACTCTTGTGCTCCTAACTACGCACATGTAATCCGCACCAAGATTCTTGCCGAGATCTACCATACTATTTGAATCCACTAAGCCGCTGGTTAATTGATGTACATGTTCCTCGCCAAGCACGGCCAGTATGTCCTTCGACCTATTCACCGCCGTGTATTCGCCTCCTCTTACCAAAGCTATTTCAAGCTCTGAGGCAATGTCATCGAGAGCATTATAACCGGGAGGCTCTTCACCCGTAATACCTATCGCCACAGTTTTTTGAGCCATTGCTGCTACACAGAAAGCCAGCAGAATAGCGGTTGTTTTGAATGTCTTGCTCATTGGCAGTCTCCTTTGCTGATTTTTCCCTTTATTTTTTCCCATACCTCAGGAACGGCTTTTTCAACTGCCTTTTTATAGGCACTTTTCATATCCGCTCCACCTTCTTTAGGACCTGTTAAATTGTCACTATAAAGGCTTTTGCCGGTTTTATTGTTTTGCAAGTCTATTTCCACACAGGCCTTGCAAAAACTTAATTTCATTGGGTTGTTCGTTTGCTGTTCGCATTCCGAGGAATTTATTTTAAGCGTCAAGGCGGCGTTTTCCGCCGTCTCTACAAGGAGGCAACTCTCATTCGCAATCAAAGAGCTTAGTCTGCGGGTAAAATAAGGGTCATTGCCTTCCACATAAATGCCCTTGCCCACATGAGACGCAAAAG
>LIUG01000165.1:0-207 GCA_001462245.1 Candidatus Fibrimonas termitidis
GTGTTGAAAAAGATAAAAGACTCCATCGACAAAATCACCAAGTCCACAGAAAACGTACTTACCAAGTTTGAAGCCATCGACACAAGTATCAAGACAGTGGTACAGCAGGAAGGGGTCATCCGCAACGCGATGGAGGAGCAGGGACAGGGAAGCAGGCAAGTCCTTGGCGGCATCGAGAAGGTAACCGAGATAACCCGCAATGTAAAG
>LIUG01000165.1:520-936 GCA_001462245.1 Candidatus Fibrimonas termitidis
GGCATTGACAACTTGATGAAGGAAGTTTCGCGGTTCCGCGTGGAATAGGTGTTTACGGGGCGGCGCTTCGCGCGGCCCCTACATTCCGCCTTTGGCAGAACGTCGTAAACACCCATAGGTTTTTGTTAGGGTGGCATGAAAATATATGGTCTATGCTTAGTATTACAATAGGATTTTACATTTTGTTTTAGATAGTCGTAAACCGCAATATTCGGAACAAATGCTGTTAAACCGGCATTTTTTGCCGAAAAAACAGAAAATTTGGAAAAAAAACAAGAAAAATCATAAAAAAATCAGGAAATCGCTTGACAATATAACTTAACAATGTTATTTTTACAGTGTTAAGTAACAGGAGCGTTGTAATGGGAAGACCGGAAACAGATTTAGCCCCCCGAATACGGGAAAAAACCCTTGAA
>LIUG01000165.1:1075-1622 GCA_001462245.1 Candidatus Fibrimonas termitidis
GAATTGCTGTTGGAAAAAGAGCCGGAGGAGATCTCCACGCGCGATATAGCCAACGCCTGCGGGGTAACGGCTACAAGTCTCTACTATTATTACAAGGATAGGGAGACCCTTTTTACGGAAGTAAAACTCCATTGCATCGGAGAAATGGATATGTCCATAGCTGAGCAGGTTGCAAAAACGGCGTCAAAGTACCAAAAATCGGGCAAGAAGCTGACTATCCCGGACGAAATCAGGACGGGGCTTGAGGCGTTCAGGGATTGGGCTTTTGCCAATCCCCGGATTGCCCTTTTGGTTATGGGACGGCTCCAAGCAGATACACAGGCTGACCCTGGAAAAATGCAGAAATACTACCAGAGCCATGCTGCTGCCAAAACACTGCTGGATAAAGCGGTACAGGCGGGAGTCTTGAAAAGCAAGGATACTTTGCTTGACGCGAGTCTCTTGATAGCCGCCCTCTGGGGCGCGATTGAATCCGTGCTGTTGAATCGTACAGTTCCGCAGTACTGGTCAAAGCGCGGGGGAATTGATTTTACCAATAAAATGATCG
>LIUG01000165.1:1761-3187 GCA_001462245.1 Candidatus Fibrimonas termitidis
TAAAATGATCGATTTGCTTTTAGCATCGTTGATGCGCAAGAAATCGGCATAAAAATATTGAGGTGAGTATTATGAGAAGAATTGGATTTTTGATGCTCTTGGCATTATTCGCGCAGGCGCTTATTGCACAAGAGCAAGCGGATGTCAAATCGGGAGTTACTACTTCCAGCGAGCTGACCTTGCAGGTTTCGTCTTTGCCGGAAATGAAGCTGAGTTTTACGGAACGTTTCAGTTTCCCCTTTTTACAGGGAGAAAGTCCGCTGACGGCGGATAACAACATCGGCCTTGCCCTGACTGCGGAAATATCCCCGATTTCCCTTAACGGGATCGCCGAGGCTGTCTGGACGCCAATTGCGTTTTTCCAGTTTGCCGCCGGCGGCAGAATCGGCTCTGGCTGGAATCTGAACCTTTTCGGCGGCGACATTTACGGGATCGGGCTTAACCGCCCCGATGCCTCTGATAAGGCCGAACATGACGGCGGCGCTTTTGACGGCCTTCTCTGGAAAGTGCAGACAGGGGGCGCGATCCAGTTTGATCTAGCCGCCCTGTACCCCGGAGACTGGCATCATGTAGTCGCCCGGAGTTACCACGAGATCAATTACCGGGGCTACACACGGGCAAAAGACAATGAATCCTGGTACTACGAAAACGACGACGGAGAAAACTGCAATGGTTTTAACTATTACGGCAATCTGTTAATCGGGTATCAGATGCCCCTATTTTTTAACATGGCGGCGCTTCTTGCGGAAGCGGATCTGTATCTGTACGATACGCCGGCGCGCGATCAATGGGGAGACGAAAGAATACGCTGGACATTTTCCGCTATTTTTGCTTTTACCATTACCAAACAAATTGACCTTGCAGTGATCACGCAGTGCAGATTACGGCGGAATTTCCAGGAATCAAACTGGCAGGATCTGTATTACCGGAACAGAACCATTGACAGTTCAAAACCGCTACATCTGGAATTCTACCGTGTTGCCGCAGCCCTGACGTACAAGTTTTAATGGAGGTTTTTATGAAAAGATTATTTTTTGCTTTATTACCGGCCATTTTTTTCTGTCTCAATTTTGGCTGCCAATCGCCAGATGCAAAAACAATCGCTGGTGTTCATGGCACAATGGAACTCACTGTCGAGCCGGGTGAACATTGGCTTGGAAAGATGAAAGTTTTTATCTTTTCCATGAAGAAAACACCGCAGATGGCCGCGTGGATAGAGGACGAAAATGGACGCTATGTCGCCACCATAACCGTTACAAACCGCAGCGCACGGCAAAATTGGAGAAGCGCCCCAACAGAAGGGCGACCCGAAGCGCTGCCGGTCTGGAGCCACAGACAGCAAAACCAGCAAACGCACGACAACCTTGACGCGGTAAGCGCGGCAACACAAAAAGGTTCGGTAGAAGCAAGAATCGACACGGGCGCG
>LIUG01000165.1:3338-6944 GCA_001462245.1 Candidatus Fibrimonas termitidis
GAAATAAACCACAGCTTTGATTACAACGACTACTGGACCAAAGACAATTCCGGCGTCAACGGCCAGCCTTCTTTGGTGTATCACGCGCAATTTATTGCGGGACAGCAGCGCAGAATACCGCTTGCGCCGGCAGGATACGGATCTGTTGACGGTTCAGATGGGAACATCGCCACTGGGCTGGAAAATTTTACCGGCGCGCTACGCATTGTGAAAAATGCGTATATTAGCGGGAAGTAAAGGGAGTAGTACAGCATGAAAGCGAGAAAAGCTAAAATGTTTTTATTTGGGGCTATTGGACTATTGGCTGTTATTGTTTTATGCTGTACGGCCTATATTAGCATAAGGCTATATGTAAATCAGTATATCCGCGATAATTATCAACGGCGGGTATCTATATGGCAGGAAACAGCCGGTCATATCCCGGATAACGGAATTGTTTTTATCGGGGATTCGCATACCGAGTATTTTGAACTGAACGAATACTTTCCCGGTTTTCCGGTCTTTAATCGCGGGATATACGGCGATACAAGCTACGGCGTCAAAAAACGTCTTGCAGAAAGCGCTCTTAAGTTCAATCCGTCCAAAGTGTTTCTGCTTATCGGAGCGAATGATGTTAACAAGACCAACGACACAAACGAAGTTATCGTTGATAATATCAAAGATATTGTCAGACAAATAAAAACTGCTATTCCGGATACAACCGTATATGTTCAATCTCTATACCCTGTTAACCGGAACGGAAAGAACAGCAGCCTGGTTTCTATTTTTAAACTAACCAATGAACGTCTTTCTGCGATTAATTTGCTTCTGGAATCATTTTGCAATAGTGAAGGCATTGCCTATATTGATATGTTTTCACAGTTGATAGACGAGAAAGGGCAATTACGCGAAGATTTTTCTATCGAGGGGCTTCATCTAAATGAAGCGGGATACAGGTTTGTGGCAGAAGTTTTGCGGCCTTATGTGGAAAATTGAGCAATGGAGGGATATATGAAATATTTTGGGTTAATCATCTTGTTGGCAGTTTTAAGTATTGCTCCGGTTACAGCGGTGGAAAATAAATCAAATACTGTTCTTATTAGTTTCACTTTTAATCTTGGTACATTCAGTGCAGGAGAATATGATAACGGCTCTGCATTTCTGGGATGCTCAATATCGGTAGATTGGATTCCTGACAGAAGGACAGGGCTGTCCTACGGTATTGAATCAGGGTTGCTTGGCGGGAAAAAACAGGACAACGTCATATTGGGTATACCGGCGATTTTCCGCATTGGGTGGCATCCAGACTTTTTCAGGTTTTCAAACTTTGAAATGTGCATTGTTGGAAAAGCAGGCTGGGGATTTGGATTGTGGGGTTCAAGCCTTGAGGCCGGATCAACTCCGGGAGGGATTGTTTGCGGGCTCAATTTGGGCGGTAGATACGCATTGACACCGAGATTAAGCGCTTACACAGAAATCGGGTACAATTACTACGGGCTTGCAAGAAACAGCAATTACCCCGAATATCCGCTAGGTTACGGAAGCGGAAAAACCTATGTATCGGCGGGGTTGTCGTTAACAAACTGATTTGCCAAAACTCATTCCCAAGATGCAGTTTTTCATGCCTAAGATGCATATACAAAACGGGCATGCATTACTACAATGTCAGGAGGGGGCGGGAATACTATGGACGAAACGATAAAAACAGTACAAGACTTTTATAATAATAACGTAGCAAGTGAATGGAACCGCATAGCCAATCGACCGGAATTTCTTTTAACATGCCGGATGCTTGACCGTTATATAAAGCCTAATGATACTGTTCTTGACATCGGTGGAGGACCCGGACGCTATTCTCTCTACCTTGCTGGAAAAGGCTGCAATGTGACACTTTTTGATTTATCACACGCAAACATAAAATTTGCGGAAGAACGAGCTGCTGAACACGGACTAAAAATAAAAACTATCACGGGAGATGCCCAAGAAGCAGATAAACTGCTTGGCGGACAGTTTGACCATATTTTACTTATGGGACCGATGTATCATCTGCTTGAGGAAAACGCCCGCATCAACGCGGTTAACGCGGCCTTAAATTTATTAAAACCAAATGGGATACTTTATGTTTCATTCATAAACTTGTTTTCAGGAATGATTTATGCGATGAAAGTTGAACCGGAAGTTCTTGCTTCAACAGCATCAAATGAAGTAAAATATGTGGAAAATGTTATTTCTCAAAAGAGTTTTGCCGGAGATGCGTTTAGCAAGGCATTCATGATAGAGCAAAGTGAAATACTGCCATTCATGTCACAATTCCTGCTTAAAAAACTTCATTTGTTCGGGCAAGAAAGTATTACAGCGCCATGCGAAGATACTATAATGTCAAAACCAAAAGAACTCATAGATAAATGGATGGATTTTTGTGAAAAAATTTGGGAACGCAATGATTTACTCAGTTGGTCAGAACACTTAATGCATGTAGGGAGAAAAAATACACAGGTATGAAACAGTGAATGGTATAATAAATCATTGAATGTTAATAAATAATTCTTGCAGAGGAAGGAGGTTCAAAATGAATATTTTAAGGAAAATTGATCTCAAATTAGCGGCATTTATAAATATTGCTGTCATTTTTTTGGCAATAATTGGACATTATTTGAAAAAGTTGCTATGAGTGTTTTATGTCTTATACATATGATTATGTATCTGCGATTAGCAATTGACAAACCAATGGAAAAATGATAATCTGGACTATATGGGAAACAGTAATTTTGCTAAAAATAAACAACCAGAATTTCTCGATGAATTGCCTCTTTGGTCGGCTTCTTTTGGGTTAAAACTGTTGGATTACATTGATTATAAGCCGAATATTACCGTAGCGGATATTGGATTTGGGACAGGTTTTCCATTAATTGAAATCGCAATGAGGCTTGGCAATAATTCTACCGTTTACGGCATCGATGAATGGAAGGAAGGCATTACCAGGGCGGAAGCAAAAATAGATTATTACGGTCTTTTAAATGTAAAAATAATTGAAGGGTCTGCTGAAGCAATACCGTTAGAGGATAACTCTGTAGATTTAATAACAAGCAATAATTGCATAAACGCCGTATCAAATATGAATAAGGCATTAATGGAATGTTCAAGAATATTAAGAAAAGACGGGCAGTTTATTCAAACGATGAACTTGGATAAGTCAATGTTTGAATTTTATAATGAAATGGAAAATACATTGCTGGAACTAAACTTAAAGAATGAAGTAGATATAATGTATAAGCACATAGAAAACAAACGACCGCCAATAGACAAAATATTGGAAATAATGAAACAAGACTTTACCATAAAAGATGTAGAGTATGATGAGTTTAAAATAAAATTTAGTAATGGGACGGCAATGTTCAATCATTTTTTTGTTAAACTTGTCTTTATGAAATCATGGAAAGAAATACTGCCTCAAAACAGGATAGAGGAAGTATTCGAAATAATTGAAACAAAATTAAATGAATATGCAAAAAAATACGGAGGTATAAAGCTAAGTATACCTTTTGTGTTGATAAATGGTATAAGGAAGTAAAGGAGAATTTGTTTAAATGAATACGGAAATACGGAGGAAATATATGGAATATGCTG
>LIUG01000166.1 GCA_001462245.1 Candidatus Fibrimonas termitidis
CGCCATGGGAACGGGCAGCAGGTTGGCGTGGAAGGTGCCCAGATACCGGTACAGCGGTATTTCCAGGCTTTCTGCGGCAGCCCTGGCGGCAGCCATGGACACGCCCAGAATGGCGTTAGCGCCCAGCTTGCCCTTGTTTTCCGTCCCGTCCAGTTCAATCATGGTCCTGTCTATGTCAACCTGATCTGTCGCTTCAAAACCGATAAGTTCCGGAGCGATAAGGTCATTTACGTTGCTTACCGCTTTTTCTACACCCTTTCCCAGATATCTGCTTTTATCATCGTCTCTAAGTTCCACCGCCTCGTGTTCCCCGGTAGATGCCCCGGAAGGAACAGCCGCCCGGCCCAGGGTTCCGTCTTCCAGAACCACATCAACCTCTACGGTAGGATTCCCCCGCGAGTCCAGAATTTCCCTGGCCTCAATGTATTCTATAGCGCCCATAGTTTTCTCCTGTAATTATTTCGTTACTCTTATTATCCTGTAAAAGGGGAGCAAGGTCAACACGGGAGGGCGTCTTGTTTACAATTTACTATAAGTAGAGTACAATGTCTTTATAGTCTTGTCCGCATGGACGGGTCAAATATAAGCGTGGTAAATGTTACCGCAAAGGACTCTATAAATGAAAAGAACGATATTAGTTTTAGTGGCTGCTGTTCTGGTAAGCGTGAATTGCTTTGCCCAGAAATTGTCTGACCAGGCAAAAGCCTTGCAGGGAACCTGGGTGATGATTGGCATTATGAATGATGAGGAAAGTTATGACGAGCAGGCCATTAAGGCGGAAAACATCGAAATAGTTTATATATTTTCCGGTGATAGTATGACTGTCAAAAAAAACGGCGAGGTTATCGGTCCGGTTAGATTTGAACCGGCGCTGGGCTTCCTGCTTTTGGGAAACGGGGAAGTAAAAATGCCTTACAATTTGCAGGGCAAGATACTATTCCTGCACGAGAGCGGCTATGCCTACGTTTACCGGAAACGGTAACGATTGGGGGTGTCAGACGCCACCACTACAGATAGTGTCTAGTTTTGGTAGGTGATACTATATGTAGTAGGGTTGTCTGACAATTCCTTTTGGATTTTCCTATCTTGGGAGGTGGAATTTTGACAAAAAACGCTTGCCAATGCACAAAATAAATGATATGATGATGCTTTAGCATAAGGAGAAATCAATGAAAAAGCATGTTTTATTTTTGATCCCCCTTGCTTTAGTTTATACGTCGTGCCCTCCAACCACTATCTACCAACAAAGTACAGGGTCCTCAAGTGGAACGTATAAGGAATACCCGGTCAGTGTAGACATACAGGGTGAAGATATGTCAAAAGGCGTAGAGGTGTTTGAAGCGGAAGTTTCGGTATACCGGATGAACAACCGCACCGACCCTGCTCTTAGGTTGGAAAAAACATACAATCTGTTAATACAAGAGGCAGATGGTGAAAGAATAACCCGCATAGACTATACCGACGACCATCCAGCCGAGTACAGATCCATGATTTCCACGGGTGACAGCGCCGTGTTATTCAACCCTGTAACTGGAGAAATAAGCCAAAAAATAAGCATAGACCAACCTCAGAATCCCGCCTACCGGTTATTAAGCAGTCAAAACTATCTGAGTAAAATAAACCTGTCTCTGGTACGGCAGGAAGCCATGCGACTAGCGTTTGACGTTCAAACGGATGACGCAGATACGTTGACCCTGGCAATACCGTCAGATCTGGCACAGATGACGCATGGGGATCGCAGGGTAAATACAAAAATATCGTTTAGAGTAAAAGACGAGGTTTTAGCGTCGACCGAAACAATTACAACGACAGCCGGGGGCGCACTGGTGACAACAACGGTAACCCCCCAGTATGAGAGGGTAGATGGGGTTCCGATAAAAACGGGACAAACTACCGTCACGAAAGTGGACATGCCGCGAATCTCCGGTGTTCCCTATGAAGGCGATATATACAATAGCCCCGATGAAATACCGACAATAAGCAGGGAAGAGTATGAATCGCTTAGGAATAAAGGCTTAATACACGAAAGAGCCGGACTGGTTTTTGGCGACCCCAATGATTTAAGCTACGTGGAAACAGAGGTCGAGTTGTACAACACGGTTAAAGTTAACCATGCTCCGGCTATGGCATATAAGTTGCCTTGGTGGCTTAAGGTAGTAGTTACTATTGTAGACCCTGCGGCGGGATTAGCTATAATAATAGCTGATGAGGCAACCTCATCCTCTCCAATACCAAACCCGCCTCCCATGCCGGATGGCTATCGGGGTCATGAAGAAGCCCCCGCTATTGATACAACAAAGCCTGTCACTCAGTTAAGCGGTGATGAATTGCTCGCAAAAGTAAATAGCGGTGAAATTAATGGGTATCGGTACTACTTTTTTAATGGTTTTGATTTTAAAAATTACAAGGCCTCCCGAAATGGTATTACCGATATTATTCAGGATGAGTATCAGGTGATAAGCAGGGGCGGAACATACACAAACAAAGATTCAGAGGGAACAACAACAGTTGTTAAATCCGATGAGGACTATGTCATAATCGGGCACAGCGAGGGCGGTTTGCGGGCGCTGGCTTATGCGAGCTATATTGAGAAGTATCACCCTGATGAATATAGCAAACTAAAAGGGGTCATTACCATAAGCGGCGCAAACAAAGGTTTTAAGGCCCTTGAAGGCGGCATTGATGTTTTTAAGTATAAACTTTACAACATGATCGACATTTTGGCTAACGGCCTAGCCTCCCTTGACATATTAAACATAATGACGCCGCCGCAAGGAGTAGACTTTTCCTCTGCAACATTGGTCTACAGTTTGCAAGATCCCGTGGTTCGTTACTTTTTGAATCTGATTCCTGGCCCCCTCAGCAATTATATTATTCCAATCCTTTCTGCTAATAATAATTATGATAACATTGCAGAAATACGTGATCTGGTCCCTTTTAGCCGGTTTGCAAACACTTATGTCGCCGATGCCAAGGTTGAAATAAAAAAACGTGAGGTGGGGACATTTGCACAATTGGAATTGCTTCCCCTTCCTCATATCGCCTACCGTAGCGTGTATGAGTATTACACGGTTTACTATGATGAAAAAATACAATTCTTGGATGAAAACTTGCCGGTTGCGTACATAATTGGCACTGATAACGACATCCTCAACATGATTGGGGAATCTAGCCCAGAGGCTACAACCGCAATCGAAGTTCTGGCAATAGGTTTTGAAAATGCGGAAATTTATTATTCTGTGTTAAACTATTCCACACTTGGCCTTGCTAATCTTTTTACGGACGCATCAAGGCTGCAACGGAATGCGCGAAGGGCCAAAGAGATGTTCAAGGATTTTAATGCTTCAATGTACGGCCTTCTTGGCTCCCCTAAGAACGATTGTTTGCTGGCTAAGGAGAGTATGTATTACGAGAAAGGGACAATTCTGGGAGTGAAGGAAGTTGATAAAAATCATGAGAAAATTATAGAGGGTTATTATGAGCGTGGTAATGCTACCGGAAATGCCGTACATGAATTCATTGAGCAAATGTTTGGAGGGGCACAGTAAGTATTGAGTGAAGAAAAGGGTTCCATTATGAAGAACTTGTTTAAGGCATATGTCGTGTCAATCTTGGGATTTATCACCCTTGTAGGGGTAATTGGGGTTTCAATGATCGCCTGTAATCTCACTTTGGATAGCATATACGGAACAGAGCTTCGCTTTAAACTCATCGATAACGGCACAGCATACAGCGTCAGCGGGGAAAAGAGAATAAAAGGAGATGTGGTTATACCAGACTTCCACGAAGGTTTGCCCGTTACTTCTATTGATGATGAGGGATTCTACGACTGTGCCAGCCTTACCAGCATAACTATTCCCGCAAGCGTAATGTCTATCGGCAGAGAAGCGTTCCGTTTTTGCAGCAACCTTACCAGCATAATGGTGGATGAGAACAATCCCTATTACACAAGCGAAGGCTGGATATTGTATAACAAAGCAAAAACTACATTGATGCAAGCCACAGCTAGAATAAACGGCAATCTTACCATCCCCGACAGTGTAACGGAAATCTGCGCCTATGCAATCAGCAAGTGTAAAAACCTTACCGATATAACCATCCCCGCAAGTGTAGCATCTATCGGCAGAGGTGCATTCGAAGGTTGCGTCCGCCTTACCAGCATAATGGTGGATGAGAATAATCCCTATTATACGATTGAAGGCTGGATACTATACAACAAAGAAAAAACTATATTGATAGAAGCCCTAGACGGTACGATCATAAGAGACAATGTAACCATCCCCGATAGCGTAACGTCTATCGGTAGCTATGCATTCTACAGTTGCTGGTCCCTTACCGGCATAACCATCCCCGACAGCGTAACGTCCATAGGCAGCTATGCGTTCTACTCTTGCAAAAAACTTACCAGTATAACCATCCCCGCAAGCGTAACGTCTATTGAGGACAGAGCGTTCCTCTTTTGCGATGGCCTTACCAGCGTTACTTTTGCAGATGGGAGCGATATCAAGGATTTCAGTGATTACGCTTTTCCCGTAGGAAACTACAGTACTGGCGATGTTTTAAAGACAGCCTACCTTGCTGGCGGCGCGGGAACGTATAGAAGAGCC
>LIUG01000167.1:0-19464 GCA_001462245.1 Candidatus Fibrimonas termitidis
GCAAATCCCTATCTCCCTGAGCATCAAATTCGCACTCTGCGTAGTGTAAATAACCAACTTTAATTTATAACCGAAACGCCCTATCAAAATTGCAACAATCAAGGGGCCGCCTGCAAGGCCGAGTTTCAAAGGCATTGGCATTCCGGGTAAAGAAACCGGTATGCTGCCCAGCAAAACACCGAACAAAATTCCTATGAATATGGTGAATATGTGCGGCTCCTTTAATTTCTTCATCGTGTTGCCGAGCAAGTTCTCCACCTTTTTAAGAGCCGAAATCTCGCCCACTGCGGTTAAACTGTCGCCTATTTGCAATACCAAATTTGTATTGGCCAACATATCTATTCCCGAACGGTTGATACGGGTTACATTCACATCAAAAGCGGAACGCAAACGGAGCGAGCCTAAAGTTTTTCCGTTTATTTTATTTTGCGTTATCACTATTCTGCGAGACACAAACTTGTTGTCCGATGTACTCCAGTCCTCTTCCGTTTCGCTTCCTATAAATGCCGTGATAGCCTCTTTTTCATTCGGAGAAGAGAGAATTCTAAGCACATCGTTCGAAAATAAAATGGTATTGTGCAACGGAAAAGAATAATCCTCGCCTCGTTTAATTCGAGAAACTATAAAATTGCGCCCCACTAATCTTTTTATATCTTCCAAACTTCTATTTGCAATTGCGGGGTTGGTGAGCAAAACGGAGTAGAGTTCGGGTTGCTCTTTTGAATTGTGGGCATTTTCTATATCTCTGTTTTCATCGTCTATATTTATTTTGAGAATAATTCTCAGAAAAATCAGAGCCATTATAGCACCGATAACTCCGAGAGGATATGCCACCGCATAACCCAAAGCTATGGGTTCTTGAACCGAAAGGTGCCGCAAAGCCTCTTGCGCTGCGCCGAGCGAAGGCGTGTTTGTGGTGGCACCCGCTAAAATGCCGACCATCATTTTTATGGAAATTTTGTCGGAAAAAATAAGATAGAGAATTACAACAACAGCAATATCCAAAAGCACAACGGAAACCGCTGTGATGTTCATTTTCATGCCGTCTTTTTTAAAAGAGGAAAAAAACGATGGGCCAACTTGCAAGCCAACGGCAAACACGAATAATATAAGCCCGAAATCCCTTAAAAAAAACAGCAAATTTTCATTTATGGACAAACCCAAATGCCCGCAAACAATGCCGGTGAATAGCACAGAAGCAACGCCGAGCGAAACCCCGCAAATTTTGATTTTGCCCAGACTCACGCCCAATGAAATAACAAGAGCATATACCAAAACAGTATGCGCAACGCTATCGGATAGTATTAGTGAGGCTAGCCAGTTCATATTCCCACTGTTTCCATCAATTCGGCGATAATGGCATCCGGCTGATAAGCCTTTGCTCTCTCCACCGCTGCTTTCCTAAATGCTGCCTTATCCCCATTCTGCAAAAACTCCGCAATCTGTTCCTGCATCTCCGCCGGTGTTTCTACCAGAAAACCGCACTGGCCATGCTTGATAATATCCTTTGGCCCCTTGGTATTATAAGCTATCGCCGGCAAACCGCAGCTTAACGCTTCCAACACCACCATCGCAAAAGTATCAAAGCGAGACGGCAGCACCAATAAATCCGCCGAGGCGTACATCAAAGGCAGCTTTTCGCGCTGAACCCAGTCCAAGAAAATTGCATCAGGTATTTCCTTTTTTAGCAATTCTTGCGCCGGCCCCTTGCCCGCTACCACCACTTTCAAATTCGGAGCGGCTCGCTTTGCACGCTCGTAAATCGCAGGCAATTCCAACACGCCTTTTTCGTTGCTCACCCTGCCAACATAGAGAAGCACGGGCGTATCTTCGGGTAATCCGAAAACCTGTTTTTTATCGGGGGCTTGCGGTTTGAAATCGGAATTTACCCAGTGAGCGGTTTGGCTGACATTTTCCGGCTCTAGGTTCATGTGCGTTCCGGAGAGCCATGCTTTTTGGTCGGAGTTCAAAACCAGCACCTTGTCAAAAGCCTTGTAGAATGAACGCAAAATTCTTCGGACACGGCTAAAGTTAGCACCACCTATGTTTAAGACTTTGCGGGCAAACATCAACCAGTCGGTGTGCATATAAAACGATGCTTTTACGGTATAGGCGTGTTTGAGGTATAGCCCTAACATACCCATTATGCCTTCTGTGGAGCAGATAATTCTATCATAACTGCCCGTGAAAAATAAATTGTGCAGCTCAACAAAGTTGGGAATTCTAAAGGTGTAATCCTTGTATTGCGGCAGAGAAAATTCTTTTAAGGGTTTTAACACAATCAAGTTATCTTCGGGGGCAAGCGAGGAATTGCAGCAGACTATGTCTATGGGCAAATCTCTCTTTTTAATTTCGCTGTGCATTTCTTTAAGGAACATGGCAATGCCGTTGCTATCGCCAAAGGTATCTGTAAGCCACATTATCCTTTTCGGGTGGCGGTATTTGCCCAAATTGCCGGAGAACTCGGAAAGCAAGGGGCGGGTATTGAACAGAGTTTTTGCGCTGATAAAGTGCGCAGAGAGAATAAAAAGAGAACAGAAAAACGGGAACGACAGCCCGTCCAAAAATTCCGAAATATCAATGCCTCCCTTCTGCTTCTTTTCCTTATCATCGAGGTATGCCCTGATGCTGAGAGGGAGTTCCAGTTTTTCTATAAAGGAATTTATATCTTCGCTTCCTAAATTTTTGCTTATATCGGAAGAGTCCAATTTTTTATTCAAGCGTTCTATTAAAATATTGTTGAGTTGGCTGTGTATCGCTAATATGGAATTGTAATATTCGTTTACAATCTGCTCGCTGTTGCTGTTGTATTTTTCCGCTAAATTTATCGCTTCGTTAAAAATCGGTTTGTAAACCGGTTTTATTAAAAGCTTTTTCAATACGTGAGGTTTTTTGCCTATCATGCTGTCTAGGAAAATTTTTACAAACGATGTTGTGGTGCTGTGTTTTTGCACTTCGCAAAACAAATTAGAAGCGGCAAAGGCAACGAATTTATCATTTGGTTCACCCTTATGCAACAGAAGCCTTAGCAAGCCGGGGTCTTTATAATTTAAGGCTATTTGGCAAGCGTAGTGCAAAAAGGCCAAAGTCATTTTCTGGGTATTCTGGTATGCGCCAAAAGGCGCGGTTTGTTTGTTGCGAATAGCTTCCAATGCCAACTGCGAATACGGTTCTGTTTTAAGGCGTTCCTGCAAATTCGGCAAATGCAGATAAGTGCCGCTCATGCCGGCAAAAAGCCCGCTATGGCAATCGGAACCTCCGGTCATAGCCTTATGGTATGGGTCTTCGCAGAAATTTTTCGGATTGATTTTGAATGTTTTTGCGTATTTATCGATATTTTCGGGAGTTATCTGTTCCAGCCATTCCTTTACCAGCAGGTTTTGCCAACTATCCCGCTGACCGTTCAGCATTTCAAACCTTTCGAAAATGAGCAGCATTTTGTTGAAAAATTCCTGCGGCGGATTTTCTCTTGCGGCGTAGTGGTATAGAGGATGCGCCCAAGTGGTTGGAATGTTCTCATCTCTTGCGTATTCCTGAAAGCGATATACATTTCTGCGCAGTTTTTCCAATTTAACTTCCTGCTCAGGCGTAAAACCGTATGTCAGCACATGGATTCCTATGCCAAAGTCCGGAACCATGCAACTGAACTCGGCGGCGGTCAAAATATCGAAACCTTTGTCTTTTAGCTCATAGCATGAACGTGCATTGTTATGGTTGGTCACGGTAAAAGCATTGCAATCGTTTTTTTGCAGCACTTCCATCAGTCTTTCGCTGGGCAGCCATGTTTCCGGCACATTTAGTATGCGCCCTATGAGTTCATCGGGAACATCGCTATTGCGATCGTGGCAGTGAAGGTCTATCTTAATGGTTTCGGAAATGGGGAAACGGTTTTGCTGGCTTAAAAGAAAACTATTCAATTCATCTTTTAAAATTTGTTGAAAATCATTGCTCATGCGCCTAAATTTAGTAAATTCCCCCCATGCGCCACACACACGTCCTCCCTTTCGCAATAATTCTTCTCGCAACATTCCTAACACTGTCCTGCGAAAAACAAGCGCAAACAAAACCCTCCGCTGGCTGCCCGGACACCCCCCCTGTTTACGAAAATGCGACCGGCGAATTTGACCCCATAGCTGTTCCAAACGAGGCCGTTCCCTGCGGAGAGATAAGCCTTTGGGGTGCTGCCATGCCTCGCTCCCTGAATATGTGGCAGGACTACAATTCCTTTTCCGTATCCGTAATATCCATGCTCTTTGAACCTCTTGCGGAACTTCATGCAACGGAAAACCGCCCTGTTGGAGTTTTAGCAAGTTCGTGGGAAATATCGCCGGACGGCATGAGCTATTCCTTTGAAATAGACAGCCGTGCAAAATGGAGCGATGGAAAACCTGTGACCGCCTACGATGTGCAGTTCTATTACGATGTGATAATGGATCCGAAAAATTTAACCCCTATCTTCAAGGTTGGGCTTTCCCGCCTTGAACGCCCGGAGGTGCAGGACTCATTGCATTTTACGGTCAAGGCCATAGATCCGCATTGGGGGAATTTTTGGGAAGCAGCGGGAATGGTCGCCTTTCCAAAGCATATTTGGGAAAATGCGGATTTCAATTCCATTCGCTTTGAATTTCCGGTTATAAGCGGGCCTTATGAAATAAAACAGATGAAAATAGACCGTTCCCTTGAACTTGCACGCCGCGCAGACTGGTGGGGCAGGCAAAAAAATTACAATGCGGGTAAATACAATTTCAACAAAATCACCTATCGTTTTATGGAAGACCGTAACAAAGCACTTGAAGCGTTGAAAAAAGGCGATTTTGATGCTTATCCTATTTATACATCTTCTATATGGATAAATCAAACCGATTTTGATGCAGTAAAAAAAGGCTATGTATTAAAGAACAGGGTTTTCAACCAAGAACCTAAAGGTTTTCAGGGTTTTGCCCTCAACTTGCGCAGAGACAAATTCAATGATGTTCGTGTTCGCAAAGCGCTTTCCCTTTTGCTGGACCGGGAACTTATGAATGAAAAATTTATGTTCAACCAATATTTTTTGCTCAACACCTATTACCCAAGCCTCTGGGAGGGAAATAGAAATCCGAATGCGCCGCTGTACCTTTATGCCCCGGACTCCGCCCGCAAACTCTTTGAAGAAGCAGGCTACACGGTAAATGCCCAAGGCAAACTCACAGGCAAAGACGGAAAGCAATTTGAATTAACTTTCCTGAACCACGCCGAGGATGTTCGCCATACAACCAAATTTCAAGAAGACCTTAAAGCCGTAGGCATAGAAGCCAAAATAGAAACCGTCTCGCTCTCGACATTTCGCCAGCGCATAGACGAAGCTAATTTTGACCTCTGCTGGATAGCTTGGGGAGCCGGCCGCCTGAGCGACCCCGAAGCGAGTTGGCACTCCAAAACCGCAAACGACAGAGGCACAAATAATGTTCCCGGTTTGCAAGACAGCATAATAGATAGTTTGATAGAAGCGCAAAAAACCGAACAAGATTTGAATATTCGCAACGAAATCCTGAAAAAATTGGACATCCGTCTAACCGAGATAATTCCTTACATTTTGCTTTGGCAATCCGAGAATAACAAAATCCTGCACTGGAACCGATTTGGCTACCCAAAATCGCTTTACGGCAAATACAATAGGGAAGAAGCTATTCCGGTGTACTGGTGGTTAGATCCAAAAAAAGCCGCAATTCTGCAAGCCGCCCAAAAAAACGGCGAGATTTTGCCGATTCCGGAGGAAGACGTCATATAACCTTCAAAACATATTCACCTTTTCCACGCCTCTTCCGTGCAGAATGAAAATGTATGAATATTCGCCCGGAGCTATGTCCAAGGCATTGCTTATGCCGAGCGGCTCTAGGCTTACGGTTTTTCGCCAAACGCCTCTATTATCATAAACCCCTATTTTTCCGCATTTTTTGTCTAAAAGATAAACGCCGTGGTTATTTGCAATAACTCTATCCGCCGAACAGAAATTTTTTTCGTTGCCGGGAGTTGAAGACATAGGGTCAGAGTAAACAGGACTGCCGTTTTTTGAATACATTGTCAAATTCCTGGGTTCCGCTGAAATTCCTTCTGCGGCAAAATATTCGCTGCCGGTCGCAGCCAAAGCCAAAACTCTTTGCGAAGAAATATTCGCTTTTTTTATGCATTGATTTATGCTCCAAATTTCAATTCCCGCATTGCTTCCGATTGCGAGTTCATCCCCGTAAACCGCAAAAAATCCATCTTTGGCATCGCACGCTTCCGTATCATTCATGTATTTTAATTGCCTTCTGTCTTGAATATAAAAACTATTCCCCGCAGAAATAACATCACTTGGAGAACCGCGAAAAGGATAAGAATATTCCAAATCAAAAGCACATTCGTATAAATTATCTCTTTTATAGTATTTTACATCATAATTATCCAAAATGTAGAGAGCATTTCCATTGTTGCCGGAAGCCATTTTAACCGGTCTATAAAAATCGTTGAATGAGCCGAATTCACAGGAAACTCTTCCAACCTCTCCACCAGTCCACTCCCCGCACCCAAGCAGAATTAGACAAAAAAAACAAACTATTGCCGGCATCACTTGCTCTGCAATCGGTCTTTCAACGGTTTCCACCAATTCTCATTTTCTTTATACCATTTCACAGTTTCCGGCAACCCGGTGCTAAATGTGTATTTTGGCTCCCAACCGAGTTCCTTGCGAATGCGGGTTGCATCTATAGCGTAGCGCAAATCGTGCCCCAAGCGATCTGTTACAAACTCTATTTTGTCTTCGCCCATGCCCATTATCTTAACGAGTTCCTTTGCGATGTCTATGTTTTTCCACTCGTTGTTTCCGCCAATATTATATACCCTGCCCGCTTCGCCTTTTTCCAAAGCGAGCAAAATTCCCCTGCAATGATCTTCCACATGAAGCCAGTCGCGAATATTCAGTCCTTTGCCATACACGGGAATTTTTTTGCCCTGCATAAGATTTGTGACCGCAAGCGGAATCAATTTTTCGGGAAACTGGTAGGGGCCATAATTGTTTGAACAACGGGTGATTACCGTATCCAGTTTGTAAGTTTCGTGCCAAGCACGGACCAAAAAATCTGCGCCGGCTTTTGAGGCACTATAGGGGCTATTGGGGGCAAGGGGGGTGTCTTCGGTAAAGTAGCCGGTCTCTCCGAGCGTTCCGTAAACCTCATCTGTGCTTACCTGCAAAAATCTGGAATTTGTTTCCTTTGCGTACTTCAGCAATTTTAAAGTCCCTTCCACATTTGTGCGAACAAATACGCCCGGGTTTTTTATGGAATTATCAACGTGGGATTCCGCCGCGAAATGCACAATAGCATCCGGCTTGGAGAGCAAATCACCGGCAGCGCAAATATCCGCTTCATTTGTTATATCGCCTTTTAAAAAAGCGTAATGCGGATTGCTCTGGGCATCTCTTAAATTTTCAATATTGCCCGCATAAGTCAAAGCATCTAGATTTGCAATTTTCCAACCCGGCCTTTCCCTCAAAACAAGCCGCACAAAATTTGTACCTATAAATCCGCAGCAACCGGTGACAAGTATATTCATAGCGGGAAAATTAGAAAATTACAATGCGCATTGCTCATCATCCTTGTGTTCTTCGCACCATTTTTTTACCTCACGGTCCAGAATCGGCGAGCTTTTGCCGTTTTTTGAATAATATACCATTGCAGATCCGCAAAGCGGATATCTGTCTATTGGAAAATATCTGTGTTCGCACCAGATGGCTAACTTTTCCATGCTTAGAATATTTTTCATTTTTTCGTTTGGAATTTCATACCAGGGGGGATAACCGGAAGTGCTGTCGATTTCATCCCAGATCATTCTGTCCCAAAATTCTACGCATTGCCTGTAGAGTTCCAAATACGGAACAGAGGTTTCTCTATCCATTTGCCGACAATAGGTTTCCTGCGCTAATAAATGAGGGTAAATTTTAACGGTATCTCCGGTTTTAACATTCACCTCAAAAGTATCAACAAGCATTCCGGTAAAAATTCCGGCTGCGCCATGAATATTGTAAAAAGGCTTTATGCGGCTATCGTTTCTGTTATTTAAAAAAGTGTCTTCAAATTCAAAATAATCCGGCGTGGCGGCGTAAAAGAGCAGTTTTATATTTCCGATTGCCGGCATTCCTATTCCTAAAATTGGAATACTGTCAATATCTTTGTTCATATTTCCTATTTGCCTATTTGTTGCAGTATATAAAATTCTTCTATCGCCAAAATGCGTATGGCGGAGCGTGTCATTTCTATCTGAAAATTGCCCGACAACTTGATCAAAAGAATTTTCGCCCCAAGAAACATCTTTGCCGTAAACCATTGAAACAAGAACCCCGCCAACATCGTTGCTGTATTCGGGGATAAAATAATTGGATTTCAGATCCTCAGGGGGTGGTAAATATATAATCGTATCGCCTAAGCCGAATTGTCGCCTAAGTAAATCGTAGCCTCTTAAAACTTTGAATTTTTTGGGGATATAAGTTTTTGCGTTGAATCCGGTAACCGTTTTTGTGCCTGCGCTGTCCCAGGTTATTGTCGCTTCCAATTCATAGTTCCCGCCAGCCTCTGCTATTAGGTCTTTTGGACCAACAAAGCAATTGGGATTATGGGTGTAATTAGCAATGTCCGGTTCTAAAAAAAATGATGTGTCTTTTCCGTTAAATAAACCCTTTATTGTAATATCCGCAGATCGGTAAAATGCAAAGCCGTGCATACGAACTTCACTAAGCGAGTGCAATTTATCCAAACACACATTTTCCACAGGCCGTCCGGAAACAATATAAACATAAGCCCATATCCCATGATAAGTTTCCGGATTTTCCGGATAATAGCTCCACGGCCCCTGACATGAGGCAATGAGGAGTAAGAGCAGCAGTGCGGAGCGGGTCATTTGGCACAAAATAGAAAACACAGGGTTCAGACAAACAGGCACCCCGTTAATGCCGGGAATGCTCACAATATTTCTATTTTCCTTCCATGAAATACCTTATCGTTTCAATGATCGTTATGGCAAATCTCGCAAATGCACAAATCACAAAAAGTTTCGGAGCTAGAATAAACCAGCTTGGCTACGGAGAGCAGGCTAAGAAAATCCTTGTTTATAAAGATATAGACGCCCCTGCCGTGGAATTTAGGGACCTAGCAAGCGGAAAAGTTGTTCTGACCGCTCCCCTCTCTGCACCGGCGGCTTGGGAACATAGCGGTGAAATAGTACGCAAAGCGGATTTTTCCGAGTTGAAGAAAGGGCTTTATGCCGCATACATAAACGGCGCAAGAATTTCCGATAACATTGTTGTGCAAAACAACGCTTATGAAGATGTGTACAAAGCCGCCTTGAAATGGTTCTATTATCAACGTGCATCAACGGCCCTAAGCCCGGAATTTGCCGACAAATGGGCACGTGCAGCAGGGCATCCGGACACAAGCGTTTATTATTATCCGGAAAGCGAAAAACCGGAAAACTGGAAAATCAGCAGCCCCAAGGGTTGGTATGATGCCGGCGATTACGGCAAATACATTGTAAATAGCGGGATTTCCGTTTTCACCATTTTGGAATTTTACGAGCATTTTGAAAAAGAACTCAAAAATCTCTCTCTAAATATTCCGGAGAGCAAGAGCAAAACCCCGGATATATTGGAAGAAGCGCGCTGGAATTTGGACTGGATGCTAACGATGCAGGACTCAGATGGCGGAGTTTACCACAAACTGACAACAGCGAGATTTTGCGGACATATAATGCCGAATATGGATACGGCAAAGAGATATGTGGTTATGAAAACAACGCCAGCCACCTTGAATTTCGCCGCCGTTATGGCGCAAGCGGCCCGTATTTACAAACCATTTGATGCAAAATTTTCCCAAAACGCCTTAGCAGCCGCAGAAAAAGCCTTTGAATGGGCGAACAAAAATCCGGGCGTTTTATTCAAACAACCCGATGGAATGAACACCGGGCAATACCACCACCCCAATGAAACCTCAAAAGATGAGCATTTATGGGCTGCGGCAGAACTTTACATGACCACAAAGAAAAAGATCTATGTACAGGTTACGGATTCCGTTCCCTTTAATTCAAATTCTCCGTGGTGGGGCGATGCCAACTTCTTGGCTGTTTACAGATTGGCAAACAGCAAAAACAACTTCAACCAAAATTTGACCAAAGCCGCTCAGGATACCCTATTAACCTTGGCGAATATGCTTAGAGACCAGTCGGAGAGTTCCGCTTACGGTTTGCCCATAATGAAATGGAACTGGGTTTGGGGTTCAAACTCCGTGGTAGCGAATAACGGCATTGTGCTTTTGCACGCATATTATTTAACAAAGGATAAACGCTATTTGGACGCAGCTCAAAGAGCGCTGGATTATATTTTGGGAGCAAACCCGCTCGACATCAGCTATGTAACCGGACACGGCAATCGAACTATGATGGATCCTCACCACCGCCCTTCGGAGGCCGATGGAATTTTTGAGCCGGTGCCGGGTATGTTGGCCGGGGGGCCGCACGAGGGCGGTCAAGACATTAAGCCGGGTAATTGCGAGGTTAATTATGTTCAAAAAGGGAAACCCGCTCTCAGCTACATAGACCACCATTGCAGCTACGCCTCCAACGAGGTAGCCATAAATTGGAATGCCCCCTTAGCATATTTGGCGGGGGCTTTGCATTTTTTGAATAACGGAGTGAGGGTGCCTTAGGCAAATGTCATATCTGCTAGAGTTGCAACATCAACTGAGAGGAGTGCATATTATGGCGAAGATACACAGCACGCTAAAAATTAGCGAGCAGCCAAGTGAGCAGATTTTACAAGAGATAAATTCTGCAGCTAAACAGAAGCCTAACTTGGAGGCTATGCCAGAGCTTTCTAAAAAAGCTCTCAAAGAATTTACTGCAATGGCAAAAGAAAAACGAGTAAATAAAAATTCTGTTAGCGTTAAACTTTCTCAAAAAGATTTACAAGCCTACAGAGCTTTAGGTAGGGGTTACACAGGAATTATGTCGAATATTTTATCTAGGGCATTGAAACAGCCGAAATTACTTAGGGAATTATCTTGTTTTTGAAATGAACTACTCCTCGAACATCCGTGAAGAAGAACTGAAAAATAAAATCGCAACTGATTTTTTTGGCAAATATGACTGTACAGAGATTATCAAAGACATAGATTTTGCCGTCAAACTTAAAAAGCCGTCTTTGCACGATGAATATTTATTATGGGCAGAAGCGAAAGCCGCTCCGAATGATATTCTGGCAATGCTTGCCCAACTTGTTTTGACAATAGGCAAAGCCCGCACATTCAATAAAAAACTGCCTCCGAAATTTTTGGGTTGCTTTGATTGCGAAAAAATAGCCTTCATTCCGTATTCCGAAGTTCAAGACATTTTCCATCAAAATGATTTCAACTGGAATGTCGCACCTTCCAACCGAGATAGCAAGGAGTTCAAGCAAATTTATGGGCAGATAGACAAAATCATAAACAATGGCGAGCCTTATAAAACCTATTGCTTTAATTTTAATGACGAAAATAAGTTGAAGTTGTTTATTCTCAAAAATTTCCTGCTTGGCAAAAATGATATTTCTAAAATCAAAATAGACAAAAATAATTTCATAAGCATCTACAATAAGTGGCTCGAGGCCGTGAAGCCAGCGATACAAGTTTCCAACTGGGACATGGCAAAAAAGAACGGCATTATAGACGGCGATTTTTATTTGGCAGATTTGCTTTCTGCGGAGAATAAAACTCATTGCTTTCTGGGCTGTATATGAGCGTCCGCCGAGAGAAGACTATTGGGATTACATAATAGAACGCCGCGACTTGCTTGTTCCCCAAGATGTTCGTGAGCGGAAGGGTTTGTTTTTTTTAATGACCGGAATACGGTCATTGGAGAGCAGGACGGCATAATGCCAAGCTCCACGATTTTCTCGGACAGAAGCCGCACGGTCCAACGGCTATGGCCGCTGGGAGCCTCGGAGCACGCAAGCCCCGTCATTTGATATGCCTTCCAGTTCAATGCGTTCTTCGCAGCTAAGAGTCACTCGATAACGTTTTACCATAAAAACCTCTGATTGATTGGAATAAATATACAAAAATAAAAAATTATATCCGTAATATTAAACGATATACGATACTTAGCCGCACCCGGGTAGATTTTCTCGTAAACTTCCAATTGCTCCGCTGGTGGGAGTGGGGACGAGTAGGCGGCCAAGATTCCTATTTGCTGCGACTGCTGTGGAACGTTTTCACTAGACTGGATTTGTTGCTCCATACCCATTCATCGCTCTTTGCAAGTCAAGCCCTATTTTTCTCCAGTCATCCGCAAGATCACTGGAAGTCGCTCGTTTAAGCGTTTTTCTACCTGGCTCACATTTCCTATAGCCAAATAAGTAAGCCGGAGCAGCAAGACCGTCGAAAAATGCGTTTATGTTAAAGTTCCTCATAAGAAGAAATATACAAAATAGAGCCTCCATGCAAGGCCACTTCCACCCCGCCGCGCAGGATGTGCCGAATAAAATAATCTTTTCGCTAAAGTTTTTTAAAATTCTGCCGATAAACGATATAGGATAATTGTATATTACCCACGTTGCGGATTAAAACAGCCCGCAAAAGGAGTGTTTTATGGCTATGGCACCTGTTTCCGGCGGCTCCAATACGGTTCCTGCAAAGGGCGTTTCCTTTGATTTTAAACCTCAAAAAGGGCCTGAAACGATAATTGACCGGGAAAATGAGGATAAAAACAAGGTGAAACCCGGTATAGATAATCAAAACCTCAATGAACTGAAAAGCGTTGAGAAGGTGGATGCAAAAGTTTAGTTGAACTTTAAAAAGAGAGGTTTTTATGGCTATGATAATTGACAAAGCCACTGGGTTAGGGTTAAACCACCAGATCAGCGAAAGGCAAAAGGCGCTTTCCAAAATCCATGAAAAAATGGGAACCGGAAAGCAAGTCAACCGAGCGCAAGACAATGCGTCCGGCCTCGCCGTTGCAAAATTGCTGGAAGCCATGTCACGTGGGTACAAGGCAGATTCTATAAACATAGGCGATGCCATGAGCGCAATGAACATAGGCGAAGGCGCAACGCAGGGCATATCCGATATGCTTAACCGTATGCGTGAGCTAAGCGTTCAAGCTGCCAATGATACCCTAACCGATAGCGACCGCGGCGCTCTTAACGGAGAGTTCCAGCAGTTGAAGCAGGAAATTGACAGGCAAACAAAAAGCACGCAGTTCAACACCCAAGACCTAATTTCCGGGCAAGGACCTCTAAGCGACGGCACAGGCAAATTCCAGGTTGGCCCAAATGCCGGCGGCCCGAATCAGATAGATGTGGCAAAATCCGACCTGCGCCCGGAAGCCCTTGGCATCATGAATATGGACATATCTACCAGAGCCGGTGCGGAATCGGCGATGGATGGCATAAACAAAGCCAACGAAGCGGTTATAAGCACAAGAGTCAATTTCGGCGTTCAGTACAACCGCTTGGAATATACACATAACAATAATGAGAATATGAATATCAACACAACTGCTGCACTCCAGCTTATAGAGGATTTGGATTTTGCCAAGGCCTCTATGGACAAAGCCCGTGATGATATTCTAAACCAGAGTGCGGTACTTGCGCAACGCAATTTCCAAGATATTTCCAGAAACTCAATGCTTGCGCTGCTAGGTCAACATTAGAGGAGTTTAAGTGTCCGAGGAGTCAGAATCTACTTGGGAACAAAAAGAAGCTGTTCGCCTATATGCTTACGGAGCAGCATATACGGCGGGTAAATTAAAATCCCACCAAATGCTTTTGGAAAAAGCCCTGCTCCTTATGTATGCGATCAGAGCAGGGGATTTGAAAAAACGAGACCAAGCACAAAACATAGTTGCTTATTTGCAATCAAGCTTGGATTTGCAGTATGAAGAAGCCCAAAGTTTGTTTATTGTTTACGGGCATTTATGGGATGCTTTGGAAGCTGCCACTCCGGAGACATTGGATTTAGCGGAAGAATTTTTTAGGGAAATTAGAGAGCTAATAATGGAAGTCCATCGCCGGCAACCAAGACCTATTAAAAAGAAAAAAAGATAAATGGAAAGCATTTCTATAAAAAATCTGAAATTTAGCCACATTGCGCCCACTTTAGAAATTTTGAATGGCGTTACTCTTTCGCTTGAAAAAGGCGATATCCTTTGCATTTCAGGGAAATCCGGAGAGGGCAAAAGTTCCTTTTTGCGGGTAATTGCGGGTCTGGAAAAGGCTTCATCAGGAGAGATATCGCTTTTTGGCGAACCTGTTAAACAAAGCGAATGGAATGCTCTCTCCATGGCGCAAAAAGGAATTGGTTTTGTATTTCAAGACAATGCTTTGATTTCCGAATTAACGGTGAGAGACAATATAGCTGTTCCGTTGCGTTATCATAAAATAGGAACGGAAGAAGAAATTGAACAAAAAGCGAACCGTGCCCTCTTGCTAATGCTTGTGAGCCGTTTTGCAAACGAATTTCCCTCTAATATTTCCCTTGGAATACGAAAGCGGGTTGCCATAGCACGTTCTTGGGCATTAGACGCAAAAATTCTCCTTTTAGATGAACCCACTGCCGGCATGGACAAAAATAGCCGCATTAATCTGCTATCCTTGCTGGATAATCTGAGAGAGCTTTATAAAACCACCATTATAATGGTTATAAACGATTTGCAGGTAGCTTGTGATTTAAACAGCAAAATATCTTTTTTAATGGATAAAAAGCTAACCGAACCGATGTATTTTGACGAAATTAAAGAACATGAAGACCCACGTCTCAGGGTGATGGTCCGTTAACGGCGAGCGGGAAGGGCGAGATTCGAACTCGCGGTGGGTTTAAAGCCCACACGTCCTTAGCAGGGACGCACCTTCAGCCAACTCGGTCACCTTCCCGGAATAACGAATATAGAAAAAATCAGAAATTACTTTCTAATCTTCATCTGGGGACAAACCGAGTTTGTTTTTCAAGTCAAAAGCCTCTTTTGCCAGCTTGTGATTTTCTTCTGTTAAACTAACGGCTTCCTTATGAGCCTCATTAAGCTCATTCACCTTTACAGGAGCATTTGATCCACCACCTTCATCATCGTCATAAGATGACGAGCCACCACCCTTAGAGCCGGCACAAGCGGCTAAAAACAAAAATACGGATGCGCAAAGCAACAAATTTAAGCGATTAAACATAATAAAAAACTCCGTTTTCAGTAAATATACATTTTTTTTCGGAAAAAGGCGAGTTTTTTTCAATCTTATTGGAACAATAGCGTTATCAAAATAAATATAGGAATAAGTATGGTTAACGAATATTTGAATATGTATCCGAAAAATGTCGGCATTTCTATTCCGGACTGCTCGGCTATGGTTTTAGTCATAAAGTTAGGGGCATTGCCTATATAAGAGCAGGCACCCATAAAAACCGCTCCGGTAGATATAGCTAAAAGAGTAGAAACCGAATTGTACATCAACTCAGTAGCATTGCCGCCGGCCGCTTCAAAGAAAACCACGTAGGTGGGAGCATTATCAAGAAAGGCAGAAAGAATACCTGTGGCCCAGAAGAAATGCGTGTCAATAGGCTGCCCATTGCTATCAAATACGCTTTTTATGATTGCACTCAAAGGGCCTGATGCCCCGGCCTTAAGCATTGCAATCGGAGGAACCATAGTGATAAAAATAGTAGCAAACAATTTTGAAACTTCAAGAATCGGTTCCCAATTGAATTCATTAGCCTCACGTATTTTTTTAGGGGTAATTTTAAAGGAAGCGTATGTTATAATAAGGAGAAAAATTACTTGCCCAAAACGAGACCATGCTACGTCAACGTGGTAAAATGTAAACGCATTGCCCAGTTTAAGGCCGGAAAAAAGCACTGCGCCAACAACCAAAGGGAAGAATAAAAAATTTCTTTTGCCTTCGAGTTTTAATTTTTCTCTGTTAGAATTTTTTGCGGGTTTATTTGCTTCCCTATTGTAATAATAAGTGTCCATAATAAAAAATACAGGCGTAAGAATCGCTACCGCAAAAAAAGTTACGGGAAACATATGAATTAAAGACCAAGTGAAATCAACACCTTTAAGATAACCTAAAAATAGCGGCGGGTCACCTAGGGGAGTTAATGAACCGCCTATATTTGCAACAAGAAATATAAAGAATACAATTATATGAACTTTGTTTTTTCTCCATGAATTTGACTTTATTATCGGACGTATCAGGAGCATTGCGGCTCCGGTAGTGCCCATAAAACTAGCCAAAACCGTACCTATCAACAGTATTATTGTATTTACAAGCGGCGTTCCGACTAGATTTCCCTTTAATCGAATTCCGCCGGAAACAGTAAATAAAGCTAAAAGGAGACATATAAAAGGAATAAATTCTTCGATATAAGTATGGATTAAATAGTAGAAACTGGAGCTTAGCCCATAGCCTATGGTAAAAGAAGTGAAAAATATGAGACCCCAAAATAAAGAAATTTTTCCGTAATGATGGTGCCAAAAGCTAGGGGCTAAAAGGGGGAATAATGCTATTGAAAGCAATATTCCGACAAATGGGATAATCCACCATATTTTCATGTTTGTTGCATCAATGTGAAAAGCTGCGTGAGCGTTGCTTTCTCGGTCCGTATCTTGGATAGCTTCAGCAGATTTCTGCGTGTATTCGGTGTTATTTTGCTCTATAGTACCGGCTAAAAGCGGTGTGGCGGTGGCAAAAATAACTACCAACAGCACAATTAGTTTGTTTTTTGCTAGGTTGTACATAAGCACAGAAGAATATAGAAAAATTATCCACCCGCAACCACATTTACCAGCTTCCCCGGCACGGCAATTATCTTAGCGATTTTTTTGCCGGCGATATTCGCCTTAACCGCATCGTTTTGCAGAGCGATTTTTTCCAATTCCTCTTTGCCTAGATTTTTGGAGAGTTTAGCTCTGGCACGCACTTTGCCGTTCACTTGGAAAACTACCTCAACGGAATCTTCTGCGGCGAGTTCGGCATTGCCAATGGGCCATGCTACGCCGGTCAAACTCTCGCTATACCCCAAAATTTGCCACAGTTCTTCGCTCAGGTGCGGGGCAAAAGGGTGCAAAAGTTTTACAAAAACCTCGCACGGTTCACGATAGCGCACGGGTTGCTTCATCAACTCGTTGTTGAAAACCATCAGTTGGCTGATGGCTGTGTTGAAACGCATATTTTCAATATCATCGCTCACCTTTAAAATGCTCTGGTGCATCAGGCGGGTGAGTTCTTCGGGGGGCTGGGTATCCACATACTCCGGGGTTCCTTCATCGCCGGCAACGGAACGCATGGCGCGGCTCAAAAAGCGGTACATCCCTTCAATGCCCTGGGGTTGCCAAGGCTTAACGGCATCCAGCGGGCCCATAAACATTTCGTAAAGGCGAAGTGAGTCCGCTCCGTACTGATTTACAGCATCATCGGGGTTCACCACATTCTTTAAACTCTTGCTCATTTTGGCGATGATTTGCTTTAATTCCTCACCGCTATCCTTTTTGCAAAATTTGCCGTCTCGCTCCTCCACCTCATCGCTCGGCACCTTTGAACCGGAGGAAGTTTCGTAGGCAAAAGCCAAAATCATCCCTTGATTGAACAATTTTTGAAAGGGTTCATCTGTGGACACAAAACCGAGGTCAAAAAGAACCTTGTGCCAAAAACGGCTGTACAGCAAATGCAAAACGGCGTGTTCCGCGCCACCCACATATAAATCCACAGGCATCCAGAAATTTTCCAAATCCTTGGCGACAAAGGCTGCCGCATTATTCGGGTCAATATACCGCAGATAATACCAGCAACTTCCGGCCCATTGCGGCATTGTGTTCAATTCCCTTGTTCCCTTGCGACCGTTACTGTCGCTGACTTGCAACCATTCTTTCGCTCCCGCAAGCGGTGAAACTCCGCCGTCTCCGGGTTTGTAGTCGGTGAGTTCGGGCAAAAGCACGGGGTATTCCTTTTCGTCAATCAGAGAAATTTCGCCGTCTTCCCAATGGATTATGGGAAAAGGTTCGCCCCAGTAGCGTTGGCGGCTAAAGAGCCAGTCCCTTATTTTATAGTTGGTTGTTGCTTTGCCTATGTTTTTGTTTTCAAGCCATGCGGTGATTTTTGCAATGCCTTCTTTTTTGGAAAGCCCGTTTAAACTCACTTCGTCATTTGAGGAGCGAATGTATTTTCCGTCATTTGTCCAGCAAGCCTCGCCCGCCAAAACTTTTTCCTTTAAATCTTCGGGGCAAGTGGAATCCGGTTCCATTATGCAAATCACCGGAATGCCAAATTTTTGCGCAAACTCAAAATCACGGGTATCGTGCGCAGGAACAGCCATAATTGCGCCGGTGCCGTAGCCCATCAGAACATAGTCCGCAATCCATATCGGAATTTCTTTTCCGTTCACAGGGTTTATCGCATAAGAGCCGGAAAATACGCCTGTTTTTTCTTTGGCAAGTTCTGTGCGGTCAAGTTCGCTTTTAAGCGAGGCGGCTTTTATGTATGCTTCCACCGCTTCTTTTTGTTCGGGTGTGGTAAGGTTTGCGGTTTGCGGGTGTTCGGGGGAAATGACCATGTAGGTTGCACCGAAAAGGGTGTCGGGGCGGGTGGTGTAAACACGCAATGTTGCGGGTTGTTGTAAGGGCGTTGCGCGCAACGCCCCTACGGTTGATTTTGCGATTGCAAAATCAACCTCTGCCCCTTTGGATTTCCCAATCCAATTCCGTTGCATATCCTTTATGCCGGCAGGCCAATCCAGATTTTCCAACCCATTCAAAAGCCGTTCTGCGTAGAGTGGGATGCGCAACAACCATTGTTTTAAATTGCGGTGTTCAACCTCAAAAGTTCCGCATTTTTCGTGGGAACCGTCTGCCAGAACTTCCTCGTTTGAGCATACGGTTTTGCATTTGCGGCACCACCATACCTGTGCGTTTGCGTAGTATGCGAGGCGTTTTTCGGAAACATTTTCCGATGGTGGCAGTTCTGAAATTGGGCGTCCTCTATTTTGCTCTGCGTCAAACCAGGTGTTGTAGAGTTTTGAGAAAATCCATTGAGTCCATTTGTAGTACTTTGGGTCTGTGGTATTTATCTCACGTTCCCAGTCGTAAGAGAGGCCGAGCCGTTTTATTTGGCTGCGGAAAGTGTCGCAGTTTTTTTGTGTTAGCACAGCGGGGTGCGTGCCGGTTTGTATTGCGTATTGCTCGGCGGGAAGCCCGAAAGCATCCCAGCCCATCGGGTGCAAAACCTGAAACCCATTTGCCCTTTTGTAGCGGCAAATAATGTCTGTGGCGGTGTAACCTTCGGGATGGCCTACGTGCAATCCGGCTCCGCTTGGGTAGGGGAACATATCCAGGCAATAGAATTTTTTTGCCTTTTCTTTTGGTTCTGGCGTGCGGAAAGTTTTATTCTCTTCCCAGTAATTTTGCCATTTGACTTCTATTTCTTGCGGTGCGTATTTGGGCATG
>LIUG01000167.1:19585-26434 GCA_001462245.1 Candidatus Fibrimonas termitidis
GGGCATGAGGGGTAAGGTAGAAAAGTTTGTGCATTTTGTCGTATTTTTTCTGTAGTATATCTTTCATTTTGGCAAATGTTGTTGGCTTTGTATAAATTAATGTTTAAATTTATTTTAGGGGAATAAAATGATCATAGTATTTGTTGAGGGGAATTATTCTCGTGAGACCGATGGGACAGCTATATCGACTCACCGATTCCGGGATGAATTGGTAAAGTGGGGCCATACTGTGCGGGTTTTGGCCATAGGCGTTGAGGGACCGGATATGTATGGTCTTGAAGAACACCATGTTCCTATTGCCTCGGCGGTGGCAAAGAAAAACAATATGCATTTCGCAAAATTCGACGAAAAAATTGCGACCCAAGCATTTACCGGCGCTGATTTGGTACACTTGATATTTCCTTGGCAGATGGAGCGGCGTTGCCTTGCGCTGGCAAAAAAAATGGGCATTCCGGTGAGTACAGCCTTTCACTGCCAACCGGAAAATATTACCTATAATATCAGGTTGAATTTTTTGCAATTCGTAAATAGTTTTATATATTTTCTTTTTAGAATATGGCTTTACGGAAAGGTTAAAAATATTCATTGTCCTTCCCAATTTATTGCCGGGGAACTGGTACGTCATAAATACAAGGCACGGCTTCATGTTATTTCAAACGGCATATCAGATATTTTTACTCCTCCTTCCGCTGCGGTTCCAAAAGAGCCGGATACGATTCGTGTTCTTATGGTAGGCAGATTAGCGAGGGAAAAACGGCAGGACTTGATTATTAAAGCGGTTATGCACTCAAAGTACAAAGATAAAATACAGCTTCATTTTGTGGGCCGGGGGCCTATGTACAAATATTACCGCAATCTTGGAGCGAAACTGCCCAGGCCGCCGCAGTTTGAGCCGACTTTTATTCCACAGGAGAAAATGCCGGAGCTTATTCATAAGGCGGATATCTATGTTCATGCATCGGATGCGGAAATAGAGGGTATTGCCTGCATTGAAGCCATTGCTTGCGGCAAGGTGCCAATTATAGCCGACTCAAAAATTTCGGCAACCAGCCAATTTGCCCTAGATGAGCGGAGCCTTTTTAAAAAGGGAAAATATCTGGAACTGCGAGACAAGCTTGATTATTGGATTGAACATCCGGCGGAATTGGAACGAATGGGCAGGGAATACGCCAAACTTGGAGAGAATTATAACATTAAACATTCGGTACCAAAATTGGAAAAGATGTTTGAAGAGGCTATTAGAGATTTTAAGTTATATGATCATTGATTCTTTCTACATTTACCTTGTGTTCATATATAACGATGACGATTTAATTATAGGCACTCCTAGGCAGGCCGAGTACCAAAGGTTTTTTTCTGAGGCGGGCATATTGGCTTTTGCCGAAAACAAGCGGCTCGGCATTCCTAATGTTTATGTGGAAGACGGAAACATTACAAAAGAATATTCAGACGGCAGGAAAGAAATTATAGGAAAAGCGCCGCTCAAAACAGCTTATAAAGGCGAGCTAATCATAGAACTGCCAAAAGAGCTGCCAAATGAATAGAATCAAAAGAATGAGAATTTTTGCCGGGCCTAACGGCTCCGGTAAAACTACGCTTTATAATTATTTTGTGAAAACCAATGTTTTTAAGAATTATTATTTTATAAACGCCGACATAATAAATGCCGATTTGGAAGCATTTTTAAATTTTAGCTATTTCCCTATAAAATTTTCTGAAACCGAGTTGCTCGCATTTTTAAATAATTCGTCTTTTCAATCAAAAATAAATTTCAAATTATCCGATGCCATAGAAGTAAAAAATTCCATTATCTCATTAAAAAAACATAATTTATCGGAAGCAACTTATATATCCGCTGCTTTGTCTGAATTTTTGCGGAAAAAAATGATTTCGGAATCAAATTCCACCTTTGCTTTTGAAACCGTATTTTCTCACGAGTCCAAACTGAATGAAATTAAATTGGCAAAAGAAAACGGTTATAAAATTTATTTATATTTCATAGCAACGGATGATATTTTCATCAATTTTGAAAGAGTGCAGGGAAGAATTGTCAAAGGCGGGCACTCCGTGCCTACTGAAAAAATAAAGGATAGATATTTGCGTTCTTTGGATAATTTATTTAAAGCAACTATATTAGCGGATAAAGTTTTCTTTTTTGATAATTCGGAACAGAAGCAAGTTGGGAAATATTCTTTTTTTGCAGAGAAAAAAGATAACGCTTTGCATATTTCAAAAGGCACAATGATCCCTTGGTGGTTCAATAAATATATACTCCTTCGCCTGTAGCGTTATGGCTTGCTCACAGAGGCGATAACACATAATGCGTGTTACGGCCAGCGCCTCGCACTTCCAAAAATCCTTTATCTGCCAAATCTCGCAACATTCTTGCTGCGGTATCTTGAGACACCTTGAATATTTTTTCAACCTTGCCGGAAGTAAGATTCCCGGTAAATCCGTCGAAAAGCCTGTTTATTATTTCACGCTGAATATTGTTTGATATTTCTGCCGAGTTCTTTTGCCAAAAAGCCGCTTTGCGCAAAACTTTGCCTATAATTTCCTCACTGTTTTCTATTGCTTTTTCCAAACATTCCAAAAACCAGATTAGCCATGCCGTTATATCAAGCTCGCCTGTAGTCGTTAATTCCAAAACTCTATAATATTCTTTCTTCTCTTTTTGAATTTGCGCAGACATGGAATAAAAACGCAGACCGGTATTCTCAGAGCGTGCTAACATCATTTCGGTAATAATACGGGTTAAACGCCCGTTGCCATCGTCAAACGGATGAATTATCACAAACCATAAATGCGCTATGGCAGCTTTCAGTAAGGGATTTTCATTGCCCTCGGCATTTAACCAAAGCAGAAATTCTGTCATCTGTTTTTGAACATTCTCAGGAGAAGGAGCTTCGTAATGCACTATCTCCCGATATTCTCTGTTTGACACTACACGCATTTCCGAATTGCGAAATTGGGCAACTAGGATTTTATGGAGTCCGCTTCGGCCTGTTGGAAAAAGCACTCCATGCCATCCGAACAAGCGTTCCTCGTCCAGCGGTTCTTTATAATTGCGAACAGCATCCATCACAGCTTCTACTATGCCGTCTATATGGTGCGAAGGCATTGCCTCTTTCTCCAAATTTACATTCAACCATTTTGCCAATGAAGAACGCACTTGTTCGCTGTTCAGAATTTCGCCCTCTATTTCGCTGGATTTTGTAATTTCCTCTGTTAGAGCGTTAAGCATGGCCTCTTGTTGCACGCCAAAGCCGAATTGCTGCATTTTGCCGAGAATTTTGCCCTGTGATACGGAAACTCTGGTCAAAAGATTCAGAATGAAATTTTTGTCCCAAGTGAATTTGGGATAGCCAAAACATTCATGAATATACTTTCGCACCTAATCTCCGCAAATTTTGCGGAGAATGATTGCCGTAATCTCCGCAAACTTGAAATATAGTAAAAGTTGATTGATACGCCCAATATTCAATCAAAATTAAATTGGCAAAAGAAAACGGTTATAAAGTTGAAGACACAATATATTCAAAAAAATGACAGAAAATGTAATCTTTCTTGACAATACCGCAAATTTTTTCTATATTAGAAATTAAATTCTTTTATAGGAGATAAAAATGAAGAGAAAATTCTTTTCTGCAATTCTAGCCGTCTCGGCACTCACATTCACCGTAGGATTATCCGCTTGCTCTGACGACGATAAGGATGAGGGGACCTACATAAGCTGCGAACAAGCGGGGCCAATATGGCTGGACCAAGACTTTATGACCCTCCTACAGATACAGGCGCTTACATGTTCGCAAAGGCCTGAATACGCTATTGAGCTAAGTGAATGCCAGCAGAAGAGAGACGAACCGTGCATGTTTGGTGTACTGGAACCATGTTTAAAGGAGAACGATGATTTGAAAAGTACATTTCAAAAGCTTTGTGGCAACGGTGACTATGAAACCTGCGCTAATCATTACGAAGATGAGTGCGGCGACATATTCTAATCACCACCGCTAACCGAAAGGTTAGCGGATAATTTTCTGAACCGAACTCCCTCGCTTGACCAAGTAAACCCCCGGCGTTGCAGGCCTTGTGCTGCCAACCATAGCCACTGCAAAAAACAGAATCGTTATATTCATGCCTCCTCCTCCTTTATTATTACAATATACATATTTTAATTACTCTAAATTGGCACTTTTAATACCCAAATCATTGACACTGTCGCCGCCATAGTAAGCGATAATCAGATTCAAATCGGGTTGGGTAATAAATTCACTGTAATCAACAAGGGCCTCGCTGAGATTGATTGTAAGCGTCTTTGTGCCAGCATCCCATGTAACGCCGGGTTTTATAGGATTGCCGGTATCTCCCAATATATCATTATCCTGCCACCATATCTCGTTGGTCTGTCCCTGCCAAACAAACTGCATAGAGCCGGTTGGTGCATTCGTCAGCACCAGAACAAGTTTTGCCCCAGGCTCTTTCGCACGTGTCACGTTGGTGCTCGATAAAATCCAGAGAGCCTGCGCATAATTGGGGTCTATGCCGTTCTCTTGCGAGCCAAAAGCGTAGTTGCCTAAATTCCCGGTGATATCGTATTTTCCTGTTACGCTTATATAAGCGTCTAACACATCTTTCCAAAGCCCTGCTTTCGGGCTGCCCGTTAGAGTGCCTGTGCGTTCAAGAATCTTGAAATTACCGCCGTCATCCCAAATAATCGGCAGTATGCCGTTTGCGTTGGCCGCAGTCGCCACACGGTTTATGTAGTTGACGTGGGTATCCTTGATTGTTTGATCCATAGAGCTGCGAACATTCGTAGGCGCACCCCATTCACCGTAATACACGGCAATGCCGTTATCTATGAAAGTCGTTTTAATGTGCTGGGCTTCCGTATCAATATGGTTTAATTCCGACGTGGTTATAGTGTGTATCAACTCGTTGCCCTGTGTGGCGACAACCCCCGCCACCGTATATCGCCACGGAGCGTACATATGGACAGATACGATCAGTTTATCCGTGCCGTTGCCGGGATCATCAGGTAACAGTTTCCCGCGGCTGTGGGCGGCCAACACAGTCCCGGGTTCCGTGCTGCCTAAACCGGGTATGGCGACAAAGCGTGTCGCATTATTTCCACCGGTTGCACGTATTGCGTTCAGGGCCGTTTGATTCCAGTCAAAAATCAAGTCCTGATCGGCGTTTGTGGCGTTGCTGCCCCAATCCCCCGAATGAACCTCGTTCATTGTTTCAAAAATGAGGTCATCGCCGTAATTTTTGAAATAGTTGGCTATTTGTGTCCATACTTTGTCAAGCTGGTCCTTGACCTGTGCATTGTCTGCTTCGTTCCTTCCCACTTCGGCGAACTTGAGGAATCCCCATGTGTTCGGCGGGTCTGTATAGTTGCCGTCATGATGTATGTTGATTATCGCCTTCATGCCTGCGCTGCGTACCCAGCCTACGACTTCGGCAACGCGCTGGAGCCTAGTTTCCGAAACTTCATATTCGGGGGCGGAGCCGATATGCCCTATCCACGTGCAGCCGATACGCACTATGTCAAAACCTTGCGCTTTAACGCCGTTAATAAGTGTCTGCGTAGCCGCCGGGGTTCCCAATGCGCCTTCTCTTGCTTCATTATCAGTTGTCTTATAAGCATCTAAAGTATTGCCTAAATTCCAACCTGCTTTTATTCCCTCGTCGGCAAAATACTGCAATGCGGATTTTGCTGTCATTGGCTCAGGGGTGATTGGGCGAAAACTGCGCAGGGTTATTTCCTGTAGCGGGTTGTCTCCTTCCGTAACATCAAGCGTGTATGAGGAATCGATATACTCCGGCGCAGAGATGGTTATGTCCCAAGTTCCGAATTCCTCTTTCTTTAATGGGGCAAACGAGGCATCTTCAAAAGCAACATTTATAGCCATTTCCCCACCTTGGTGGGTAAAGCGGGTTGAGAATGTGTTGCCATTTCCCTTGACATTCAACAGGTAAACGCCCATAGCAATATTCTGATGCGATATGCTTTTTGCAGTTTCTGCCTTGCCATGCATCACACGCTTTCCGCTGAGAGAATACAGGGCAATATCAGCGTTTTTGTACAGTAGCGAAGGTAATCCCAGAGAGAGCATACCACGGGAACTATGCATAGTCACAGACTTTGGCGTTATGCCGGGCTTCACCGGCGTTTCATTATCCAAAACTATGACCAGGTCTTTTAGCGTGTTTGCCGTTACAGTTTCAGTGACTATCTTTGTGCCTTGCTGCGCTTTA
Organism: Candidatus Fibrimonas termitidis; assembly: GCA_001462245.1. Taxonomy (GTDB): domain Bacteria; phylum Fibrobacterota; class Fibrobacteria; order Fibrobacterales; family Fibrobacteraceae; genus Fibrimonas; species Fibrimonas termitidis. The sequence goes on from LIUG01000167.1 coordinate 25,844, forward strand.
ACAGTAGCGTCGACGTTTACCAGAAACGGCACGTTAGCTGTTTCCTGTGCGAATGCGCTAGCCGCAAAAATTGAGGCTAAGAACAGGGTTTTTAGCATTATCATGGACTTATTCATATAAATACCTCATTTAACAATATTCGTAATATAGAAATTACGGGCAAGGCACGCCTTGCCCCTACAGAACAACGATGTGGCAAAAAATATGTTATTTCACCACGATTTTCCGAATTGAACTCCCTTGCTTAACCAAATAAACACCCGGCGTTGCTGGCTTTGTGCTGCCTACAGGTTCTCCCTTTATATTGTAGTATTTTGGGAGTTTGGAATTGACGGTGGGCGGTAAATAACGAGCAATGGGAGTGGTGCTGCAATCGAGTTTTTCTTTAGCCACAACATCCTCAGTATCATTCCATTTATTAACTGTTCCTGTTTGAACATAAACGTAATAACCATCGTCTTTTTTGGCTGGTTTGGTGTTATAACCGCAATCGCTCCATTCCGCTCCGCAAGTATTTTCAACACCATTTATGGAAATTATTGAATTAAGCCGAGGCTGAATTATGCTAAAATCTCCTATGAATATACATTG
>LIUG01000168.1:0-3290 GCA_001462245.1 Candidatus Fibrimonas termitidis
GGCAAAAAAGATTGGGATATGCTATCAGTAAAATCCGAATATTTGCAATCGAAAACCGGCTGGCCAGAAGGAGAAATTCAAATAACTTATGACAGACGAGGAAATGCTTATTATGATACTATTGGAAGTGCGAGCGATAAGTTTGGACTGAATGTGCTGAAAGGAGGACTGTATAATACGACACGAGGTATCACCAATGCAGTTTTGTTTTGGTCGACATTTTTCGATGGCTGGGACAATTACGCTTTTGAAGTCGGAAACGCCGGCGAAAAGGCATACTTGGTTCCAATGCCAGGCGGCAATGATTTAAGTGTGCGCTGTATCACGGCTCCGAATTATAAAATTGAAAAGCCGATGACGATGGACGATGTCGCGAATCAACCGCCCTATCGGGACTGACTGAGGTTTTATGGAGCAGTTCACCGACCTCAGTGGTGGCAAAAAGTACAACCCCCCAGCCCCGAGGGAAAGGAAAGAGAGCCGCAATTACTACAATACGCTGATTTCGCAAATAGGCAACCTATTACAGCAAGGTCGCCGACAAGCCGCATACGCCGTTAATGAGATTTTAGTGCAAACCTATTGGCAAATTGGAAAATATATAGTTGAATTTGAACAAAACGGAGAAACAAAAGCGGAATATGGCGACAAATATGCGTAAGTTCTACAATGTTTTTCAAATTTGTGAGACAGTGTCTCACAAATCCAAAAAACCGATTTTATCCGCAAAATTGAGTTGGAGTCATTATTTTGAAATTTTGAAGGCCGACAATGAATTAGAAGTAAGTTTTTATACCCGTGCATGCTTTTTCATCGTTTAGCACTTAGCAAAGACAAGGCTGGGGTTTTGGCGATTGCTGAAAAAGGCGCAGAAATTCAAAAAGCAGAAGATATTATAAAAGAGCATTTTGTATTTGAATTTTTAGGAGTTTCACAACAAGAACGATATTTGGAAGGCGAATTGGAAGAACGGTTGATTAAAAATTTGGAAGTGTTTTTACTTGAACTTGGCAAAGGATTTGCTTTTGTTAAACGACAATATCGAGTTCCCGTAAGCAATCGCAATTTTTCAGTAGATTTGGTATTTTATAACATATTACTGAAATGCTATGTACTGATAGACTTAAAACGTGGTGAAGTTGAACATAGCGATATTGGGCAAATGAATTTTTATCTCAACTATTTTCGTAAAGAAGTAAATACCGAAACCGATAATGAACCAATTGGTATAGTGTTGGGGGCATACAAAGATAAAATTATGGTTGAATATGCAATGGATAACATAAATAACAAATTATTTGTAAGCAAATATCAACTTTATTTACCCAACAAAGAGGAATTAGAAAAAGAATTGATTAGATTAATAGGAAACACGTAATGCAACGCAATTCTGCACAGGCAAGCCAAGGTGCGCAAACAGGAGCCGGATACGCCCTATAATTATTGTCAATTCGCAAACGCTTTTTTCTGCTTTTCAAGATAGCCGTCTTGTGCGGCGGGGATGTTGTCGATACGTTGTTTGAGCAATGCTTTTTCAATAGGGTCAAGCCCTGACGTTCGCAAATTATTTTTCAATCTGGTTTTATGGGCGGTAAACGCAAGGTGAAAAGCGTCCCGAGCGTAGCCCTTGAAACGGAATTTTTTGTCATGAGGGAAAGTTAGTTCCGTTCCGCGATACACGATTTTATCTTCCACCGCTTTGAAGGCTAGAAACGCATCGTCAAAATTTGCAATGGCCTTAGTCAAACTGTTGATAGTGTCCTTGTCCGATTTGTCGCAGAGTTGCTTTTCCAGTATAAGGAGAGTGTATTCGACCGTTAATAAAAGAAAAGGATCGCCAATGGCACAGGCTTCCTTGAAAACGGACAAAGCCTCGGCAATACCGTCCTCGTAGGCAATACGCCCCGCACGTTCTTTACCTTCAATGGCATAAGCCCTTCGACCGCGATCAATATTACGCATTGCTGCAGTTATTCTAGCTACGTAACCAGTCGGGTCCAAATTCCGCCTCCGCTGCCGATAAATTACAGCCGCTATTTATAAGAACATCCGCCCCCCATTTTTCCTTAAAAATTTTCGCCAACCACGGGAACATGGGGAGCGAGTTCATAAGGCGGTAATAACCTTCTTCATCACCCGCCTTCCGTAATTCCACCGCCTTGACCGAAATATCAAGTTCTTCATCAAAAGTCATGGGTTTTACTCCCAAACCTTTTGGGTGTTCTGTTTTGCATTGAACTCCTGCCATTTTCAATCTCCTTTTGCTTTGAATATAGAATTTTTTTTGGCAGAGTGCGGTGATGTGTTGCAAAGGCACTCTGTTAATGCTGGGAATGCTCACAAATGATACGTTGCCCGTGAGCGGCAACCCAACCCAAGAACCGCAAACAAAAGCCAGACACCCCCGTTCCCTTTTTATATACACTTGATACCATCGCCTACTTTGCCCTTATATTCTGGATATTGCGAAGAGAGAAATCGGAACAGGTTTTATAGGGGGCAAGAGCGTGGGAATGCTCCTGAGCAGGCGGTTCGCACGGTCTATGCGAGCACGATGAACGATGACGCCTTGGCTTACCGCCAAAGCCGCAAGCTCACCGGACCAATTTGCGGGATAACAAACTGGCGGAGGAGACTTTGGAGAATTTGCTTTGCGGCGATTTGAAAACGGACAAGAGCATTTTTTTCAGCACGGACTCGGCCACGCTAAACCGTATGCGTGAACTCGGATACAAATATGATGCCGTCCCTCAAATCCTGGATTTCAAGAAACTGCTCTTAGAGACAAAATTCCCCGACTTTGTCCGCACGGTTTTGAACGCTCTTAAAACCGCCTACAGTTATCCTGTTGACATAGAGTTCACGGCGAACTTCACCCCGAATGGCGATTTCAGGTTCAACCTGCTGCAATGCCGCCCCTTGCAAACCAAAGGTCTTGGCCGGGCCATAGAAATTCCGCAGCCCAAAGAGGAAGATGTGTTTTTTTCCTCTGCGGGCAATTTCATGGGCGGCAACGTTAGGCTTCCGCTGGGATATGTGATTTTCATAAAGGCAAAGGAGTATCTTGAGCTTTCGGAGCAGGACAAGTATCAGGTCGCCCGCTTGGTGGGCGCTATAAACAAGAAGCTGAAAGGGGAGAATGTTTTGCTTGCGGGTCCGGGTAGATGGGGAACGACCACGCCGTCTCTGGGCGTTCCTGTTCATTTCAGCGAGTTGAGCAACATGGCGGCTATCTGCGAGGTGTCTTACACGCAGGCGGGCATCATGCCGGAGCTGTCTTTCGGCAGCCA
>LIUG01000168.1:3433-3622 GCA_001462245.1 Candidatus Fibrimonas termitidis
TTCGGCAGCCACTTTTTTCAGGATATAGTTGAGTCTGATATATTTTACGCCGCCATTTTTGAGGGCGAGCCGGGCGTGTTGTTTCACCCTGAGCATGTTTTGTCGCAGGAGAATTTGCTGGTGGAGGTTTTGGAGGGTGAGACTAGGTTTGAGCCGGTGTTGCACATTGCGAGGACGGGGGGGTTGATT
>LIUG01000169.1:0-1657 GCA_001462245.1 Candidatus Fibrimonas termitidis
AATCTGGCACGGCGAGCAAAAACATGAGCGAGGGTTATTTGCTCACCTTTGACTTCCGTAAGAGGCGTGCTAAGAAGCCTAGCTCAAAAATTTCTACTTTATTCCTATTAAAAATTCCAATCCAGAGGATTTGATATGAAACCGGATATAAGCAAGCTTGACTTCAAGGCAGGTTCCAGCAAGAATTTTGAAACCTGGAAAAAAGAGGTTATTGATGCGGGCAAATTGCCCGATTTTGATGCTTTGCAAATGCAAACATCCGAGCAAATACCAGTGCTTCCCGTTTATAGCAAAGAAGTTCTGGAAGGAATGGAGCATTTGAACTACGCCGCAGGCAAGGCACCCTTCCTGCGAGGCCCGTATTCAACCATGTATGTGATGAAGCCTTGGACAATCCGCCAATATGCGGGCTTTTCCACCGCCGCAGAATCCAACGCTTTTTACCGCCGCAACCTTGCGAGCGGGCAAAAAGGGCTTTCCGTCGCCTTTGACCTTGCCACGCATAGAGGCTACGATGCGGACAATCCCCGTGTGGTAGGTGATGTTGGAAAGGCTGGTGTGAGCATTTGCTCTGTAGAAGATATGAAGGTTCTGTTTGACCAAATTCCGCTCGGAGAAATGTCCGTTTCCATGACCATGAACGGGGCAGTGCTTCCGGTGCTGGCTTTTTATATAGTTGCCGCTGAGGAACAGGGCGTGGCTCAGGCAAAGCTCACAGGCACAATCCAAAATGATATTTTAAAAGAATTTATGGTGCGCAACACCTACATCTACCCACCCAAGCCCTCAATGAAAATAATCGGGGACATTTTCAGCTTTACCACAAAGAATATGCCCAAATTCAACAGCATTTCCATTTCGGGCTACCATATGCAGGAAGCCGGCGCAACAAACGACATAGAACTCGCCTACACCCTCGCAGATGGCTGGGAATACATTCGCACAGGCATAGATGCCGGCATGAGCGTGGACGACTTTGCCCCAAGGCTCTCTTTCTTTTGGGCCATAGGCATGAACCACTTTATGGAAATAGCCAAAATGCGAGCAGGCCGTTTGCTTTGGTCAAAAATCGTTAAAACATTCAACCCAAAAAAAGAAAAATCGATGGCGCTCCGCACACACAGCCAAACAAGCGGGTGGTCCTTGACCGAACAAGACCCATTTAACAATGTGGCGCGCACCTGCATAGAAGCTATGGCCGCAGGCCTTGGACACACACAGAGCTTGCACACCAATGCCCTTGACGAAGCAATTGCGCTCCCAACGGATTTCTCCGCTCGCATTGCCCGCAACACACAGCTTTACATTCAGGAAGAAACCGGCATCACAAAATCCGTTGACCCGTGGGCGGGTTCTTATTATGTGGAATATTTGACCAGGGAGTTGGCGAGCCGTGCGTGGAGGCATATTCAAGAAGTTGAGGCAGAAGGCGGCATGGCAAGCGCAATAGAAAAAGGCATTCCCAAAACCCGCATAGAAGAGGCAGCCGCTCGCAAACAGGCACGCATAGACGGCGGAATAGATGCGATTATAGGTGTAAACAAATACCGCTTGGCACATGAAGATGCTTTGGATATTTTGGAAGTTGACAACACTGCGGTTCGGATCAGCCAGGTAGCTCGCTTGGAAGAGGTGCGCAAAAACAGGAACCAAGCCG
>LIUG01000169.1:1805-30401 GCA_001462245.1 Candidatus Fibrimonas termitidis
TGCGCAAAAACAGGAACCAAGCCGATGTGGATAGCGCTTTGACCGCAATTACGAATTGTTTTTCGGAATGGAAAGATGGCAAAAGAAGCAATGAAAATTTACTGGACTTGGCGGTGAAGGCTGCTCGTGTGCGCACAACACTCGGTGAAATTTCAGATGCGGTGGAAAAAGTTGTTGGCCGCTACAATGCGGTAATTCATAGGATAAGCGGTGTGTATAGTTCGGAAATAGGAAACAATGCGGAGTTCAAGGAAGTTCAGGCGATGACTGATGCCTTTGAAAAGAAGAATGGCCGCCGCCCACGCATAATGGTGGCGAAAATGGGCCAAGACGGGCACGATAGGGGAGCCAAGGTGGTTTCCACAGGCTACGCTGATATGGGCTTTACCGTTGATATTGGCCCTCTGTTCCAAACGCCGGAAGAAGCTGCCCGCATGGCGGTGGAAAACGATGATGATGTTTTGGGTGTAAGCTCTCTCGCTGCGGGCCATAAAACTCTTGTGCCGCAGGTTATAGAGGAGCTAAAAAAGCTCGGTCGCGAGGATATTATGGTTGTAGCCGGAGGGGTGATTCCCGCTCAGGATTACGACTATCTTTACAAGGCTGGAGTTTTTGGAGTGTTCGGCCCAGGGACCCCGATTTCCACGGCGGGCAAAAAGATGATGGAATTGTTGTTGGCGGAGTAAAATGCAAAAATTTATCACTTTTAACGATACTGCCGGCAGGAGCCAATTCATAAATTGTCTGCATCTCATAAGGTTTGAAATAAAGGAAAGCTCCAATGTTTCAGGTTTGTGCGTAAAATTTTTTCTCTCCAATGATAAAGACATTGAGTGGAATAAAGGTTGCGATAATGTAAAGGCCATGAAAGCAGCGATGGAAAGCAAGGTGACAGAGTTTCTCAAAAATGGCGAGAAGATTTTGAATTTAGCGGACTAGACACTAGCCAAACCATTGAGTTTTCTTTGCTCTGCTCGGCACTCGTGAAATCTTTTCCTTGGGTTCCGCTTTTCAAAATTTTGCATCCTGTGCCCATCGCTATTTTTCGCAAATTTTCTCCGCTCCATTCACTGTAATTTGTGGCTAAGAATAAAATTCCGTTTGCCTCCAAAAGCGAAGCAGCCTTTATGGTCAAGGGTTCAAAATCCTTTGCTACGCTAAAAGTTTTTTTCCCATTTTTTGCAAAGCTCGGCGGATCAATTGCTATTGCGCCGAATTTTTTCCCTTTCTTTATTGCCCAGTCAACATATTCCTCGGAACTCCCGCAAAAAAACTCTCCGGGCAAAGGGAGCAGTCCGTTCAGCGCAAAATTCTCTTTACCCCTGTTCAAATTCTTTTTGCTGATATCCACATTCACCGTTTTTAAGGCTCCGTTTTTTTTGGCATAAACGCTAAAGGAACAGGTGTATGCAAACAGATTTAAAACCTCTTTGCCTTCGCACATTTTTCCGAAAAGCAGCCGTGCATCACGCATATCTAAAAACAGACCCGGGTTCATTGTATCCAGCAAATCAACGGAGAATTTGCAAGCGTTTTCTTCAACAATAGTTTTTGGGTTATTTCCCAGCAGTACTTTTGAGGAAGCCGGTTTATTTTTAAATCTGTATTTTGCAACTAGGAATTCCGGTTTAAAGCGTTCTTCAATTTCTGCGGCTATCTCTGCCTCTAGCTCTAAAAATTCTTCTGCAAAAAATTGTATTTGAAAATGCTTGTTGTACTTATCCACAGCAAGGCCCTTGCCATTCAGAACTCTATAAGCATTGGTCATAGCAGTTCTTGCGTGATTCTCATTGCGCAGAAATTCGGTCCGCACATGGAGCAGTATTTGGAATGCGTGGAGGGCGAGGATTCATCGTGATAGGAACTGGCAAGTTCCGGGTCAAGGGAAAGGGCAAATTGGTCTTCCCAGCGGAAATCAAAGCGGGCACGGCTCAGGGCTTTGTCTCTCAAAAGGGCTTGCGGATTGCCTTTGGCTATGTCTGCGGCGTGGGCGGCGAGCTTGTATGTGATTACCCCGGTGCGAACATCCTCCTTATTGGGCAAACCCAAGTGCTCCTTTGGAGTCACATAGCAAAGCATAGCGGTGCCGAGCATTCCGATCACTGCGGCTCCTATTCCGCTTGTTATATGGTCATAGCCGGGAGCTATATCTGTTACCAAAGGCCCAAGCGTGTAAAACGGCGCACCGTGGCACAGTTCCAATTGCAAATCCATATTCTCTTTTATCTTATTCAGGGGAACATGGCCGGGTCCCTCAATCAAAACCTGAACACCCAAATCCCAGGCTATTTTTGTCAATTCGCCCAAAGTTTTCAATTCCGCAAACTGGGCTTCATCATTGGAGTCCGCAATGCATCCCGGCCTAAGCCCGTCACCTAGAGAAATCGCAATATCGTATTCCCTTAGAATCTCGCAAATCTCTTTGAAATGCGTGTATAAAAAATTCTCCTGCTTATGGGTTTGCATCCAACACGCCATCAAGGAACCGCCGCGAGAAACTATGCCTGTTGTGCGTTTTAACGCAAGAGGAATATAATCCTTTAAAAGCCCCGCATGAATGGTAAAATAATCCACTCCCTGCTCGGCCTGCTCAATTAAAGTATCCCTAAAATTTTCCCAACATAAGTCACCCCGTTCCAGCGTTTGGTAAATCGGGACAGTGCCTATGGGAACCGGGCATTTTCGCAAAATCGCTTCACGGGTTTCGTGAATATTTTTTCCCGTGCTCAAATCCATAACGGTATCTGCGCCGAGTTTTACCGCATAAAGCATTTTTTCAACTTCTTCTTCTATGGAACTTCCAAGGGCAGAGTTGCCTATATTGGCATTTATTTTTACCAGAAATTTTGAGCCGATAATCATAGGTTCGCATTCGGGATGTTTTTTATTCGCCGGCAAAACCGCCTTGCCCTCAGCGAGTTCTTTAAGCACAATTTCCGGAGCCACGCCCTCTCTAATCGCTGCGTATTCCATCTCCGGCGTTATAATGCCCTTTTGCGCCGCTTGCCGCTGGGTTAAGCCTTCGGCCGGCTTTGGCCACGTAGAGCGAATGGGATGTACATCGATTGAATGTGTATCATAAATCCTTAAACTTGGAATTTGCTTGTCGTTTAGAGGGATTTCCCGCATTCCAACTTGTATTTCCGGGTGAATTTTACCTTGGACAAAAATTCTGCGCATAAAAATTACCCCCCCTGCGTTGCCTGCACAACCAAGATACGGTCACCGTCCTGCAAAAGCCGAGAGTTCCATTCCGAATTCGGCACAACGCAATCATTCACTGCTATGGCAAAGCCTTTGCCTGTGGAATTTTCATACTCGGCGTTTATCCACTCGTTCAAAGTGTTGAAATTTGTTTCTGCAACTTCGCCGTTTATTGAGAGTTTCAATTAAAACCTCTGAGTTTGCGCTAGGCTCTTTGCAGTTTTAAAACTCTGGTTTCTGCCATAAAATCGTGCAGCGCACGTTTTTCAATATCAAAAGCGGCCATCAGGCAACCAACGCCGAAAAACGAACTGGAGAAAAAGCTTATAAAAGCTCGAAAAAATGCGCAACTCCAAGTCATTGGTTTTCCATCGTGGCGCACAACAGCGAGGCCAAGCACAATTTTCCCCAGAGTTCCGGAAAAATTTTTCACAAAAAAAGAGGAATAAAAAAATATGAGGCTAAATGCAAAGAGCATGGTGGGCATGAGTTCTGTTATTGTTGTTTGCGGGGTAACCGCTGAAAGAACTCCTAAATGTGAATGAATTGGGGTCAATAAAACGAATAGCAGTTGCAAAACGATGGAGTCTATGGCAAAGGCGCAGAGCCTTACCCAAAAGCCTGCGTAGTTGGCTTTGTTAATGGTTATGTTCGGCAAAATTTTCTCTTCTATAACCTCTTTTATTGTTTCTACCTGAAATTCGCTTTTAAGTTCCGTTTCAACCGTGCTCCAAGGTTTCCAACCGTCAAAGCCGTCTCTCCACACAAGGGTTTCTGCCGCAAATGCGCCTTGCTCCGCAAATCCAATCATTTGCCTAGGCGACCAAGGCCCATTTCTCCTTTTGCCCTCCGGCTTTGAGGAATCTATATAGTACCAATCCATGTTTAAGAAAGTAGTAAAAAAAAAAGAGGAGTAGGCAATAGCTACTCCCCTTATTCACATTAAATTTATTTATTCACAATACGCAGAGTTTGTCCGTTTGTTCTCACAAAATAAACGCCTTTTGTCATGTTCAGCTTGACATTCATTTCTGAGCTGTTCGCTATGCCTTGTTGCACTAAGGCTCCTTTTGCGGAGTATATGCCCCAAGCTTTGCCTGCGGTTAAGCCGCTCAATTGCAAGTTGCCGTTTTGGGCAAATGCTTTTAGCGTGGGTGCTTTTTGAACTTTGGCAATGACCGGCACAATTTCTTCGTACGGATTTTCCGGTTCTTCTTCGGTATTCCATACGGTTAAGTAATAGTTGCCGGCTACGTCAGGGTCATAATCTGAAATCACTATATAGTACTCACCATCTTCCTCAGCGGTAAAATCTAAATACTCATCGCCATCCGCTCTCTCATCGACATCTTCTATCCATTCGTATTCATCTTCTCCATCCGCTTTGTAGTAGATAGACAGATAAGAATCACCTTGCTTTGATGCGTGTATTTTAATAAAATCTCCTTCTGAGAGCGTTATTTTGTATGCCACTGCATAATAATTTTCCTCATCGCCGCTGAAATCCTCATCGTTTATTATGCCTAACATTTTGCCACCAGCGGTAAACGTCAGCTCCTCACTGTACTCAATGGTTTCGGTTGTGTTATCTAGGAATTCCGTCACAGTCATTGGTGCCGGTGTTACGCTAATAGCGTAGCTTGCGTTATTATTGCTTATCAGTAAAAAGCGCATTTCACCGGTATAGTCTGCTACAAGGTCAAAGTAGTATCCATCCTCAGAGGATATATAGCCGCTAGTATAAAAATCTTCGCCCCAATCACCCGATAAGGTACCTGGATTAGAGAAAACTAAACTAAAATAATCTGCTTCATTATTGCTAATAGCGATTCTATATGTTTTGCCTTCTTCTATGGCAAACTTATAACCATGCCCGGGACTAAATGCAATTTCGTAGCCATAATCAATGCGTATTGGTTTTAGCGTTCCATTTTGAGGCTGGCCTCCTATCTCAATATTTGCATAATCAGTTTCGTCGTAGCTGAAAACATCTTCCGTTGCTTCTACGGTTATGGTATAGTCTAAGGGGCTGTCGCTATAGATATTATATAATAAAATTTTTAAGGAGCCTGTTATAGGAGATTTATAATAATCCGTTAGGGTGACATCCCCCTGTGAAGCGCCATCGTAGCCTCTGAAGCTTATAGCATCGCTCTCTTCACCATACAAGTGTCCTTCCAAATCACTTTTAAGCAGATAAAAACCTGGTAATTTTAATTCCTCTCCTATAAATATCGCTGTGATTTTATATGTTTGGCCGGCTGTTGCGCTAAAACTGTAACCAGTTGCAGCTCTAAAGTCATCATACTCACTATAAAACTGAACTTCTGTGCTTAAAGTTCCGCTTTGAGGTGGACCATCTACCTCAATAGCCGGATAATCAATTTCGGTGTATGAATCCTGCGCAAACAGGGTTGCTGGGATTAGGAGGGCGATTATGGACAAAAGTGCCATAATTTTTGGTAAAAAACGAGATTTCATAGGAAAACTCCTTGTAAAGTTTAATTATCGCTAAATATAGCAAAAAAGTTGACATTTGTCAACTTTTTTGTGAAAATGCGTCATTGTCTCTGGCTTTGGACACTTTTATTTTACTATATTTGTATTATGAAACACTACAAAACGAGGAGTTTGTATTATGCAATCAGCTATAGTCCAAGTACGGGTTGAGCCGGCTCTTAAACAGAAAGCCGATGCTCTTTTCCGCAATATAGGTTTAGACACAACAACAGCAGTTCGCTTGTTTTTTACGCAATCTATTTTAAGGGGAAATATACCTTTTGAAATAACGGCAAATAACGGCAGTACTGCCGCGCCGAGAAAAGGCTGGGCAAAAGCGTTTTCAAAAGCGAAAAAGAAAGAACAGTTATTAATTCCAGACACAATGGACAATGCCGATTTTGAATGGGAGTGGTAAAATGAAGCAATACAGTATTTGCCTTATAAATCTTGATCCAACAATTGGGCACGAAATAAAGAAAATAAGGCCTTGCGTTGTTATATCTCCAAATGAAATGAACGATTTTTTATCGACTATTATAATCGCTCCAATGACAACAAAATCGCATAATTACCCTACTCGCATAAAAGTCAATTTTCGGAATAAAGACGGTTGGGTTGTTTTAGATCAAATTAGAAGCGTAGATAAAATAAGGTTGGTAAAAATTTTAGGAAAATTAGATACAGATAAAATAAATGAAGTAAAACAAGTATTAAACGAAATGTTGGTAATGTAGTAGTGGCGTATTTCAATACGCCACTTTACCACGGAATCTAATTTATTTATTCACAATACGCAAAGTTTGCCCGTTTGATCTCACAAAATAAACACCGCTGGTCATGTTCAGCTTAACATTCATTTCTGTGCCGCTCGCTATACCCCGATGCACTAAATTGCCTTTTGCAGAATAAACGCTCCATGTTTTGCCTGCTGTTAAGCCGCTTAGGTGCAAAGTACCGCCTTGCATCCATGCTCTTTGCGAGTTTATTCTGGGGGGAACGCTGGAAATAATTGGACTCGGATCATGCTCTCTTACTTCTAGAGTATAAGAGCCTTCCGCAAGCTCATAAAAAGAGGATGCTAATATATAATAAACTCCGCTACCGGAGAGTTTTATATAGCTATTAGCGTCGTACGCAACACCACCATCATCGTCACGGCTTATAATTTCTCCATTTTGACCAAGAAGATACAGGTAGGTATCTGTATCACCGTCAAGCAAAATGTCTATAGTCTGGCCGGTCAAGGTAATTCTGTAAGCTTTTACATATTTTTCTCTATAGGAATATTCTATATATCCATCTTCATCTCTATACACATCTTCATGTATATACACAGGTAAATTCTCTGTCAACTCACCTATATCGGTAAAAGGCAAGCTTCCAATATTTGTTGCCGATGCAATAAGATCGGAAAAATTTTCAACAGTGGCGTATTTTACTTCTATTGCATAAAATCCTTCGGTAAGTTCACCAAAAGAGGATGCTAATATGTAATAAACTCCGCTACCGGAAAATCTTACATAGCTATCAACGTCGTACTCGTCACCATCCACATCAATTGTGCCGGAGCCGCCGTCATCGTTCTCAGTAACCAAATATTCACCGCTTTCATCAAAAACATATAGGTAAGTATCTCTATCGCCGCCAAGCGAAACTTCTATAGTCCCGCCGTTCAAGGTAATTTTGTAAGCTTTTACATATTTTTCTTCTCCGCCAACTTCATACACAGGCGAAGATGTTGTCAACTGACCTATTTGAGTAAAAGGCAAGCTTTCAATATTCGTTGCCGATGCAATAAATGCGGGTACGAATTCTTTTACTTCTATTTCATAAGATCCTGTTTCAAGCTCACCCACACAGGATGCTAATATATAATAAACTCCGCTACCGGAAAATCTTATATAGCTATTATAGTCGCCGCCACTATCATCGTCACCTTCAACATATTCTCCATATTCATCAAAAATATACAAGTAGGGATCAAAAATACCGTTAGCACCGCCGAGCGAAATTTCTATAGTCCTGCCGTCCAAGGTAATTTTGTAAGCTTTTACATATTTTTCTTCTCCGCCAACTTCATACACGGGCGAATTCGTTGTCAACTGACCTGCTTGGGTAAAAGGCAAGCTTTCAATTACCGTTGCTGATGCAATATATGCGGGAGGTACGAATTCTTTTATTTCTATTGCATAATATCCTTCGGTAAGTTCACGAAAAGTAGATGCTAATATATAATAAACTCCGCTACCGGAAAATTTTATATAGCTATTAACGTCGTAATCGTCACCATCCACATACATTGTGCCATTGCCGGCGTCATCATTCTGAGCCACAACTTCTCCGTTTTCATCAAGAATATATAGGTATGTATCTATATCTTCGGCGTCGGCATTACCAAGCGAAACTTCTATAGCCTCATTGTCGTTCAAGGTGATTTTGTAAGCTCCTACATATCTTTCCTCTCCATTTATATATATAGGCGAACTCGTTATCAATGCACCTATTCGAGTAAAAGGTAAATCCCCAACATTCCCAATATCCGTTGCTGAAGCAGCAATCTCGGAAAAACTACTTGCAAGGGCCGGGCTTAACGATAAGCAGATGACTGCTAAGGCAAGCTTAAAAAATTTGTACTGATTCATAGGAAAAATCCTCTGTTAAATTTAATTATTGAAAATATAGCAAATAAGTTGACATTTGTCAACTTATTTGTGAAAATATGTCATTATCTCTAGTTGCTAATGTGTCTAAAAAGTGTCCAAAAAGTGTTTAAACACTGTTTAAACACTTTTTGGACACTTCAAAACGGCGAAATTAGCTCAAAAACGGCGTTTTTGTCTTGGCACGGAATTTGTCTATATCAAAGAAACTTTAACAAGAGGTTTGAATGAGTAAAGAAACAAAAGCGGCAAAGAAAGGCGATGCTTTTTTTGATGTTTTAACCTGCACCAATGTTCAGGTTTATCCCTTCAAGGAATCCGGCATAAAAACCAAGGCCTTTGCAAGGGTAACCATAAACAACCAACTTCAGCTTACGGGCCTAAGGGTAATAGACGGCGTAAACGGATTCTTCGTCTCCTACCCGCTTGACCCCAACAACAAAAACGAAGAATACCACTCCATATACTATCCGCTCCATAAAGAGCTGCGAGAGCATATTGAGCAATGCGTTTTGGAGAAATATCAGGAGGTGGTTAGCAGCTAAAATGTTCCAAAGAATACGAAGCGCGGCGTTGCGTGGCATAGAGGCGATTCCTGTGGAAATAGAGGTGGATAGCACATCGGGTTTGCCCGGGTTTTCGCTCGTTGGATTGCCGGATAATGCAGTGAGGGAAGCAAGGGAAAGAGTTATTTCCGCTATGCGAAGCTGCGGGTTTTACGGTTGTTCCACAAGAATGACCGTTAATATGTCGCCGGCGGATTTGCGTAAGGAGGGGGCTGCTTTTGATTTGGGGCTTGCCATCGGAATGCTCGCAGCAACGGAACAGATTAGAATTGCAAATCTTGAGAATTTTTTGTTTTTGGGAGAACTTTCACTGGACGCTAAATTGCGCCCTGTGCATGGAATCTTAGCGGTTGCCGCCAATCTTGCGCGTTATGCGCCGCAAACAACCCTTGTGGTTCCTTATGAGAACCGAGAAGAGGCTGTTTGCGTGGAAACGCTTAAGGTTATAGCCCCAAAAACTTTGGAAGAATGTTTAAACGGGTTGCAGGAGCCTGAAAGGGTTTATTGTTCAGGCCATGAATGTCACCTGGCTTCTGCAACCCAAAATAAAACAGCCGATTTTTCGCAAGTGTATGGAATGGCAGCAGTTAAACGTGCTCTTGAAATTTCTGCAGCAGGTGCGCATAACTTTCTTTTAGTGGGTTCGCCGGGAGCAGGCAAAACTCTTTGCGCCCGTTGTTTGCCTGGTATTTTGCCGGCAATGCGAAGGAACGAATCTCTGGAAAGCACTATAATTCATTCATGTGCCGGAATGTTCGATTCTTGCAGCGGCCTTATGAAAAGCCGCCCTTTTAGGTCTCCGCACCACACCGCAACCGTTGCTTCCCTTGTCGGGGGAATGAAACTCCGGCCCGGAGAAGCTAGCCTTGCCCACAACGGAGTCCTTTTTTTAGACGAATTGCCGGAGTTTCAACGTGCGGCTCTGGAATGTTTAAGGCAGCCTTTGGAGGAGGGTGTGGTTCGTTTGAACAGGGCCTTGGGAAACATAAGTTTTCCGGCGAGTTTTGTTTTGGGCGCAGCTATGAACCCTTGCCCCTGCGGCTATGCTATGGACAATCGCAGAGATTGCCGTTGTGCTCCGGAGACTATAAAACGCTATAGAAGCAAGGTTTCCGGGCCTTTATTGGACAGAATAGACCTTCAAGTGTCGGTTCCATCGGTGCCTATAGATGAGAGCAGAGCCGGTGAAGCGGGGGAGAGTTCTGCGGAAATTCAAAAGCGCGTTGAAGCGGCTTGCGAAATACAGGAGAATCGCCTCAAAGACAGGAAAAATTTTCGCAATGGGCATTTGGACGGCAAAACTCTTAAAGATATTCTGCTTTGGGATAGAGAGGCGGAAAATTTTGCGCTGAAAGCTGCGGAAAAATGGCGGATGAGTCACAGAGGCTACGACAGAATGCTGAAAGTTGCCCGTACCATTGCGGATTTAAGGCAAAGCGATAAGGTAGAACGTCCCGACCTTGCAGAGGCAATTCAGTACAGAGCATTGGAGGCAACGTGGATGAATTAAATTTTTCTAAATTCATATTCCGTTGTTTAAAGCTAAGAGCAAGGGTTTTTATGAGTAGCGATGATTGTTACAACGGAAAAAGCAAGTTTATTTTTATCACCGGCGGAGTTTTGTCCGGTTTAGGGAAGGGGGTAGCGGCAGCGTCAATAGGGGCGTTGCTCTCTCGTTTACGTGTGATTCCGGTGAAATGCGATGGTTATTTAAATGTTGATCCGGGTACCATGAACCCGATTGAGCATGGCGAGGTTTTTGTTCTGGACGATGGCGGCGAAGTTGATATGGACTTTGGCCACTACGAGCGTTTTTTAAACATAAGCGGAAAATCCGAGTGGAGCCTTACTATGGGCAAGGTGTTTTCCACCTTGATAGAAAGGGAAAGGCAAGGTGTTTATGCCGGCACAACAATTCAATTTATTCCTCACGTTGCAGACGTTATCAAAGATCATCTTTTCAAGGTGGCGAGCAAGGAAAATGCGGATATTATGCTTGTTGAAATAGGCGGAACCGTAGGCGATTTGGAAAATGAATTTTATATAGAAGCTGCTCGCCAACTCTCGCACATAGTAGGCCCGGATAACTGCATTTTTGCGCATTTAACTTATGTTCCCATTCCAAACGGGGTTCGCGAGCAAAAATCAAAACCCACGCAAATGTCCGTGCGCGATTTGAATGAAAGGGGAATTTATCCGGACATAATAATAGGTCGATGTAGCGAAGCTCTAACCCCGAAAATCAAAGAAAAAATAGCCCTATACGGAAATATTCCCAGCAAAAATGTAATATCGGGTTTGGATATGAAATCCGTTTACGAGATACCCCTGAGTTTTCAGGAAGAGGGGATTCTGGACATAATATTCAAAAAATTGAAAATAGCCGGAGCGGGTTCTCCGAAAATGGACGAGTGGAAACGCTTAGTAGAAATTTGCAGAAAAAATTACGAAGACCCGAGAAAGACCCTGAACGTTGCTCTGTGCGGAAAATACACCCAGTTGGAGGATTCCTATGCGAGCATTAGGGAAGCGATAAATCATGTTTCCGCTCATTTGAACATCGCCTACAATCTGAAGATACTGGACACCGAATTTCCAAGCAAACCGGAAGATATGGATATTTTGGAACACATAAAAAGCGAATTGGCAGATGTTGATGCGGTGATAGTTCCGGGCGGTTTTGGCAGCCGTGGAATGGAGGGAAAAATTTCGGTAATACAGGTTGCAAGAGAGATGAAGATTCCCTTCCTCGGAATTTGCTACGGAATGCAGCTTGCCGTTGTGGAATATGCTCGCCATAAATGCGGAATGCCCTTAGCCAATACCGCAGAAGTTGAGTCGGACGGCATAGAGGTAAAGGAGCCTATAATCGCATTTTTGCCGGGTTTGGAATATGTAAAGGTCTTGGGCGGAACTCTTCGCAAAGGCGGCTATGATGTATTCTTGAAAAAGGGTTCTCTTGTGGAAAAAATTTACAACGGAGCCTCCGTGATAAGGGAGAGGTTTAGGCATCGCTATGAAGTGAATCCGCTGTATATAAGCAAAATTGAAGAGCACGGCTTGGTATTCTCCGGTTATTCCGCCAAGGAAGACAACATTATGCAAATGATGGAAATCCCGGACCATCCGTTTTTTGTTGGCTGCCAGTTTCACCCTGAATTGACATCAACCTTGTTAAAACCCTCACCGTTATTTTACAATTTATTGAAAGCCGGTGAAAAGAGGTACGATGAACGTTGCTGAGAAGAAATTTTTATTTCTGGCATTATTTCTTTTTGCCTTAGGAGGAATTTCTCGCTTGGGGGCATTTAACAAACTCTCTCCCTTGGAAAATATTTTATTGCCGATAAATTACGAGGCAGCGATTGTTGATACCGTTGCAGTTGATACTGTTTCCATTGACACTTTAGCAGAAGCAGAAGAGCAACTAAAAATTCAAAAAGCAAAAGCTCCGAAAAAGAAAGCTCCGGCCTTCCCAATTTCCATAAACACAGCGAGCAAAGATGACCTATGCTTTATCAAAGGCGTTGGCCCTTCTCTTGCTCAAAAAATAATAGATCACCGGGAAACAAAAGGCTCTTTTCGCTCCGCCAAAGACCTTGAAAAAGTTTCCGGCATTGGAGCTAAAAAGAGAATGGCAATTGAAGAATTTGTGAAATTCGACTAGTATCTGTAATTATCCGCCTTATACGGGCCATCAACGCTAACGCCTATGTAATCCGCTTGTTCCTTGGTCAACTTGGTCAGTTCAACACCCAGCTTATCCAAATGCAAACGAGCTACTTTTTCGTCTAGGATTTTCGGCAGGGTATAAACGGAACCGTTTTGGTATTTTATGCCGCTTACGGTTTTTTTGCCCTGAGCGTTTAGCCATAAATCGATTTGAGCTATGGTTTGATTGGTGAAACTTGCGCTCATAACAAAACTTGGATGCCCTGTAGCGCAACCCAAATTCAACAAGCGGCCTTCTGCCAAAACCAAAACACTGTGACCGTCTTTAAAAATCCATTCATCATACTGAGGTTTTATATTCCTCTTTTTAATGCCTCTGATTTTCTTTAAACCCGCCATATCAATTTCGTTGTCAAAATGGCCGATATTTCCTACAACAGCACGGTGCTTCATTTTTTCCATGTGCTTGGCTAAAATAATATCGGTATTGCCTGTGGTGGTCACAAATAAATCTGCTATTCCAATAACACTCTCCAAACGGCGAACTTCATAGCCCTCCATGCTGGCTTGCAATGCGCAAATAGGGTCTATCTCGGTGATAATCACCCTTGCGCCCTGCCCACGCAAACTTTGGGCGCAGCCCTTGCCAACATCGCCATAACCGCAAACAACTGCGATTTTACCCGCAATCATCACATCGGTGGCACGGTTAAAGCCATCTATCAAGGAATGGCGGCAACCATAGAGGTTGTCAAATTTGGACTTTGTCACAGAATCATTTACATTTATGGCGGGGAAGGGGAGTTCATTCTTTTTTGACATCTCGTAAAGACGATGAACACCTGTGGTTGTTTCTTCCGAAACGCCTTTTATCTCCTTGCGGATTTTTGTCCAATGCTTGGGATCTTTTGCGAATTGTTTTTTGCAAAGCGCTAAAAACACACCCCATTCTTCGCTATCGGCCTTGGGGTTAAATGCGGGAACTTTGCCGGCATCTTCAAACTGCGCTCCGCGAATCACCAACATGGTTGCGTCACCGCCATCGTCTAAAATCAGGTTGGGAAACTTGCCGCCCGGAAATTCCATTGCGCGTCTTGTACAGTCCCAGTATTCCTCCAAGGTTTCGCCTTTCCAAGCAAAAACGCTTACACCGTTGGCTGCAACCGCAGCTGCGGCGTGGTCTTGGGTGCTGAATATATTGCAGCTTACCCATTGCACTTCCGCACCTAGCTCAACGAGAGTTTCAATAAGAACCGCCGTTTGAATGGTCATGTGCAGGCTGCCCATTATGCGAGCGCCTTTTAGCGGATGCTTGGCATTATACTCTTTGCGAAGAGCCATCAAGCCCGGCATTTCCGTCTCTGCAAGCTCAATCTCTTTTCTACCCCAGTCCGCTAGGGAAATATCCGCGACTCTGTACTCTAAATTCATTTTTGAACCTCTTATCAGTTTCCGGTCAAGGCTATTAACAAAACCGTTGCTACAAAAATAACGGAGACAATAATAAATTCCACCGGGTTTTCTATGATAGCTTCTTTTGACGTAGGTTCAACAGGTACCGGAACCGGAGCGGGTGTCGGAGCAGGAGCCGGTGTTGCTGCAACCGCAGTGGTATCTGCCTGAGGAGCCGGAGTTGGAATCGGAACAGCTTCCGGTGTCGGAGTGGCTGCTTGTGCCGAATCTGCCGGAGTTGCAGGTACAGTCTCGGCCACAGGCGCAGGTTCCGGAGCGGCTGCGGGAGCTTCGGGTGCAGGGGCGGGTTCTGCTACGGGAGCAGGTACTGGTGCAGGCGCTGGAGCTGGAGCAACAGGTACAGGAGCTGGTGCTGGAGCAACAGGTGCCGGTGCAGGCGGGGCTGCAGGAGCCTCAGGGACAGGGGTTTGAGCAAAAGTATAAATTGCAAATGCTGCAACAAAAAAAGAAATACGCTTCAACATATCTTTCTCCTAAAATCTTAAGGTTAAATATAGAAAATTATTTGTCCATCCCCACTTGCACCGCTGTTATGGCTATGGTGTAAACAATATCATCCACCAGTGCACCGCGAGACAAATCGTTAACCGGTTTTGCCAAGCCTTGGAGCATGGGGCCAATGCTTACGGTGTTTGCGCTGCGCTGAACCGCTTTATAGGTTGTGTTGCCTGTGTTTAAATCCGGGAACACGAATACCGTTGCACGGCCGGCTATATGGCTGTTGGGAGCTTTGGTACGGGCTACGGACTCCATTATTGCGGCATCATATTGCATAGGCCCGTCTATTTCAATATCCGGACGGAGTTCTTTTACTATTTGCGTGGCTTTTTTCACCTTGTCAACATCTTCGCCTTTGCCGCTTTCGCCTGTGCTGTAGCTAAGCATTGCTACTCGGGGCGCAATGCCGAAGTTCCGGGCGGTGTCTGCGCATTGTATAGCTATCTGCGCAAGCTCGTCTGCGTTTGGGTTTGGGTTTATGGCGCAATCTCCGTAAACAAGCACCTGTGTGGGCAAGCACATAAAAAAAACCGAGCTTATGAGCGAGGTTCCCGCATGAGGTTTAATTATTGAAAGAGCAGGGCGAATGGTATCTGCCGTGGAATGAATCGCTCCGCTTACAAGGCCGTCTGCATCTCCGGCTTTTACCATCATGGTTGCCACCCAAACGCTATCGGCGAGCAATTTTTTGGCTTGTTCTTCTGTCAATCCCTTGTTCTTGCGAAGTTCTACCAATAGAGGCACATATTTGGGCGCAATATTTTCCGGATCAATAATTTCAAGGTCGGGAGGGAGTTTCATGTAAAGAGTAGCAGCCGTTTTTTCAACATCCGCCCTTTTTGCAAGCAGCAGAGGCTGGGCTATCTGCCTTTGCAGGGTGAGGATGGCAGCACGTACGGTTCTGGGTTCCGAGCCTTCCGGCAGAACTATTTTCGCTTTGTATTTCTGCGCTTTTTTAATCAAAAAGTTGCGAAATTCCGGGGGGCTCATTCGGTGCTCTCTGTTTTTCTTTAAAACAAGCTCCCAAGGTTCTTCTTCTATGCCGGCTATAACGGCTTCCTTGCTCGGGTTTTCTCCGCCGTGAACAAAGGCCAGTGCCGGCAAATCGCTGTCTTTGCAGGCAGTTCTGAGAATATCTTCATTATTTTCGTCCACATTCAAAAATATGCAGCCGGCCATAAAGGCATTTGCGTTTTTATGAAAATGCTCTTCAACCGAAATCTCGCTGATCAGCTCTTTCGGAGCTTTTCCGTTTACGCTTGCGACCAGAATAATATCGGCATCAAGGGCAGAGGTTAATATGCGGTGGAGTTCTTTTTTGTAAAAAATATCCACATCGGAAATTCCTTCGACTATCACGATATCGTTTTTTGCAGATATTCTTGAGAGCTTATCCACCAGGAGTTCCATAACCATTTGTTCGCAACTGGAGATAATGGAGTTTCGGATTTCGGCAAAAGGTATCCCGGCTTCCCCGAAAGGAATGAATTTCTCCACCCTCAACCCTTTTTTACTCAAAGTCTCTAAAATTCCATCGGCTACATTTTCCAAAGGAACGCCGTTAGCCGCCGGCAAAAGGATATAAGCACGTTTCATAACGGGAAAGATAGTAAATCAAAGCGGCGGACCGGGCTCGAACCGGCGACAGTCAGCTTGGAAGGCTGAAACTCTACCTACTGAGTTACCGCCGCACAGTTACAAATATAGCAAAAAAAAGATTAATCGTCAAGGTATGAAGCTCGAAGGGGATAGCGGATATTCTGGGTAAGGCAAATACAGGGATTGTTGGGGAATTTTGGAGCAGAAATACAAATCTACTTTTTCGGTACAGCGAACACGGCATCTGGGATGTTTGCGAGTTTTTGCATGGATATTATTTCCAGAGATATTTTCGCAACAGTTTGCCCGTTCATTTGGTTGAAAATGTCAATGGAAGCCGGCATTCCGGGGAATGCGCATTCCTTGCTACAGTATTTTATGCTTGTTTCGCTTTGAACGCCTGGCTGCACGGTTTGCTGTATTTTCACAATTCGCTTCAATTCTTCCGAATAGAAAAAAACAGCTTGTTCAGGGTTTTTATGTGACAAACGCCAAAAATTTCCTTCTTTTACGGGAGCCAAGTAGTCTTCCGGTTTTCCCATATCTTGGCTGATATCGTACTCAGCCGCCTGCCCCGCCATTTGCGAAGGCAGCGCGGCGCCGGTTTTCAAATCCGTGACGCTCAACTGCTTCCCGTTGCGGACTATTTTCATATTCATAAGGGGAGATTTTATTTCCGTGACTGTTTTTTCTTTTCCCTTTGTAATAATGCGGCTTTCAATAGCTTGCTCCGGCATACCCTGTATTGCAACGGTTGTTTTTATGCGGATTTCTGCCGTGTCAGGGAAAGCGGCATTTTTCTGGTTTGCAATTATTGTGGCAGCATCCAAAGCCATTGAAGCAGAGCAGAATGCAAAAAGACTTAAAACAATTTTCTTAAACATAT
Source organism: Candidatus Fibrimonas termitidis (assembly GCA_001462245.1). Taxonomy (GTDB): domain Bacteria; phylum Fibrobacterota; class Fibrobacteria; order Fibrobacterales; family Fibrobacteraceae; genus Fibrimonas; species Fibrimonas termitidis. The sequence continues at coordinate 18,866 of LIUG01000169.1, forward strand.
TCAATTCCCCAATTTGTTAAATTTAGAAATGAGCTGGCTTGAAATTTGCCCATTCAGGCGAACCACGAGATAAGTTCTTGCAAAATCCACATTAGACCAATTCGCAGCTATTAAATGCTGCCCTGCACTCAAAGTGCCTTGGAACAAAAATTTCTGCGGCATACCGGCAGCATTCACCAAATCCAGCATTAAATTAGAATTTTCCAGCAACGATATAAGCAAACCGTCCGGCAAAATGGCAATTTCAATAGGAGGATTGCTGCTTATATTTTCTGGAATAACCGGCTCGGTTCCCCATATAAGGTTACCATTGCTATTGTATATTGCGATGTAGTTAGCTTCTGAAAACTGGCTTTCCAAGCCATTGTGGGAAAAATCGCTTTCCTTGTTCCAAGCAGACCAATCGCTGTGGTGAATAAAAAATTCCAAACCATCTCCCCATTCTGTTTTTGCCCCCGGAGCCAATGGAGCGCCTGTATATATAAAACGACCGCTGTAAAGATTGTCGCCATCGTTTACTACGCTTGCGGAGAACTGGGTATTGTTATAAATCTGGTGGCTTGGCTGTTTTCCCTGCTCCGGCGAGAACCAATAGCGAACCTCAAAGCCATCTATGCTCTGCTCTCCCAAGTTTTCCACATAAAAGCGAACTGATGACGCATTGGACTCATATGCTTTAGTCTCTTTAGCCATTACTCTTACCGATGTGCCGGTGGCAGAAGCGGAACTAGAAGACGAATTTGAATTATCCGCAATCTCTGCTATCCAAGAAGGCTCCTTGCCGTAAATGCGGTTGCCGGAAGCATCAAAAATCTCTACGCCTTTTGCAATACCCCACTCGGCGGAAATGCCATCGTGAGAAGGGTCATCGCCGGTTTGCCATCCGCTCTGCCAGTTTGGCAAATGCAGTGCGAACTGCGCAGGGTTTGCCCAAGATATTCCGGGACCAAGCGAGGCTGCTCCGGAAATTACCACTTGCCAACGACCGGAGCCAAGATTTTTGAGTGAGGCGTTCAAGCCTTGCATATCATACACGTCCAAAACCGGAACGGCATTGCCGGGAACATAGAATGAATAACGAACCTCATAATTTTTAATGGGAACCTGCCCTATATTTTCAAGCTTTATATAAAGCTGGCTTGCCTGATTGTCACCCGCGCGAGAATCCCTTGCAAAAACTTGCGCCCTAGGTGTTGTGATGAGCGGTTGCTCATTCTCAAAGCAGGAGCCGCTCAATACGTTGTTTTCCACATCTAACACAACAATTCCGGGAGCATCTGCGTAAACATTTGAACTTCCGTCTGCGAAAGAGGGGTCGTCATTAACAATCCAAGGAACGTAGCTTGTGTTATGCAGCCCGAAGTGCGGGCCTTCTCCCCAGAAAAGAAGCTGTCCCGCCGGCAGCACAGTTGTTTCCGGGAAGCTCCATTCTGCATAGCCTAGGTTGTCCCTCTCTTGCCTGATAATAAGTTTTCCCTCTTGCGGATAGAATTTGGATGCCATAACCTGAGCGGGGTCTTCTCCACGGAAATAATACCGCACTTTAGGCCCGTATATCGGCACATGACCTGTATTCTGCAAGCGGATACGGGGGCGAATCATGGAAGGGTCAGGATGACCTTCAAAACGAACCTGGGTGTAAACAGCGGAAGAGGCAGCTGTACCGCTTTCGGATTTCCAAGATATTTGAGAAGGCAGTATGCTTGGGTTGTCGCTAATGGCTATGCCTGCGATGTCAAGGTCGGCAGGGAAGCGAAGCTCAATATCGTTGAAGCCGGATTTAAGCGGCAATGCAATTTCTTGCAGGGCGATAGGACGCCAAACGCTTTCCAAAGACATGGTTCCGGAAAGCAATGCTGTGCCTGATATTCCGGCTTTGACTGCCTTGGTGCCGGGTTGTGCGGAGCGGGCGTATAAGAAAACTCTGTAAGACGCTCCGCGTTCTGCCCAAGCCCGCCAAGAGAGAGAAGTTTCTTTTGAGATTTCCCAATATGATGAACCCGGAACAGCGCAACTGAAGCCTCGCCCAACGCCGTCTGTTTTCCAATTCAATTCGTCGGCAAGCACAATTTCCAAAGACCTTCCTTCACCCAAGCCCGCTCCGGTGAACAAGGCGTACACTTCTTCGGCTTCCAAGGCTCTTTTATACATGCGAACTTGCATTAAATGCCCGGCAAAAGAAGGGATATCGTCTCCCGTTCCAAGCGAAAAATTGCCTAGCCATATACGCTCGGAAGGCATTGCAGCTACAGTGTCGGCTAGCTTGCCATCCATGTAAAAGCGAGCATAATCTCCATCAATGGCAATTGCTAGGTGAGTCCATGTTTTGGCTTGCGAAAGCAAAGCGGGAACCATCCATGACTGTGTTCCATCAAGAAGCCGCACGTCGCTGCCTCTTATTTGCAAATCAACTCGTCTGCCGTCTGCGGCATGGAAACCTAAAATTCTATGCCATGACAAGCCGGAAACATGGCCGGGGCGAACCCAAACCTCAAGGGTGTAGGAATCTGCCCTGCCCAAATTCACTTGCCCGTTCCCTGCCGCCTTGTCTCCGCTCTTTTCAAAATATATGCCGGAAGCAGAGAGCCACGGGGTTTGCATTAGCAAATTCAAATCGTGGCCGGTGCCAATATATTCTCTTACCGTTTTGCCGCCGCCTTCCTGAGCGGGGTACCAAAGGGCAAGGTCGGCAGGATATGGCCACAAGCGCTCAGATTGCCATTGCGCTTCCGAATAATTGCGACCCATGTCTTCGGCACGTAGCGATATATTTATGCGGCAGCCTGCGCACTGTGCAAGTTGATTGCGGGGAATGACAAGTGTGTAGTTTGCGTTTCCTGCGTTGTCTGCAACGAGGTTCGCCGTTCCGGAAATGGCTTCGCCAAGCTGCCATGTCAAGCGAATTGCGGATATGCCGGAGTAGTCGTCTTGCACATTTGCATGAATCTTATATTCACGGTCAATCAATACGGAAGACTCTTCTACATTAAATCCGGAAATTGATGGCCTTAGAGTGTCTGTGTAAACAACAGGACCGATTATTTGCATCTCCTGCCCTGTTGCCCCGATGGCGATGTAGCGGCTGGAGTAGGTTCCATGCGGAATTTTGTTTATGCCTGTTTGACCGTCCCAATGGATATTGCCGGGAAACGCTTGATTGTGCTCCGCTACCACGTTGCCGTCTTTGCGAAGCTGGAAGGTGCTCATAGTTGGTTGGTTGCATTCGTGTGTCAATTCAAGGTAGCCGTTGTCGAGGCCGAGCCATAGTGCGTCTTCTAGGATGGTGCAGGAGATATAGGTAGGAAGAAGGGTTTCCGGCTCAATTGCGGATTCTTGGTTAAACTGTTCCGCTGCTGCAGAGTCAAGGGCAACAAACGCAGAAAATGTCCGTGTTTCTGCAGAGATTAAAAGATATGCCCAATTTTCGCTGTAGCTATTGCATATTTTGTAATCGCTTGGTTTGCATTCATCTTCTTTGTCAAAGCCTATGAGTGTCCTTTGAAGTTCAACGAATTTTTTGTTTTCCGTGTCTATTTTATACAAACGCACTCTGTCAGGAGATAAATTCATGCGTTTTAATTCGCTTTTTGCTATGCGGGATTTTACGCGTGGGAGAGCGGTGGTATCTGTGAATTCCATTGACGGGAGAACTTCAACAATAGGGCCAAGAAGCACGGAGCCATTCAATGTTTCAAAGGCGTAGTCTTTGGCATCTGCCGTGCGCACGGTCACTACTGTGTCTATTGAATTTGACGGGAATGCAACGCTTACCTCGCCGAACAAGGACTGGACAACACCGCCCTGACTCTTCGTAACGGATCTGCCTATGTCTAAGTCTAATTTGCGTATGTTGGTGATAACGCCGCCATTGCCCCAAAGCAAAAGAATAGAAGTGTTGCCCTGAAGTTTGCTCACATTTAACCATGCAAGAATGAAATCGGCTGAACGACCGGATGCTATGCTTTGCAAATTGCTGCGATTTAAATATTGCAGTTTCCAATCCGAATGAGAGGGAACCAAGCCTTTTACGGCTATAAGCTCATGTGGGCGCTTCTCGCTTGCAATATCTCTTGTCGATAAAACAACATCTGTTCCATTTTCCACATTGGCTTCGAAATGGGTATGAGGTGAACTATCCAAATGCAACAAACTTGCAGATTTAAGCTTTGGCTCCTTTATCCATTCATCATTCAAAAAATCCCTTGTGTGCAAGATTATAGGAGAATCGGATTTAGGGTAATCGTTCCAGCCCTGAGGATTTTCTTCTAAACTACGCCGTGTTGACATGCTGTCCCAGTCGTGAGCATCTATATAGACGGAGTCGCTCTTTTTACTAAATTCAAACGAAATATCATTTTTAGATACATTTTGAATTTTAGGAATGTATGTTGCGTTAATCTCAGGTGCAAAAGGCTCATGCTTAATGGGTATATAAAATTTTCCATTTGAATAATTTTTAGGATTTATAGATAAGATATCTACTCTAACGGAGTCTTTGCCTAATAATTCGCTTGCCCCATAAATAGAATTAGCTATATAATAACCTGAAAAAGAATCGGTACTAAATTCAGGCAAATTGAGCCAATTATTCAAATAAGAGTTTTTAGCCATATAGGATTTCCATATATCATCTGTAAAATCTCCAAAGTAGTAGTGAGCTTTGGAACCCGATTTGTAATACTTCTTGCAAGATGCCTCATTTTTGGTCGTATTCAGCCATGAATTTTCTTCATAAGAAGGGCATGTATCTTTTCTCTCAGAAATCCAATTCTCTGAGGCTGGGTATGGAATTTGAGCCGTATCTTGAATAAAATGGCTGAGATTGGCATTTAACGCAACAAATATATCAACAGAGCCATGTGTTAGCAACGAAGATTTTTTGTTGGCATTATCTTCATTGCTTTGGAGCTTTAACGTGTCTTTTGAGCCATTGTTGTTTTTATTGCCTATTATATAAGCATTGAATGTTCCTTTCCCGCCTTCTGCATGGTTATAAAATTTAGCATGGAAATAGCTAGGGTACTGGTATATTTTAGTCTCATCTGCAAAGGCAAAAGCGTTGTTGCTCCCAAGGTCTCCGACTGAAACGAAAGGTATCTTATGCGTTTCAAAAGGCGTGAGCATGCCATATTGATAATTTGAACTCCAAGAATCGCCGTCAAAGAAGGTCTGTTTTCTACTGACATCTGGCATTTTGAAAACCTGTTTTAAATATCCTTCTTCGCCATACATGGTTTTGTTTGTTTGGTCTATCCGTATGGTGCGATTTACAAGATTGTCGTAACCGTACTCTGCGTTCCAGTATTCCTCGTCGGGAATTGTAAGCTCGACGTTAAATCCTAATCTACTATGTCTTGTAGGAGACCTAGAACAACCATCACTTAAATCTACGACATCGGTATAGAATTCTTTATTGGAATATAATCTAGCAGAATTAAATAAATTGGCATTGGGATTATATCCTGCTGTTATAGTATCGGGCGTATATATACATAGGCTATTATCATCTAGGTTATTGTAATCAGCAATACATCCAGTATTTTTCCTATCAAATGAATATTCCTTGTTACGGTCTCCTCCACCAGGATTGGGCAATCTAATTGAATTTTTCCAAACATATGTTCCGTTTTCAGCCAAATATTTAGCAGTTTTTCCTCCAGCATCTTTTAGCAAAAAAGCATATATGGTTAAATTATTAGACCACTCATCATCTAATCCGTTCTTATTATATGAAAAATTATAATTCGCCTTGCGTGTTCTTCCATCAAAATACAAAGTATTCATAGTATAAATAGAATCATAATGATGATTAGCTTTCTCCCAAACCCAAGCTATCCCACAAACTCCCGTTTCTATAGTGTGTTTTAATTTAGTGACTATCACCAGTGGTAAAGTATCCCTCTGCCTTTTGACCCCAAGGTTAAACCTTTGTGGGGGGTAGCCGTAAACACTCTGCGTACCGCTTGCTGTCCATTCAACTTTTAGGTTACGCAAAGAGTCTGGGAGCGTTTTGCCGGTTATCTCTGCTTCAACCAAGTAATCCGCAACGGGAGTGTATTGCCAGTAATCGCTTCTAACTGAATCTGCATACAAAAGCGAAAGACTGGAAGTGGAAAACGTGCTGCCGTCGTCTTTTACTTGTACTACACCAGCTGAGTAAGATATCTTGAAATCCAGTTTTAAGGAGGCTTCTTGGGGATTGTCCAAAACTCCGCTTTCCTTGGCTGTTATATAAAAATAATGATTCCCTTCCGTAACCAAATGCTCGCTACTGTTAACTCCGTTCCATGAAACAGAATATGCTTTGCTGGAGAACGAGGCGGAATTAGGCTTGTTTTCAAACAAAGTCTGGACTATAGCACCATTTTCATTTTTGATATATGCACTGACAAGCGCATCACGACCAACTATGCCGTAAGACACGCTTTTTTGGCCAAGTGCCATATCTTCGCCGTTATCACCATTGCTGCCCCTATAATTAACAATGTAAAAATCATCCAGAGTTTCGGAAGCGGAAACTATGTTCAAGTCAGGTTTTTTTATATGGACTTTAAACGAATCCAAGAGAACTCTACCGCCAATTTTTTTCTCTATAGCCTCGGCGTAAAAAATAACCGAGTCACCCTGCGGGTAGCGACCGGTTGAGGAAATGCCATCCCACTCACGGTATAATCCGTAAAAAATTCGGTTGACTTGGAAGCTGCCGACATAAGAAACAAAAAGCTCTGTTGCGCTGCCACTTTTACTGCCCAAGCGAATAGGTAAAACCATTGATGAACTATCAACAATTTTTTCCCAGTTTCTCACGTTAATCCAAAACGGCTTTTCATTCTTGAACTTAATGCTATCAGAAGAGCCACTTAAAATCATAACCCTATTAAGACCTTTGGGAATACGGCTTTCGTAAGGAATTAAAATACCCTGCTTGCTCGCTACGTCATAAGAATCCGAATTGGAAGCTAACAGGGAGTCTGCAGCATAGCAATTATTCACGCAAGCACTTTCGTCTATATCTCCATTTGCGTAATGTATGTAAATGCGTTCGTCTTTCGGCAAACCATTCCAGTGCAGATTGTAAATTTCATTTTCACTCCAAAACCAAATTCCATCTCCATCAAGAGAATCCGGCTTGCCTTCGTAAGGTGAAACGGACAAGCTATCGGCGGAAAACTCAAATTGAGCATTTCTTTTTGAATCTTGGGCATAAATGCGTGCACGGAAATCGGTACTTGCATCACCATCAACTTTTAGCGAAATAGACACTGTGCTGCTGCCCGGAACAAAACTGCCATCTTCATCGCCGGACACTGCAAAAATAAGGCTATCCAAGCTATTGCTCCAATTGTCATTCGGCCAATATTCAAATGAAACTACATCGCTGCGAAAATCGCATGAAGCGCAGTCCCTGACTGAGAGTCGAATTTCATAATTGCCTCGCTCAAAGCCATTTATATACAAAAAACCCAGATTTCCGAGTGAAGGCTGAACGCCATTTGAAATCCATGCGGCAGAATCGGAACGCTTGCCTGCGCCAACATCAATTCCAGCCGTTTGCCATGCTGAATCTCCTTCTCTGCGCCATTCAAGCATATAAGAAGCTGGAGAATCATCAGAGAAACGTTTAGGGGCAATACCGCGAATAGCTAATATGGATTCCGTAACAAGGCTGTCAGGGTAAACTATAATCGGTGATAGTTCTCCTAAATAGAACAAATCTAGCACAGAGGAAAAATTGCCGGCTAAATCCATGCAACCGGCTTCCAAACGCCTTTTGCCGTGTGAAGAACCAACTAAATTTTTATCCATCGAGAAAGAAAGAATTTGGCGTTCCGATTGTTTCGGCAATGTCTGGCTTATTTTCTGCCAAGCACTGTCATTTATGCGATAGTGGCATTCCATTTCGGAAAGGAGACTGTCGCTGTCTTTCTGTTCTACATAAATTTTTGCGGAAAAAACATCGGATGTGTCTTCAAAAATTAGCTTATCGGAAATCACTTCAACTATTGCAGGAGGTAGGCGGTCTATGTACAGAATTTCTTCGTAATCCTTTTTCGAAAAATTGCCTGCCTCGTCCCAGACATGCAAGGACAATTTATAATAGCCGTCAGGAACAAGCATACCTCTCTGTTCTTTCCATACTTTGTTGCCTTTGCCACTTTTTAATATTATGGTATCGCCAATAGGAATGGAGTTGCCATTGTTTAAATCATAAAATAAAAGCGAGTAGCGGGCTGCCTGATTGCCTGAATCTGAAATGCTTATATGCACTTGCAAAAGGCTGTCTTGGTTCAAAACAAATAAATTTGAATCTGCGTTAAATGAACTATTAGGCTTTGATGTTTCCGTGTCTAATGTGATACGAGACAGCGAAAAATTCTCTATATCAGGCGGTTGCGTATCTATAAAAAACTCAACCGATTCTTTGCTAACATTCATGCCTTGCCAAATATTGCCATTGCTTTCAAAAAGATGGTAAACAGATGTATCGCCATCCACAACTTTGTTAAGTAAATTATGCTGCTGGAAGTTGCCTACGGAGCCATCAAAAGCGTAAGCTACAAGCTGATACTGACCATCAGTAAACGTTTCTATTTTATTGCTCAAACTATCCTTAAAATCCTGTAATGAAACACCAAAACTGGGGGCAAGCACATTGCTGAACTTAGCGGTGGCTATTGTTTTATTCTTTTGTTTGAGGAAAAATGCTACCAGCTTGAGAGCTTCGTCTATTTTTGCTTCATTATCGAAACGAGTCAAAAATGCAATGGAATCCGGGTTTGCAAATTTACGTTCGGCAATGAGCTTTATTTTGGGCAGAGTTGTATCTAGCGTAAAGGGAACAATCATGGTGGACTTGGAGCTTTTGTTTGGATCGGAAATATCGCCGGTCTCTGCGATAATCTCCCAATCGTACTTGCCGCCGGCAAAGTTGCTGTAATCGGAGAGCGATTTAAGTAAAAAGCCTTCGCTATCACGTAATGGAGTAGTCATGGGGTGATATGGCAATTCTGAATAATCCAAATCATTTGATCTAGGAAGAATGCGTTCCTCGCCGCCCAAAACAGAAATATCTTGGTAATCCAATGCGCTGATATAAGCGGTGAAGCCATTCATATTGCTGACTTTAATATTTCTGAGTGGCCAAACAGGCTCAACTAAGTCTGCCGTAGCCTTGAACAGATAATAGAAACGCTGGCTGTTGGAGAGGCCTACCTTGTTGACCATGCTCAAGATTACGGTATTTTGGTTATCTTTTTGAATTGCACCCATACCAACATCTTTGTAATAATTTTCCGGCTCAAAAATAAAAATACCTTTCTCATTAACTGGATGTTTCTCATTGCCAATATTTTGCCATCCATCACTTGTTGGGCTACGCTTAAAAACAACGCAAGCAGTGACATCTGTCAGATTTTTATTGATATCGCATTCCCAAGCAAGTTCTTCGTTGAAGTTGAAATTAAGGCGTATTTGACGCAAGCGCTGGGGCATTAGGTCATCTATTTCAAATTCGTATTTTCTTATGAAGTCTTTCACCATGATGGATGGCATGGGGTAGCGGTCTGCGTGACGGATGGGAATTTTTTCATTGCCTACACCTGTTGTTATTTCCCAGCGTTCTTTTTTTACGCCCATGGTTTCCCAATCCGAGGTGGATTTGAATTTGAGGGGGGTGTATTTGGAGAGGTTGTTGGATATATGTAGCGGTTTGAGAGAGTCTCCGATATATAAACCCAAGGTATCGGATAGAGTGTCTTTCCAACTAGGGTCATAGCTGCTTTTTACGCGCAAGTTTGCAAAAGGCTTTTCGTAGAGGAATTCTTCCATTTGGTAAGGTTTAACGGTGGTATTGCCGCCGGATATTTTATAATAGGTATTTGGGGTGCCTTTCCATCCGGATTGGTATTTGGATGTGGCAGGAGCTTTATGGGAAGGTTCAAAATCATCTATAAAAGGTATGACGGAAGCGGCGGCAAACCCGGAGGCTGCAAGGGCAGCAGCAGTTATAGTGCAAATTTTCGCAGACAATGCTAATGTAGGCGACCATGATAAAACAGCAGCTGTAGTTGTTGCAACTATGGCTGCTGTTTCCACCAGCGAGGCAAAAGCCGGAACATCTCCGGACGTAAACGCTCCATTATAAGGAACTCTTTTTACATCAACATTCGCATCATTCAAAAAAGAAGTATTTTTTGCGCTTCCTGACTGGCTCGGAACAAGAGAAGAACCGCTTTCCTCAAGTCCAAGACCGAAAAACACACCCAAATACATGGAAGCAAAAGCCGAGTTTATCTTAAGATTCGTAGGATTATCTTTTTTAATATGCGAATAAAAATTCCGAGTAGATACATACAATGCGTCTGGAATAACACCGCTGAACAATTCTTCTGCAAATGAATTTTCAGGATCCGTAAAAGTCAAAGAGTTGGTGGAATAAAGCAATCTGAACATGGGAATTTGTTTATTTGGGTCAACATTTTTCGCTTTCAAATCTTTTATATTTTTTACTCCTTTTTTCCTGTCTCCCAGTCTTCCAAAATGGAATTCCCACCTATCGGGGTCTATGTAATATGCAAGGGGGTCGTCTTTATCATAAGGAAAAGCCGACCTCAAAAAAGCAAGATCCAATCCTTCAGACAAACCATAAGACAAGCCGATAGTCCACAAAAGCAGAGAGTAATAATTGGTGAACAAATCATCGCCAACGGCTGCCAAAAGACCTCCCACCGCTAAAAATTGCGTTGCTGACGTAGCAATATTAACAGCCCAATCATCATGCTTGCTAATCAATAAGCTCAACGCTTGCGTCCCTTCATGCGGAGAATCCAAAGTTATCACTTTGTCAACATCTTCGTTGTAAACAGAATCGCTTTGTACATACTCACGGGAAGCTACGCCGCCCATGCTATGGGCAATTAAAATGTTGCGGGAGGGGGGCAAATTATTGCGATTCTCTACACTTTTACGTAAATCTACTAAGTTCTCTCTGCCTTTCGCTCTGACTTCCTGAGCCTCTTCAATTAAAGAACGGCGATTGGGGCATCCAGCATCACTAGTCCAAGTTCTGTCTCCCAATTCACGAGCATTGTATCTGGGAGATTCCGCTGGATTCAGGAAAGGTCTCTGGAGGTATATGGAGGAAAAATGAGGTTCGGAGGTATTAACAGACAAATACCTCCTTTTGCCATTGCCATCTATAGCTACATTTTCAAATATCGCAGAATCAAGCCAGTAGGTTAAGTTGTATTCCCCTTTGTTATTTTTATCGTTAGTAAACGCTGATTAAGTCTTACCGTTTTTATGAAAAATAAATTATATTCACTGTATGGAAAAGCTATTGACTTTTGGAGACTTGGAAACTCAAACCAAGAAGAAGCGTACCCGCCGGGAGGAATTTCTGAGCAAGATGGAAGCCATCGTACCTTGGTCAAACATAGTTTCGCTGATACAGCCTCACTACTATTCCAATCGGACTGGCCGTCCCGCAACGAGGCTTGAAGTAATCCTTCGGATGTATTTTCTCCAGATATGGTTT
>LIUG01000170.1:0-5302 GCA_001462245.1 Candidatus Fibrimonas termitidis
AAAAAACTCAGGCGTTTTGATATGCTCCGGGATATATTGAAGCGCCAATTTGTCAATTGTTTGATGTTTTATGGCGGCAAGACATAGTTCCTGTGTCTTAAGCGCTTCCGGCACATATTCCAAAGCGGATGAGAAATGTGTAACAGCCGCAAGACAAATTTCGGCGTTTCGCAATTTGTAGGGGACAGCCTCAAGCGCGGAACCGTGACTTTTTACCGCCAGCAAACAGAGTTGCTCTGTTTTTAAGTGATCGGGAATGTCGCCAAGTGATAAGCCGGCTTTTTCAATAGACTTGGTGATAAGCTCTTCTGTGCGGTATTCCTCCGGGATGTATTCAAGCACACTGCCATTTTCACTTTCCTCGACAGCCCTTTCGCACATTTCTTTGGTAATGAATTCTTTGGGAATATATGAAAAGGCCTTTATATTCAGGGCAAAAGCTTCTTCATAAAATTCTTTTGTTTTCATAGAGTCAGGCACATACTCAAGCGGTAGAGCATTCCAGTGCTTTTTTATCCCCGCAAGGAAAAATTCTCTTGTTTTAAATTCATCGGGAACAAACTTAAGAGCGGCCGGCTCCTGCTTAATCGCCGCGTTTACTAATTCCGCTGTTTTGAGTTCCTGCGGAACATACTCCAACGCATCGCCACATTCTTTTACCGCAGTAAGGCAGATTTCGCGGGTCTTGAAAGCATCCGGCACATATTGCAGCGCATAACCGTATTTCTTTACCGCCGCAAGGTATATTTCAGCGGTTTTGTATTCATCCGGTAAATATTGCACTGATTCTGAAGCGTGCGCGACGGCCTCTAAACAGAGTTCCCTGGTAATAAGGGCCGGGGGGACGTAGGCAAGAGCGCAGTTTATCCCGGATTTTGAAACAAAAAGATCAAAAACCCCCGGTGTCATTGCGCGAAGGCATAATTCCTGAGTTTTTAATGGCTCCGGTACAAAGGCAAGAGCCCTTGAAGCGTTTTTTATCGCTTCGTTACACAGTTCACTCGTCTTCATCTCTTCCGGTACGAATTCCAGCGCTCGTCCGTCATCCTTGATCGCCTTAAACACAAGCTCCATGTCAATAAAAATCTTTGGCACAAATTCAAGCGTGCCGCCGGCCATACCAACCGCTGTTTCGCAGAGCTCCCTGGTTTTAAGATCTTCCCTCACAAACTTAAGCGCCCAGGGACGATTATGCACTGCCTGTTTGCAAAGTTCCCCATCTTGCATTTCCACAGGAACATACTGTAACGCCCCGCCGTTCCTTCGGGAGGCGAGACCGCAAAGGTCTTTTGTTTTATATTCATCGGGAACAAAAAAGAGCAGTAGTGGGTTGATTTCAATGGCAATGCGCCAAAATTCAGCATCCTGGGGGATGGAGGCGGCCCTTTTTTCATCCGCCAACTTTTGCCCTTCAATCTCCGCCGCTGCAGGATCGGCAAAAGTTATTCTTTGCCCGTTCTCTAACATCCGCCAGTGTTTTTCCTCTTCCGTTCCGATTTTCACCATGTATTCCGGCGTTAATCCGCGATACTTGCTGCCCTGAACAGTCAAGCAGTCATTGCCCTCTGTGCGTATTGCCCAGAATGTGCTGTCCTCGTATTCAAAATATGCTTTCATGTTATTCCTCCTTTTCATTTTGCAAACTCATTGCCAATATTTTCTGCCGGATACAGTTCAGATGAATAACCGCGTCAGGATTTTGAACGTCGACACAAAAATCCAGCACGGACAGCAGCAATGTCAGTTCCTGTTCGGAAAAACCGGGTATTGGTATTGCCACATTCGGAAACTTGAGTACATAGGACTCCATAAGACGGTACGTTTTTTCGCCCCTCGGCATGGGCTGATCATCGATCAAGGGGAATCCCAATTCCTCCAGAGCTTCCAGCAGGCGGAACACGGAGCGCCGTGAAATATGGAGAGCCCCCATAAGCCCCTTTATGGTCGTACCCCTGGGAGACGCCAGAAGATTCACCGCCTTGAGGAACTTAACGGAGTTGGCAAAAGGGTTAGCCATAAGCGGCCCCCCAAATATAAAAAATCCCCATATATATAAATAGGCAGTGGAAAGCAAAGAGTGCACAAAATAGCGAATTTTTTTGAAAAAAAGGCGAAATTTGGCACTTTTACCTAAAAAGGGGTGTCAAAACACGGCATTACGGGGAATTAATGTGTAATGCTGTTAATTCTATCATAAATCGAAAGTCCCTGATTAAGCGACAATTGAAAATCATCCTGCGTATTTGGTTCGGACGTTATCACTACAATAAGATTTTTTGCTTTGTTAATAAATACAAATTGACCGCCATGTCCCCTCATGAGTGAAATATCACGTCCGGTATCTTTCCACCAGAAATAGCCAAATGTTATTTTGTTTTCATGTGTTTCGCTGTCGAAAATCTTTGAAGAGGTCATTTCAGTAATCCATGCGCTGCTGACAATTTGCCCGCCGTTCCACATCCCGTCATTAAGAACCAGCTGCCCTATCTTTGCCAATTCTCTGGGAGTCGTCAGAATTCCAAAACCGCCCATTGTTATTCCGTCTTTGTAAGTATGCCATTGTAATCTATTAATCCCTATTTTGTTAAAAAGAACATCCCATGCCCAATCACGCGTTGTTCTTCCGGTTCTTTCCTGTAAAATTGCGGATATAATATGTGGATCACCATCCTTGTAGCGATACAGCGTCCCCGGAGATGCTTCCATGCCTAGATCTAAAACATATTCAAGACTGTTTGACGGTTTCTGACGAAGCAATGTGGTAGAATTTCCCGAAATACCGCCATTTTCATAATCAATCCCTGACCTCATGGATAACAAGTTATCAATAGTTATCTGATTTTTATCAGGGGGAGACACATTGGGAAGATGATCTGCAATAGTATCAGTTGTTGAAAGCAGGCCCTGATCTACGGCAATTCCGGCGAGTATTCCCACAACCTGTTTTGTACAAGACCAAACAGCGCCGGGACTTGTCCTGTCATTATAGTCTTTCATATAACTTTCTGCTACAAGATTGTTATTTCTAAAAACAAGAAGACTTCTGATTTGCCAAAAACTATCCTCATTATGAACATACCTATACACATCTTTTAGGGCTTCCCCATCTATGCCTTCTTCGTATGGTGATGTGATGTTCCACCCGTCAGAGAGATTAACCGGTATATAGCTTTGAAAAGGTATTTTAAGGGGATCGTCAGTAAGACATGCATAAAACAACAAAGAAACAACAAGAACAGCAATTAACTTTTTCATTTCGTTATCCTCCACATCAGGTTATGATTGAGCCGTCTGAATTGTACTCCATAAAACAAACCAAAATAATCAAATTCATATACAAAAGAGTGTCTCTTATCAATATTTGGAGTAAACTCCAGCGCTATATTAGTATGATCATAATTATTAAAACTACCGAAATTTAGATTTTCGTGCGGGGTTATGATAAACTCCTTCAATTCCCAGGAAATCCAATAGGGATCGAATTCCTGCGTATGCGAGGTAAACCCAAACAATGAATTTTGAATACGTAAGCCAATACGTTTATTGTCCCACTGATAATTGTATTTAATTATTGGAGAAACGCCTATTTCACTTGCCCAAAATAAATGCCCGCTTTGCAAAGGTTGATATATTTGCCAACTATAGTCGGTTGCAAAATTAGCCCCAACTCTTATGGTATGCCCATTCTGGTCATAAAGAGGCATTATCCAACTTACATTAACCGGGACAAATTTTAATTGTACGCCGAACATTCCCCGGTTAAAACCAACGCCAAAACCAAGTTTTGGCTGATACGTTATCTCGTGTTCCTGAAGTAGCCACGTTAACCCGTACCGGTACTCAAGCTGGACGCCGCTAAAAACCATGCCCAAATTTGCCTGATCTTTTAACTGCAACAAACCAAGAACCATAGTATGCGATTGCTTTACCTGGCCGAAAAGTGGATTCAGTATAATTATCAACCCAAGACATATAATAAGCTTTTTCACCATTTGCCGCTCCTTGTATAATTAATATATTAAGAGCGGCTTATGATTTCATTGATATATGTCAATTTTTTACTATTTTTTTATACGGCAAAGCGTTTCGGGGGACATACCGAGAAAAGAAGCTAGGTGATACTGCTTAATTTCCTTTTCCAGCCCCGGAAATTCTTTTTTGAAGTTGAGATACCGGGTTTCGGCGTCAAAAAACAGCAGGTCAGACTCACGTTTTTCCTTTTGCAGATACTCGTGTTCGGTCATTTTCCTAAAAACAATCTGCCAGCAAATTTGTGTTTCAGCCAATTTCTGCCATTCATTATAGTTAATTAAAAACACCTCGGAATCTCTTAACGCCTGTATATACAGGTTTGAAGGTTCTCCTTTTAACATAGAGTTGTACGCCATAACAAAATTATCCTGCGAAATAAAATTTTTGGTATATTCTTTGCCTTCCATGTCAATATAGAAAAGCCGGAAAAGACCGTTAATAATATAAGCGACATGAACTTGTTTATCGCCGACTTCCGTAAAATACTCATTTTTTTTATACGATGCCTTTTTGCATAATGACAAAAACTTTTTCATTTCTTCATCGGGCACAGAGGCAATTTGACTGATTTTATTCTTTATTTGCGAATATATTTTCTCCTCTGTCATCATAAATTCCCTCCTCAATGAAGCAGAGCCGTTCATCAGACAGTATAGCACAAAAAGACCTGTTGTTAATACTGGAAATAAACATTTCTGAAATATCTTGACAAAAGAATATATTTGGATTACTATTAAAAGAGGAGTTCTATTGCAATGTCTGAATACTGGAAAAACAGAACCGCTATTATTACAGGAACAACACACGGTATAGGGCTTAGGCTTGCTGAACGTCTTGCGGCTAAAGGCGTCCGTATTTCGGGCATTTATAGAAGCAATGATTCACAGGCGGACGAGTGCAGGCAAAAAATACTGTCGCTTGGTTCCGATTCCCATATAATCAAAGGGAACATTCAAAAACTTATCAATGAAACAGTGGAAAAATGGGGAAGAATTGACTTTTTAATAAATAACATAGGTACAGATATTTGGGGTAAAATTGCAGATATTGATGAAGACGATTGGCTACTGTCGCAGGAAATTATTCTTAATGTACCATTCCGGACAATTAAACTATGTCTTCCGATAATGCGAAAACAGCATTTTGGAAGAATAATAACGTTGGGAGCCTCGTCCAGAAATTATATGAAAGGCCAAGCCGGTCTTGCGCCTTTTGGAATAAATAAAGCCGCGTTACAAATATTTACCCAGACGCTTGCCCTGGAAGAAAT
>LIUG01000170.1:5463-5815 GCA_001462245.1 Candidatus Fibrimonas termitidis
TGGAATAACGGCCAATATGGTTGCCCCGGGCAGTACAGCGGAATCCGGTGTGAACAAAGAGGAAGACAGAATCCCCCTATCAAAAATCCCCATTGGCAGGCGTATGACAAGAGATGAAGTTACCGAAGCCATTCTGTATTTTTTATCCGAAAATGCCGGTAGTGTTACCGGGCAATTTATAGGGATTAATGGCGGATGTAGTGTGTAGGAAGAAAAAAGTTTAAGAGAATATTTAGATGAGGAGTAACAATCAGTTGGAGGCGCTTCTTTGAAAGCATTAGTTATAATAGATATGCAAGAAGCTTATATTGGAGAAAAATCAAAATATAGGTTTACAAACAAGAAAGAACTT
>LIUG01000171.1 GCA_001462245.1 Candidatus Fibrimonas termitidis
TTTAGGTTAACGCTGGTGGGGCGTTGCGTGCAACGCCCATTAACGATGATATTCGCATTAACGA
Organism: Candidatus Fibrimonas termitidis; assembly: GCA_001462245.1. GTDB lineage: Bacteria > Fibrobacterota > Fibrobacteria > Fibrobacterales > Fibrobacteraceae > Fibrimonas > Fibrimonas termitidis. Next base: position 65 of record LIUG01000171.1, read on the forward strand.
CGTTTTTAATCCTGCAAATATCCGTGTCGAACAGGGCGTTGCACGCAACGCCCCTACATTCATTCGCATTGCGGCCTCCATTCCTTGATTTCCATCTCCCACTCGTCCCAGAATATTCCGTCTCCCAATTTTTCGTGCAGCCTTTCCAAAGCCACCTCCTCCCTTTTCTGGAAGCTGTCTATATTCGGGCTTTCCAAAAACCGGTATTCCTCGCCATCGCAAGAGGACAGGAGCAGGGAGGGCCTGTGCGAGCATTTGAATATGCCGGCATACTCGCACTTGTGGCCGGTGTTCTTGTACGAAAGCGCAATGCCTCCGCCTTTGCAGGATGATTTCTCCAGCTTCAGGTTCTTGGAGAGCTTGAAAAAAGCGAGGCCCGAATAGACGTCTTCGGTCTCAGGGGACCAGTGAAGCTTGGCCGTCTGGCAGTAGCTCAGATACGCTTCTCTCGCTTGGGCGTAGAGCGTGCCGGCGCCGGCGAATGGCACCGCTTGCTCCTTGTCAAGGCTTTCGATTATGGGCTGGAGCCTTGCGAACTCGCTCCACAGAGGCTGCGTTTTTTGCCACGCTTCGCCTTTGCGCTTGGGGTGGTTCGACCCAAGCACGGCGCTGGCGGAAAACACAAGGGAATCCGCGACGGGCTTGAGGAGGGAGGCGAAGCCTTTGGCGGCGTCGGAGCGGCTCAGGCAAACAATGGCTTTGTACCCGCCGTCTGCCCGCTCCAAACTCAATATGCGGGCGGAATGGGCGTTGGGCAAAGTGGATTCTTCCTCTATTTTGGACGTGTAGCGGCTGCTCAAGTCCTCTCTGCCGCCGGAGACGCGCTGCGTCTGCGTGTGCTGGCTCGACACCTTGATTGACGAATGCACCTGCGGAGCGAGAGAGGCACGGGCCGCAGCCAACGCCTCGGACTCGCTTGCGCCGGCGCCAAAACCCCGAAATTCAAAAGGGCCGCAATCTGCGAAGGCGGAGGCGCAAGCGAGCAAAAAGAGAAGAAAACGCCTGGACATGGTGCTCTAGTTGCCCTGAGCAGGAGCAGGCTCCTGCTCAAGGATCCGCTCAACATTGGCGTTGAGGTTTAAAGTCTGCTGGATCTGAGCAAGCTCCTGGCTGGAGCGGAGCTTCTGCTTCGCCAGCTCCAGAGCCGCGTCCCGGGAGGAGGTCACAAGAGTGTAAACAGTGTACTTCTTTTCCTCCTTGTTGTACATTGTGCGGACTTTCTGGGCGCGCACATCCGTTATCTCGCCGCCCACATTGGCTATGGCACGCATGGCGGCGCCTTCGAGCGCGTTGCCGTCGGGGTCGTTTATGCCGAACGTCTTGGCCCGGGCATTGATGGCGCTCTGCACGGAGGCCGCTAAATTCTCACGGGCCTGGACGCTGGCTACCTGAGAGGCCATCGATTCGGAATTGGAAGTGCCTTGGCCTATCCCGCAGTAGTTTTTCTCTATATGCTCCTTGTTGCAAAGCTCCTGCAACTCGTTGCGGATGGAAATAACTTCCTGGTCGCCTTTCACATCCGCCACCGTTTTGGGGCCGGAGCAGCTGGTGAACGCTATGGCAAGCGATATGCCGGCCGTGAATAGAACATGTTGACTTTTGGTCATGGGGATCTCCTGTTGTTGAGGGGGAATTTCTCGGTAAATACCTGGGCCGCAAGCTTGTGCGGCTTGAAATTGCTTGATTCTTTGGGCTTATTTGGTGGAAAAAACGGGGGTGTGTCTAATATAGTATTTTTTTGACGAATGTTAATTTTTATGTCATTTTTTTGTAAAAAAATGCTAGGCAGGGCCTGCACCGTAGGCTCCTTCTAGCACATTGGGGACGTTATACTGAATCATGTACACAAATATAGATTTTTTTCGAGACGTTGTCAAGGCATTTTTTCCACAGGCATTTTTTCCACAGGGTATAAATCAACTGTTGTCCGGTAAAAAAATGTATTTTGTTATGCAATTTAAATTATGAGGAACCCATTTTTATCCTGCATGGATATTAGATAGCAGGGTTTACTATATTCTATTCATGGAACTAGGTCTTACATTTGACGATGTGCTTCTTTACCCGGGAGCATCGGAGGTTTTGCCTTCTCGCGCTTCATTAAAAACCGAGCTTGGAAAAATAAAACTCAATATTCCGATTTTAAGCGCAGCCATGGACACTGTTTCAACTGCCCCGCTCGCTATTTCCCTCGCTTTGCAGGGCGGAATTTCCATTATACACAAAAATATGAGCATTGAAAAACAGGCCGGCGAAGTTCGCAAGGTCAAAAGATGGGAATCCGGCGTTGTGCAAGACCCTATAACTCTGGATGCTGATGAACCGGTTTCACATGCCTTTGAAATTTCGGCAAAACAAAAAATCAGCGGCTTTCCCGTGCTTTCTAAGGGCAAGCTCGTTGGCATAATCACAGGCAGGGATTTGCGCACGGTAACAGACCGCAGCGTAAAGGTAAAGGAGGTGATGACCAAAAAACTCATCACCGACTCTCCAAAAATTTCTCTAGCAAGAGCAAAGGAAATTTTAAACACAAACCGCATTGAAAAGTTGTTGCTGGTGGATAATAAGAATAATTTAAAAGGCCTAATAACGCTTACCGATATTTTGAAAAGGGAGTTTAACCCCGAGGCTTGTTTGGATTCCAACGGCCAATTATGCGTTGGCGCAGCAGTCGGAACTGCCGTGGATACTTTGGACCGTGCAGCGGCATTGGTTGAGGCCGGTGTTGATTTGTTGGTTGTGGATACCGCCCACGGGCATCACATAAATGTTCGCAATATTGTTAAAACACTCAGAAAAATTTATCCGAATTTAACACTCGTAGGCGGAAACGTAGCCACAGCAGAAGCTGTTAAGGATTTGGCAAAGTGCGGCACAGATGTTGTGAAAATCGGCATTGGCCCCGGTTCAATATGCACCACAAGAGTCGTTGCCGGAGTTGGAGTTCCGCAGTTCACCGCAATCTTGGAATGCGCAAAGGAAGCCGCAAAACACGGCGTTAGCATAATAGGCGATGGCGGAATAAAATATTCCGGCGATATAGCGAAAGCATTGGCGGCGGGTGCCCATGCGGTTATGCTCGGCGGGCTTTTTGCAGGCACGGAAGAAAGCCCGGGGGAAATAATTTTAGCAGATGGCCGCACATTCAAAAGCTACCGCGGAATGGGTTCAATAGGAGCCATGAAAGAAGGCTCAAAAGACCGCTATTTCCAAGCCGAAGTTAAAAATGATGATGATTCCAAATTTGTTCCGGAAGGCATTGAAGGCCGAGTTCCTTACAAAGGCCCGCTCAAGGAATTGGTTTATCAGTTGACAGGCGGAATTCGCCAAGCTCTTGGGTATGTGGGGGCGGAGAATTTGGCAGAACTTAGGGCAAAGGCTCGTTTTATACAAATAACAAGCGCAGGCCTAAAAGAAAATCACCCGCATAATATCACCATAACTAAGGAAGCCCCGAACTATAGGGCTTGATAGCAATGGACTCCTTTCTAGTATCCTCAAGCGGACCGCTCAAAGGCTCGGTTAAAATTTCCGGCGCAAAAAATGCCGTGCTGCCTGTTATGGCTGCGGCTATGCTCGCAGATGGAGTTTCCAAAATAAGCAATGTTCCGCTATTAAAAGACACTAAAACAATGGCAGATGTTTTGCGGGTAATAGGTTGCCGCATAAAACAAAATGAAAACGATTTGAGCATTGATTCCGGCGATATAAACTATTTGGAAGCCCCCTATGAACTGGTGAAAACCATGAGGGCGAGTTTTTATGTGCTTGGGCCTCTGGTTGCCAAATTCGGGAAATGCAGGGTATCTTTGCCGGGTGGCTGCGCCTGGGGGCCGCGTCCGGTTGATTTGCACTTAAAAGGGCTGGAGGCTCTGGGGGCAAAGATAAATATCACGCACGGGTATGTAGAAGCGCTTTGCGATGGACGGCTAAAGGGAAATACTTTCTCATTTCCGATAAGCTCCGTTGGCGCAACAGCGAATATTCTTATGGCCGCAACCCTCGCAGAAGGAACTTCCGTTTTGCAAAATTCATCCATAGAACCCGAAATCACCGCTCTCGCAGATTACTTGATCGGAATGGGTGCGGATATAAAAGGCATTGGAACAAGAACCCTGATTGTAAATGGCGTTGAAAAATTGAAACCGGGTGATGGGAAAACCATAGCAGACAGAATAGAAGCGGGAACTTTTTTAGCAGCAGCGGCGATAACAAGGGGAAAAATAAAGGTGACAGATATGGTTGCAGAGCATCAGAGCGCGCTTTTGGAAGTTTTTAAAGGCATGGGATGCGAAATATCCGCTGGCGAGAATTGGGTTGAACTGGATGCAGAAAACAAAGAGCTTTTGCCCGCACATATAACCACACTCCCCTACCCCGGCTTCCCCACCGATATGCAGGCACAACTCATGGCTGTGCTCGCTACGGTGAAAGGCACATCTTCCGTACGAGACACTATTTACAGCGATAGATTTAAACACGTTTCCGAATTGGAAAGGCTTGGCGCAGATATTTCCCTTAAAGAAGATGTTGCCATAATAAACGGAGGCGGCGAATTGACTGGAGCACCGGTGATGGCAAGCGATTTGCGAGCGAGCGCAGCCCTTGTTTTGGCAGGCTTGGTTGCAAAAGGGCAAACGGAGATAAGCCGTATTTATCATCTGGACAGGGGTTATGAAAATTTTGAAGGCAAGCTGTCCGGGTTAGGTGCTAAATTGGAGAGAGTGCATGGCTAAGAGATTAGCTTTAATAATAGCGCTTATATTTTTCTTTGGCTTGCAAGGCTGCACTTGTTGTGCTTATTTTAACCATGCTTGGAATATGGAAGAGGCTTACGGGCAGGCGGCTGACCTCAGAGAAGCTAGGCAAGATTCAATTCTCAGCGATTCAATTTCAGGTTCCGGAGCGGAAAGCGGGCTTTACGACAGGGTTGTAGAGAAAGGTTCCCGCATAATTGAAAGATTTCCAAAAAACGAAAGGCAGGTTTCCAAATCTGTGTTTATGATGGCGGAGTCATTTCGCCATAAAAGCGAATGGAGAAATGCCATTGAAAAATACGATGAACTGGAGAGATATTTCCCCCAATACGATTCCATGCCAAAAGCCGAATATGAACGGGCTTTTTGTTTTTACAAAAGCAATGAATATGCCATGGCAAGATTTTTGACGGAACACATATTGGAAAGCGGCGAAAAGCACGAATACTATTTGCCGGCTTTGGAACTTATGTCAATTTTGCAGGAAAGAGAAGGCTTGTCCGGTGATGCAATAGCTTCTTTGGAGGCAGTGCTTGCCACCAACTTCGGAACTCCATTGACAAGAGCCAGAGCCAGAATGCGGCTTGCGGGTTTGTATTATGAGCAAAAAAACTATGAAAAAGCCAGAGAACATTACTTAAATAAAGAACTCTCCGTTTTGCCTGTTTCCGAGCGGTATAAAGCGCAAAGCACAGCGATTGAATGCCTATTAGCTATGAACGAAGCAAATGGATTAGCGGCGGCAAATGAGTATAAGGCACTCGCAGATTCTGTTGTATTCAAGGACAAGAGAAATTTAAGCTTGGTAAGGCAAGGCGAAATTCTATTAAGCATAAACGATAAAAGAGGGGTTGATATTTTGAGAGGCGTGGCTTACGAGAAACTCAGAAGCGAAATTGCGTCAAGAGCATTTTTTGGCATTGGCGATTTCAGGCAAAAAGGCCACGAATATCCTAATGCAATTTCGCTTTATGACTCAAGTTATCAAAGCAGGCCGATGAGTTCTTGGGGCAAGGAAAGCTATAACCGCAAAATTGCTCTTTCAAGATTGCTGTCTTTAAAAGACACCGCAGCCGCTCTTCAAAAAGAAAACAAACCGTTTTTCTCGCAGGAATTTCAAATTGCGGAACTTTTTTTGTTTAAATTATCCGAAACCGATAGCGCGCTGGCCCTGCTCGCAAAAATGGATTCAACGCTTGAAGACCCCGCTCTGAAAGCCAGAGTAGCATATGCAAGAGCCTTCATTTACGATGAATTCAAGCGGGATACCTCAAATGCCTACCCCATTTATCGGAATATAATCGAGAATTTTCCGCAAACTAATTATGCAAAACAAGCTCAGGCAAATATGGGCTTGCAGGTGAGCATAAAAACGGAAGAGGATTTGGCTCGCGATTCTTTTTTGAAAGCCGAAGAAGCATGGCTCAGTGCCCAGAAAATTCCGGTGGAAAATATAGATGAAATAGAGGCGGCATATCAAAAGGCAATTATTCTCTACGATTCCGTTATAACAGATTTTCCGGAAACGCAAACTGCTCTGCAAGCCATGTATGTGAAAGGCTATATTCTTGCAGAAGAAATAGGCAACCCGGACAGCGCTCGAGTATTTTGGGGAAAACTCGCCAAAGATCACAACAGGACAATCTGGGGCAGAGCCGCAAATGAAAAGCTGCGCGGAAAACTCTCTATGGATTTTAGTGATGTAACACGTTTGCGCAAAAGGGTTGAACAATCTGAAAACTCCGTAAAGCAGCAGAGCGATAAATATTGGCAAGAAATGGAACAGAGGAAAAACGAACTGTCTTTGCCCCCAAAAGTAGCCGATGACGAAATTCTGCGAAATGACTATAACACGCTTTATGACTTTAAATAGAGGCATTAAAATTTATGTCGTTTTTTTTAATAGTATCCGGTGAAGATTCCGGCGACGTAATTGGCGAGGAACTTGTAAAGACAGTTGCGGAACAGGGTTTTGAGGCAGTTGGAACCGGAGGAACTAATATGCAGAGCGCAGGTTTAAAACCTGTGGCAAATTTTGAAGATATGGCTGTGAATGGATTTTTTGATGTTCTAAAAAAACTGCCAAAGCTTTTTTTTATAAAAAAAAACTTGCAAAAAAAACTTAAAGACGAAAATTGCAAAGCCTTGATTTGCATAGATTATCCCGGAATGAACTTGCCCTTGATGAAACTTGCGAAAAAGATAAATAAACCTGTTTTTTATGTTGCGCCGCCCCAAATCTGGGCTTGGAAAAAAAACAGGGGAAGGCATTTTAAAGGGGTGAACGTTTGGGTTTTCTTTGAATTTGAAAAAAACATTTATGAGAGCTTTGGGGCAAATGTGTCCTTGGTTAGGCATCCGTGCTTGGACAACACAAAAATTTGCGACGCATTTAAAGACAAGGTTTTATTTTTGCCGGGGAGCCGGCTTGGGCAGTTGAAACGAAATTTGAGCAGATACATAAGCATAGCCAAAGATGTTGAGAATGCGGTTTTTGTAGCTTCTCGCAAGGAACTCTTCGATTTTTTGAACAAAAAGCTGAGAGGAAAATTTTCAGTCATTTTAAAAGAGCGCAAAATGTCTTTTAAAGGGGCAAAAGCCGCTTTTTGCACGCCCGGCACTGCGGTTTTGGAAGCATTTACAGCGGATGTTCCAACTACAGCCATAGCGGTTATAGACCCTTTGACCTTTATAATAGGCAAACTGTTTTTAAAAACAAAATATTTAACTTTACCCAATATCATTTTAGATAAGGAGGTTGTACCTGAGTATATTTACTTATAGTAATTTGTGCTATGGTGGAACTGAAAGGCTAATATGATAAATAGAATTGCCTCAATGCCACTTGCAAGCATGCCAAAGGACATGAGACTTTTGGCGAAGAATATATTAGTCTTTTTTGATGACAAACAACAAAATAATACAATAAAGAGAATTGCGATAATTAATGAAAAAGAAAATAAAGCCCTTGTAATTGATAGCATGGAATTAATAGGAATAATCGATGTAATCGGCAATCAAGACGGATATGGAAATATTTTATGGGCACCCAGAGATAGAATCGGACTCTTACGCAGACTAAGCTCGGAAAAATTGATTGAGAACGAACCGCGAATTGCCGACGTGAAAATAGTTAATGCAATTGCGACTATTTGCCGTGCTGAAAAAGGCGGCGGCGGAGATTTTGTAACTGTTGCTGATGCCTTGGCGCTTGCCCAAGTTTATATAGAGCGTTATCCTCTTTTAGCGGGGGGGCAGTAACATGGCAATAAGCAGAAGTGGTATAGATAATGCAAAAGTGCAAGAGATGATTGCCCTTAAAATAAAGGAGAATAATGAAAAGACTGAAGGCAAACTCTCCGATGCGGCAATTAAAGCAGAGTTCGCTCGTGTCTTCCAAAAGGCAGGCAAGAAGCAAGATGAAATAGACTTCTTGGTATATGGCATAGATAATACCGAATAGCCGTGGTTTTTTTACTATATTCCCTTTGTGCGTTTTGTTTTTACGATTTTAATGTTTCTTTTAGCGGTTTGCGCAAGTTCTGCAGCCTCTCTCATCGGTACAGATGCCTTGGGCATGGAGCCTGCGCCTAAAAACGCCGTAATCATAAGAAATGGGTTTGTCTCGCAAAATCCCGCCATAAACGCATTCGAAAACAAAACCAAATTCGGAACCGTAATCCAGTTTGAATATGCGGTAGCTCGAAAAGATACCAATTCAATATCGGTAAACTCCTTTACCGTGCCATCTATTTCCATGGTTTTGCCGCTAGGCTTTTTAGGTACATTCGGTATAGGATTGGAACAAAAATATTTTGCCAACAACCGTATAGAGCTTATAGACACGGCTCTAAATTCAAACATTTCCTTTTCTTCAAGAGTTGGCATTTACGAACTTTTGCCAAGCTACTCATTAAGGCTTCCCTTCTTTCTGAGCGATTTTGCGCTGGGGGCTTCTTACAGGATTTTCTTTGGAAATTCCTACTCAACTTTGGAACGCGGAAGAAGTTTGACGGAATGGAGCAATGAAGAATCTTGGATTACAAGAGATGTTTTAATAACAAAAAAAGAGACCAGCCACTTTGAAGCCACCTCCGATTGGTGGCGAAATTTCGGCTACAGTTTGCACTTCCACAGAAAAACCGTAGATTATTTTATCTCTTATTTTCCATCTGTTCAAATGGAGAAAAATATAAGGGAAAATATCCAATTCAGCAATTTTGATACTTTGCAATCAACCGGAAGGACGGAAAATTTTAATTTGCCCAAACGCTTTGCCAGCGGAGTTCATTTCCGCTTTTGGCAAAACCAAAATTTGAGCCTTGTTTATGAACAGCAAGACTTTGAAGAAAGCGAACTTGCCCAAGAAACGCAGAAAGCCTTTTCTTATTTTGCCGAATACAAAATTTCCGGCACAGGGCTTCATTACAGCCCCTTTTTCAAGAGAAATAATTTTGGCTTAAGCGCATGGTATGCGGAAAAATACTTAAATGACGTGAATGAATACGGCACCTCTCTATTCTCCGATTTATGGCTTGGGCGAAGAGGAACCATTCTTGGCGTGGCATTATTTGGCGGCTATAGGCAAGCAAAAGAACCGTATTGGAGCGAGCCGTTTTTTGGATTTAAATTTAGTTTAACCGGTGTTGGCAATTGGGGAACAAGTTTCCGCCGCAAGTAAAACGGCATATATCCCATGAAAGATTTCGAACAAAATTTTGAGGCTTTAAAAACGCAATTCATGCAAAATGCGGAACTTGAAAAGAAGTTCTCAAAAGAAATTTTTTCAGAAATTCAAAAGATTTCAAAAGAGAGTTTTGCCAAAGATAAAAACCGGGAAGATTTCCGCCATTTGCATATTGTGTGCATAGACCCCGATGGCGCAAAAGACCACGATGATGCGATAAGCGTAGAAGAGACAAAAAACGGTTATATTTTAGGAGTGCATATAGCGGACGTTAGCCATTTTGTTAGGCCGGGTTCAGCGTTGGACAAAGAAGCCCGAAAACGGAGCTACACTCAGTATTTGCCTTGGACTGCCGTTCCTATGCTGCCCGATATTCTCTCTGCGGATTTATGTTCGCTAAGGGAAAACGAGGAGCGTTTTTCTTTTAGTTGCATAATAACTCTGGACAAAAAATGCAGAGTTCATAAATACCGTTTTGCAAAAGGTTTAATAAAAGTCAGCAGTTCCATAACTTATGAACAGGCAATGGAACTTTTTGAAAAAAAAGACAAGGGAATTTGCTTGCTCGCTCGTGTTGCCTCCGGTCTAAAAAAAAGCCGTTGCGAGGGTGGAATTTTGGAAATGGACAGCACCGAATACCGCTGCAAGTTCAATAAAAAAGGCGAACCGCTCTGCGTAGTTCCAAGAGAAAGCGTTCAAAGCAATTCGTGGATAGAAGAATGTATGCTGGCCGCAAATAAATGCTGCGCGCTGGAACTTCAAAAGCGGAAACTGCACGGAATTTATCGTATTCACGAGGCTCCGGACCCGCAAGATATAGCGGAGTTGATGCAAACCGAACCGAACCTGTTTTGGGGTTCCCCCACTGACCCTAGCAAATTGTTAAAAAATTACAAGGCGGAAAACAGCCAAGACAAACGTGTTTTTCAACTGTATTCGCATATTGTTAAAAAGGCGAAAGGCAATCCGATTTTAACGAACAAAATTTTGCGCAGTATGCAAAAGGCGCAATATTCTCCGGAATGCCACGGTCATTTTGCTTTGCACTGGAAGGATTATGCCCATTTTACCTCTCCGATCCGTCGCTATGCGGATTTATGGTGCCATAGAGAGTTGGCGGGCAAAAAGAGGGACGTGGTTAGTGGTCAGTGGTCAGTGGCTGGCAAGGAGCTTTGCGAAGGTTTGAATGAGGCGGAGGTTAAGAACCAGAAGGCTGAACGCAAGGCTTTGAAGCTTTGCACAAGTTATCTTTTGCGGGACCAGATTGGGCAAACTTTCAGCGCGGAAATTCAGGGAATAGAAGAGTTTGGGATTTTTATTTCGGTATCAAACAATACCGTGGCCCTTGCCGATGGTTTGGTGCATTTGCGTGATATTCCGGGCGATTTTTATGTGTATAATGAATCAAAGGGAATTTTAGTAGGCAAACGTTCTGGAAAGAGTTTTAAGAGAGGCGATAAAATCACAGTGAAATTAACCAAGGTTAATCCGCTGAAAGGCGAAAATGATTTTGAGATTATCGCTAAAACCGTTCCTAAAAATTCCGATTCGCCTTGGGCTTCAAAGAAAAGACGCAGGTTTGGACGGTCTTGAATACTCATTTCTGATTTCTGTGAATCTTTTCGGGTCTTTTCTAAAATCCAAGTCATCATTGCGAATCAAGTAACTTCCATTGTCTGAATTTTGCGGAATAGACAAAGTTTTATTTTTTAATTCTTCTGCATTGAAAAATTCGCCAATGGATTTTATAAGCATATTTGCGGCGTTTATTTTTGCTTCTGCGCTGTGACCTGCTATGTGCGGCGTGGCAATTTCAATCAGAGGCAAAAGGCTTGCGTCTATGCTGGGTTCATTTTCCCAAACATCAATTACCGCACCACCGAGATATTTGCTCTGCAAGGCCTGCCTCAAGGCTTCACTGCTGCACACTGCGCCGCGGGCGGCATTTATCAGCCATGCGCCTTTTTTCATTTTCTTAAAAAATTCCTCGTTTGCAAGATGATAAGTGGGATATTTTCCGTGTTTTTCAAGCGGAGTGTGGAGCGTTATTATATCTGCGTCAAAAATATTGTCGTTCAAATTTTTAGGCGGATCGCAAAGCAAAAGCTGCATTCCGAAATTTTCTGCTTCTTTTTTCACTTCTGTGCCAACAGCGCCAACACCAACTATTCCGAGCGAGAGTTCATTCAAAGGGCTGGTTATTTTTTTTGAAATTTCAACCAAAGCGGCAGATATATATTCCGCAACGGATTTGGCATTGCTGCCATGAGCGGTTGTCCAAAAAATTCCGTTCTTATCGCAAAACTCCGTGTCTATATGCTCAAAGCCCGATGTTACCGTTCCTATAAATTTTACATCTGAGCCAAGCAAAGTCTCTGCCCCGTATTTTCTGGTTGAGCGTATGATTAAGGCATTGGAATTTTTGAGGCTTTCTTTGGAAATATCATTTGAATTTAAGTATTGCACGGAGAAATATGGGTCAAAAATGCCGTGCAATTCTTTTATGCTCTTGTCAAGAGTTATTAGCATTATCAACTAGGCAATTTAGAAAATTCGTACCGTGATGGCAACGTTTACTATCTTCCCTCTATGTCCAAACAATTTGTTATAATAGGATTAGGCCGCACGGGAACATTTTTAACCAAACGCCTCTACGATTTGGGGCATAATGTGCTTGCCATAGATATAAACCCCGAAAAAGTTCAGGACATTGCACCATTTGTATCGCAGGCGGCAGTTGCCGATTGCACTCGCAAAAAGCTTTTGCATGAATTCCCTCTGGCCAAATCGGATAGCATTGTGATTTGCATAGGTTCTATGGAGAATTCATTGCTTACCGTTCTGAATTTAAAAGAGATGAATTTGAATAATTTAATAGTAAAAGCGGCGGACAGTTCCCACTCCGCTATTTTGGAGAAAATGGGAATTAAAAATATTTTTCAGCCGGAACACGATATGGCAATAGAATTGGCGGAAAAATTGGACAAAATCGGCAAGCCGAATATGTTGGACTATATGCCGCTGATGGAAGGTTATTCCATTATGGAATGGCAATGCCCGGAAAAACTAATCGGCAAAAAACTTATGGAGGCAAACCTGATAAATAAATACGGTGTGCAAGTCATAGCGATAACGGATGCCAAAACCAAACAATTAAACGCCATTCCAAAAGCGCAATACGAATTCAAAGACGGCGATGTTTTATTCCTATTCGGGCCGAACGACGCCTTGGATAAGATGTAATTACCCTACCATAACGTTTTCTTCGGAATAATATGCGCTTAATTTCGGGGGGCTTATAACCGCCTGCACCAAAACCAATGGGCCTAGGCGCCCGATAAACATTATTGCGGAAATTACAACCTTGCCAACGGAACTCAAATCCGGCGTTATGCCCATGCTCAAACCGCAGGTGGAAAATGCGCTTACCGTTTCAAATAACACGCTCAAAAATAATGCCTGGCCTGCTTCGCCTTGTAAATTTTTAGTCTCAAAAATCAAAAGCAAAATACACCCTAAAACTATTACAATAATGGATAGCAAAAATATACGCATGGCACGGTCAACAGTTGCTTCGGGAATGGTACGGTTAAATACCTGAGTTTTTTCCCGGCCCCAAAACCTGTTAAATCCCAGCAATCCTATTATAGCCGCCGTTGTTGTTTTTATCCCGCCGCCACAACTGCCGGGATTTGTCCCTATAAACATAAGCATAATCACTAAAAACAGAGCAGGGGCACCCAATGCGGAAAAATTTGTTGTATTTAAACCTGCGGAGCGGCTGGTGACCGATTGAAACAAACTGACCAAAATCTTATCGGAGAGTTGCAAGTCTTTGAGCGAGGCGTTCCATTCCATTCCCAAAAAGGCAAGCATTCCTATTCCGAGCAACAAGGGAACCATAACGCAAACCAAACGGGTGTGCAAAGTTAAGGTTCGTATTCTACTCCCGTTTCTGCGTTTGCTTATAAGTTCCGAGACGGATAAAAATCCAAAACCACCGCATATAATCAAAAACATTAAGGCAAAGTTCACGGTCCAATTATTGTAAAAATCCATCATCGAATTATCCAATAGAGAAAATCCCGCATTGCAAAACGCGCTTATGGAATGGAACACCGAATGGAATATTCTTTCGCCGAATGGCAAATATTCCCATTGCGTAAACAATATAGCCGCACCAAGCAGCTCAACGGCAACGGTGACTTTTATCACCTGTTTAATAATATAACCCGAAGAAAGATTTTCATTTGAATAGCTGGAGATAAGAACGGATTGCTGACCGAAATTCATTTTGGAATTGACCAAAAGCATAATTGTTGTGGATAGTGCCATTATGCCGGTGCCCCCTATCTCCGCAAGGCACATAAGGATTACCTGCCCGGTGCGAGTGAGGTCTTGCCCAACCGAAATAACGGTAAGCCCATTCACGCAAGAGGCGGATGTAGCTGTGAAAAGCGCATCAAAAAAGGAAAGTCCGTTATGCGAGCTGAAAGGCATGAGCAAAAGAATTGTGCCAAAGGCTATTAAAATCAAAAAACCAGCTACAGGGTAAAGCATGGGATGGCTGGTGGCAAAGCGAAATTGAAACATAAATTTTGCTTAAATATAGCAAGTTCCAAAAAATTTTATCCCTTATACGCTGCAAAATTTTAGGAAATTGCAGCGTATAAAGGAGTTGGCATTACTGAATAGATATTTGCTTGGAAAGCGCTTCGGGCTTTCTTTGCAGGGTTAGCGTGAGAATGCCGTTCTCGCTGGATGCCTGAATATTTGCGGTATCCACTTCCTCGGAAAGGTGAAATTCACGTTCATAGCGAACTTCATCTTCGCCGCGCTTGCGGGTCGCATTCACTTTCAAAACCGTGCCTTCAACATTCACCTTGGTATCTTCCTTGCGTACGCCCGGAAGCTCTATTTCCAATTTGTAAGTCCCTTTGTCTTCGGTGAGAAAACTTTTGGGACTTTGCGTGTAGTTCTGCACTTGCTCGCCTCTGGCATAGTCCACAAGCGAATCAAAAACACGGTTCAGATTGTGTATCGGCGCATAAGTTGTGAGTGTCATAGCAAACCTCCTTGTTGTTTGTTTCTGCTAATAATAGAGGCAAACTCCGTGCCAAATAAAAAAATGCCATTTTTGGCTCAAAAAAGGCATTTTCAGAGGAAATAACCGGATTTGTGTTTCAAAAATTTAACTTTTTCGGTAAATTTTGAAACAAATTTGTTCAGATTTAGAACCTGAATGCTGCGGCTGCGGCAAAGGAGTTTTTACCGGTCGGCATTATGCCCCATGAGAAGTTGCGAGCGTCGGGATTGTTGTCCCACTTGGTTGAGAAAATGGCATCTATACCGGAGTACGCATGTACGGCAAGTATAAAAGGCAAGCCGTATTGAACTTTTTCTGTTTTTCCCTCAAACACAAAAAGAGTAAGAGCCCAAAAAGTGACATATGAAACATCTATAGCTATGGCAGTAATCATTTTGCCTTCATTCCACTGGTAAAGAGAAGGGACAAGGAAAGAGAGGTAAGCGAGACCTTGGTTACCGGACTGGCTTTTGTAAGTGCGATCTATTTCGCCATCTTCCATCCCGCCCTCACGCTGCTCCAGCCATTCGCTTTCAGAGACGCCTAAATCTTTCCAAGGCTCTTTTAGATAAACCGAAGGTCGGATGCCTATTTCCAATAGGTGCATAAGTTTGTCTTTTTTCATGCCGGCTTCCTTTACTTTTTGGAACTCGGTTTGGCTCAGACCCGCGTGTTCATAATCGAAATCCGCCCATTCATCGTCCTCAAACTGAGCGAAAGAGATAGAGAAGCACAAAGCTATCAGTGGAAGCAGGAATTTTTTCATAATTACCTCTGTTGATGGTTATGCCGGAGGGGGGAATTGAACCCCCACAGGGTTGCCCCTACTGGATTTTGAGTCCAGCGCGTCTACCAATTTCACCACTCCGGCTTTTGAGGGGTAATATAGTAAATTATGGAATAGGGTTTAGGGCTTGGGGTGTAGGGTCATAATTAGGAGATATTGGCGTTTTTGGGGGCCTGTGCAACATCACGTGGCTGGAGCTTTCATTAAAATATATAACCGCTATGGTTATCACGGCTATTCTTCGAACTCTGTTCCTCGGCTTGTGTGCCAAATTCCGAGTATTTCTATTTCGTTTTCTTTTTCTCTGTAAAATATGTTGTATCGGAATTTGCCCAATCTTATGTTTCTCATTCCGTTTTTGTATTTAGTGCCTATTCCGGGCATTGCTTCTAATAGTCTCATTGCTTTGAAAAATTGTTTACCCATTATTTCCGCTTGCTGTGGAGCTATTTCTCTCAAATATGTTATTGCTTTGTCTAGCTGCTCCGCCAATCTTAGTGTATATCTGATGGGTTTTCTTTTTAAGTCATCGTCATCTGTCATAATAGCCTTTTGCGAATTTTTCCATTACTTGTTTTTCTAGTTCTTCGATTGGAAAAGTTTCGCCTCTGTCTGCCTGCGCTATGCTTATCGCTAGTTCTCTGTCGAGTTCTATTTCGTCTAGCAGGTCATCTACCATGCTTCCAAGCCCTAGAACACCCATAGCCTGCTTTATTTCAGTTTCGTTTGCGATTATTTCCGTTGCTGTTGCCATACGCCTTCCTCTCTTTTTATGTAATATACAAAAATTGTCTCTCACCCTCTACACAAATCTCAAATTCGCAAATTTCAACACAAATTTTCGCTTTACGCCGTCTGCAAACAGAATTTCAACCTGAGTGTTCTCGCCTGAGCCATGTTGACCCACAATCTTTCCCTTGCCGTACTTGTTGTGCTGCGCAAATTTACCCACCAGACCCGGCTCTACTTGGCTGTATTCGTCGTATTCGTAGCTTACTTCATTGCTGGGGCGTTGTGGGCTACGCCCGTACACAGGCTGCTTATTTATAGATATGGTGAATGGGGAGCTTTGGGCTTTGGATAGCCTTTCAAAGTAAGTGGTTGAGGTGTCCATCTCTTCTATGAATGAGGTGGGAGCGAAGCCTTTTTGCTCGCCGTGCCAGAAACGAGTTTTGCACGTGTAGAGAAATAGATTTTTTTTCGCTCTGGTTAAACCTACATAAAAAAGACGGCGTTCTTCTTCCAGCTTTTCTCTTTTTTCTTCCGCCGTGTAGTCCCCTTCAAAGGCGCGGCTCGGCAAAATGCCTTCGTCACAACCCGCTATGTGCACGGAGTCAAATTCCAAGCCTTTAGCGGAATGCAAGGTCATAAGGGTTACGAAATTCACGGAATTTTCGTTTTTGCGGTCTGCGCTTGTCAAAAGGGAAATGTCTTGCAAAAAGGTTTCAATAGTTGCATCGGGATTGTCTTCGCAAAAATCTTCTACGCCTCGGAGCATTTCGTCAAGGTTGGCTTTTCTGTCTGCGGCGGTGGCCGGGTCGTCTTTTTCCAGATATTCGCTGTATTTTGTGTCTTCTATTATTTTCTTTGTCAGAAAAACTATGGACTCGCCGGGTTCCTGCACAAAGCCGTTCATCAGTTTTGCAAAAGGTTCCAGCTTTGGCACTGTTCTCAAAGCGTCCCAAAGCGACGTGCCGTTATCCTCAGCGTTTTGCTGCAAAGTTTCCACGGTTTTTTTCCCAAGACCCCTTGGCGGAACATTTACCACACGCAAAAGAGCGGCGTTGTCCTGCTTGTTCACCAAAAGCCGCATATATGCCAAAATGTCCTTCACCTCCATTCTATCCCAAAACCTTGTGCCGCCTATTATAATATTGGGAATTCTGAATTTATTTAGAGCGGCTTCTATCAAGCGGCTTTGAGCGTTGTTGCGATAGAACACGGCTGTTTGGCAGTAATTCTGTTCGCCTAGCAAAAGTATTTTGTTCGCCAGAGCATTGGCCTCCGAGTAGTCGTCCATAAGTTGCTTTATGTGGATTAGCGAGCCGTTTTCCTGACTTGAAAAAACTCGCTTTTCCATCTCCTTTGGGCGTTTGTTGTTTGCGATAACGGAGCCGGCCGCTTTTACAATATTTGCGGTGGAACGGTAGTTTTCTTCCAGCTTAACTATTTGCACCGGTGCAAAGTCGCGGTGGAAACTGCGTATGATGTTCAAGTTTGCGCCGCGCCAGCCGTAGATGCTTTGGTCGTCATCGCCGACAACGGTAATATTCCTGTTGCCGTTAGAGAGCAAAAGTTTTAAGAGGATATATTGCGCATCATTTGTATCCTGATATTCATCGACAAAGATATACCTGAAATGCTCTGAGAATTGCGCCGCTATATCCGGGACTTTTTCCAGAACCTCTGCGGCACGCAAAAGCAAATCGTCAAAATCCATCGCATTCGCATCCATCAAGCGTTCCTGATATTCTTCGTAATAATTCGCTATCTCTTTTTGGTCTGCGAAAAAGCTTTGGGCTAAGGCTTCTTCGGGTGAAAGGCCTCTGTTTTTCCACGAGGAAATTGCATTGCTTATTTTTTTTATTCTGGCTGCATTTGCCATATCGCCTTCAATGGGAACAACGATGAGTTTCAGCAATTTTTTTTGGTCATCGTCATCGTATATGGAAAAATTTTTTGTGTACTTCCATTTAAGCACATCTATAACGGCGGGGTTTGCGAGGCATATTCTCAATATTCTTACGGACAAGCTGTGAAAAGTTCCCATCCAATCCAAACGAATTTGCGGATATTCCAAAATTTTAGCAATTCGCTCTTTCATCTCTTTTGCGGCTTTGTTTGTGAAGGTCACCGCTGCGATACGCCTTGCCTCAACATCGTGATAGGAAATTAAATGCGCTATTTTATACGCTATTGTACGGGTTTTGCCGGAACCTGCGCCTGCCAATATAAGCATAGGCCCGTCAACGGCAATAGCTGCTTCGTATTGAAAGGGGTTTAGTTCCTGTTGAAGGATATCCGGGGTTATGGAACGCATTTCATACTTATCCCGATAAAAAATTTCCCAACATCTTTTTTCCAAGCGGAGTCATTATGCTTTCCGGATGAAATTGAATGCCTTCCACATTCAGCGTTTTGTGGCGCACTCCCATAATCTCGCCATCTTCTGCTGTAGCTGTTATTTCCAAACAACTTGGCAAACTATCCTTCTCAATCGCAAGGCTGTGATAGCGCATCGCAGCAAAAGGCTCGTTTATGCCCGCAAATAAGCCTTTGCCGTCTGCAGTGACCGTAGAAATTTTTCCGTGCATAAGCCGTTTTGCGCCTATAATTTTTCCGCCATAGAAAAGACCTATAGCTTGGTGCCCAAGACACACGCCCATAATAGGAATTTTGCCGGCAAAACAACCGATTGCCCGAACCATTATACCGGCATCTTCCGGGCGACCTGGGCCGGGGGAGAGCAGAAGTTTTTCCGGTTTAAGGGCTATGGCTTCCTCAATGGAAATAGCATCGTTTCTCAGAACCTTAACATCTGCGCCAAGTTCCAAAAGATATTGGTAAATGTTATAGGTAAAAGAGTCGTAATTATCAATTAGCAATATCATAGCATCTCCAGAGCACGAGTTACTGATTTAGCCTTGTTTATAGTTAGTTCTTCTGAAATCTGCATTCCAACAGGGATAACGAGGTTTACGCCACCACCGGTTTTTTGTGCGAGTATCTCTTCGTACTCTTGGATATTTGGGTATTCTCTAAGTTGCATAGGGGGAATATAGAAACATTAAACATTCTATATCCATTAAATCAGCAAAGTTACTCAGGCTGTAAGGGTGTTATATCAAAAAATCACACAAAATTTATCTCAAATACCAATTGAATTGGGTTATATTTAACTTCTACCATCACGCTACGCTTGCAAACATTGCTGTATTGCTGTTGGGCAATAGAAATTACCTTGTCAACAATAGCCTTTGTGTTCTTTACGTTTTTTAATTTCACCATAATATTTTTTTGCTGTGAATCAGACTGTTCTTTATAACTTTTTCAAGTTCTACCGAATTTTGCATTACCAACGAATTTAACGAAAAATAATCGTTTCCCGTTATTGTACATGTGGTTTTTTTACTGATTTCCTAAATTTCCTAAAAAATACCTACCGTATTTAAGAGTATTGTTCTTGTATATTCACTTTTAACGAGAAAAAAGGATGTTATAGGAGGTGTTAAGGCGTGAATTTAGGATTATTATATGCTCTTCTTTTCTATATTCTCCCTTATGCAAAAAAAATTTAGTATATTTTTTAGTTCCAGTAGGGTTATAGTGGAACATATTTGCGAAGAGATTAATCTCAATAAGGAGAATAAAAAATGAAAACGAATTCCATTGATTGTTGTTATTTCATGCAAGGTCAAGTTCATTACGAGGAGAGAGATTACGATTCCGCACTTGCTGATTTTACAAAAGCAATAGAATTGAGAGAGAAACCAAGTGCTGATGATTATTATTGGCGCGGGCGAGCTTATTACTACAAGGAAAACTATGATATTGCGATTAACGATTATGTAAAAGCAATAGAATTGAGAGAGAAACCAAGTGCTGATGATTATTATTGGCGCGGGCAAGCTTATTATTACAAGAAAAACTATGATATTGCGATTAACGATTATACAAAAGCAATAGAATTGAGAGAAAAGCCAAATGCTGATGATTATTATTGGCGCGGGACAGCTTATTACTACAAGGAAAACTATGATATTGCGATTAACGATTATACAAAAGCAATAGAATTGAGGGAAAAACCAAGTGCTTATGATTATCATTGGCGTGGGACAGCTTATTATTACAAGAAAAATTATGATGCGGCAATTGAGGATTATAATAAAGCATTGGAAATTGATCCATCTTCTGTTCTTTTAGATACAAAAAAAGCTAAAGAAGACACGGAAATAGTGAAGCTGATTGGAAGCGTGGCAGCCGCTGATGTTTTTTTCAAACGAGGCGTAGCTCGTTTCGACATGATAGCTTATAAAGGCATAGTTTCTTTAGATGACTCGTTCGCTGATTTTACAAAAGCAATGGAATTGAGGGAAAAGCCAAATGCTGATGATTACCATTGGCGTGGACGAGTTTATTACTATTTCAATCTCAATCTTGCATTTGCTGATTTTACAAAAGCAATGGAATTGAGGGAAAAGCCAAATGCCGATGATTACCATTGGCGTGGGCAAGCTTATTATGAAAATGGAGGCAGAGATTCTGCGCTTGCCGATTTTATAAAAGCAATAGAACTAAGAGAAAAGCAAGATGCTGATGATTATTATTGGCGTGGAAAGGTCTATTGCGGACTCGAAAATTATGACACCGCAATTAATGATCTTACAAAAGCGATGGAATTGAGAGAAAAATCAAACGATGATGATTATTTTTATCGTGGGCTGGCTTATTATGAATTAAAAAACTATGATGCAGCAATTGATGATTTTACAAAAGCAATAGAATTGGAAAAAGAACCGAAAGTCACTATAAGAAGCTATGAATATGATTATTATTATCGAGGAAAGGCTTATTACTACAAGGAAAATTATGATGCAGCAATTAATGATTTTACAAAAACGATAGAATCTAAAAAGCGGCCTTATAAGTCCTATATGCAGGAAGAAGCTGATGATTATTATTGGCGTGGGCAAGCTTATTATAGTAAGGGGAACAAGAATGCTGCGCTCGAAGATTATAATAAAGCATTGGAAATTGATCCTAATCATGAAAATGCAAAAAAAGAGAAAGAAGAAATGGAATTATTTGTGCCCAAATTCACATGAAAAGGCGAAAAATAAGTTAGGTAACGTATGAGTTACAGTTCAATTATGAATTTTTAAGTTCTGCTATAATTTTCTTTCTTCTCTCTTCTTCTACGGTCACAATAAAACCGAGAAATGCAAAGACGCTTAATATGAATATAAATCCGATAAACGATCCTATTCTTCCTATAATGCCATCATCGCTTTCTATAGCAATATTTAGAGTAATACTAGTTGCTAAAACAAGAAGACTAAGAACTATACTTCCCCAACCCTCATTTCCTTTACAAAATAATCGGTCTATAATTCCAATCACAAAAGAAATCCCGCTAAAAAATACTAAATACATAAACAATTGTGCTAGAGACCATTTTTCTTTAGCAGTTGGAAAATGTATCACATCTGTACCCAAAAGCATATAGAAAAAACCAATTATCACACCAATTTGCAAAAATAAACCAAAAAATGCCCATTTTTTTTGCATTTTTTCTTGCTTTTTAAGCATTTGACACCGATTATCGCACTTTCTCGCTAATTTAGTTGTATTTTTATAACCATTCATTGCCCTGAACTGCTTGGCTAGGTCTTGACATTTATCTTCCGTTGAAGCCTTATTCATTTCTTGAACTAATTGCTCATATCGCTTTGACCGAGCTTGTTCTTCAATATGCTCTTTGAGTATACGGCATTGCTCATCACATTTTCTCGCTAATTCAGTTGTATTTTTATAACCATTCATTGCTCTGAACTGCTTGGCTAGGTCTTGATATTTATCTTCTGTTGAAGCCTTATTCATTTCTTGAACTAATTGCTCGTATCGTTCTGACCGCGCTTGTTCTTCACGGTATTCTTTAAGTATACGGCATTGCTCATCACATTCTTTTGCTAATTCAGCCGTATTTTCATAACTGTTCATTCCTCTGAACTGCTTAGCTAGGTCTTGAAATTCATATTCCGTTGAAACAGCATTTTTTGCTCGGATCAAGCGATTATATTGTGCTTTTGTTGATGCGTTATCGCATTCGATGGCCAATGCTTTCGAATCTCTATAACCTTCCATTTTACGGAACTTTTCTGCTAAATCAGTAAAATCTTTTTCATCAGAAATTGCATTTTTCGTATTGAGAAGCATTTGGTAATAATCTTCTGTTCTTTCTTTTTCGGTCTTTCGTAATAATGCTTCGATATCACTTTTTTCTAATTCATTCTTTAATTTCAAACGATTTTTTTCATTGAATTCCTCTTGTTTTTCTTGTGCATATTTACTATAATTTAGCGCCGATTCGGCATAACCTTTATATATAAGATCGGATGATATATATCTCTGTATATGATAGAATGTGTCACTTCCCCAGATTTTTTGTAGGTTGGCAACACATTCATCATAATATTTCTTTCTTTCTTCAAGCTCTTGCGATGCTTTGTTTTTATAATTCGATATTATGTTCGGAAGCTCATCAAGCTCGTGTTTATTTTTAATAATAGTCTTGTTTAATTCTGCAAGTTTATCATTTAAAACTTTGTTAGTAAACATTTTTGGAATAATGACAGGTATAATTTGCTCCGTATTAGAAATTTTTTCCTGTTCAGAGATTCGAGTGAAAACTACTGGAACATTCTCACCCCTAAGTATAAAAAACAAAACATCCAACATCTCAGAGCTTTTTGCAGGAGAAAGATTATACTCATCTTCCAGATGCTTCACAAGAAATTGTTTGCATTGTGTAAGATTTTTTGCCACGATGATATATTTTATACAATTTGCTTCAAGCATAGTTGATAACAAATCAATTTCTTTTTTAAAGTCATTTCTGGTATAATCCAATAAAAATGATTTAAATTTTTTCGGTTCAAGAAAAAAGGATTTCCCTTTTTCATCAACTATTTTTCTTATTATATTTTCAAATTTTGTATCTATCATAAAATCCTCTGATTTGTTTTCTGTTCTCACTCTTCAAGACCCGTCACACAACCTGAGTACGACCTATAGCATGATTGTTCGTGGGTTTGAAATTCGCCCACCTTACTACCGCCAGCATCGTAAACATAAAAAAAATTCGTCATGTGGACAAATGGCTCTCTTGCTGTAAATTTTATAGGGCTTGCATATCTAACGAGATCTAGTCCACCCATCCATTCACTGACGTCGTACCATTCACCATTGATTTGTACTCTTCTTGGAATTCGCTTTCCACTCATGTTCTTTCTCCTTATTTAGGTTTAAGAAGCAAATATAGTAAATTTACGGACAAAGTTATTTAGCCAATCGCCTTCTCTATGAAAAATTTATCTCAAACACCAACTGAATCGGGTTGTATTTAACTTCTACCATCACGCTACGCTTGTAAACATTGCTGTATTGCAGCTGGGCAATAGAAATTACCTTGTCAACAATAGTCTTCGTGTTCTTTACGTTTTTCAGTTTCACCATAATATTTTTCTTGCCGTTAATCAAGGCGTTCCTTATAAATTTTTCGAGTTCTGCCGAATTGTGCATTATCAACGAATTTAATGAAAAATAGTCATTTCCCGTTACTGTACATGCGGGTATTTTATTAATTATGGTATGATCCTTTTTTATATCCTCATCGGCAAGGTTAAAATAATCATAGCGATTTCTTTTATCTTTCAAAGACATATCAAATGTAACATCTAAGTGGTATGTTTTTCCTTCAATCATAACAATATTCCAAGCATGCATTTCCATTATTCCACCGTTTACCGGATTTTTTGATTTTCCCAATGCCACAAGGCTATTTACGTCAAGATAATCAAGTGTGAATTTCACAAATTTAGCTATTCCCTCACAGACAGCGGTCTTGTTTAGTACAGGGCCAAGAATGGAAAATGAGTAATCATTAAATGCATTGTCGTAAGTGAAATTATTTAAACAATAATCATGGATATAGGTTTCCTTTTCAATATCACTTTTCGCTTTTAATGCGTCAAATTTCTGTAAATATGCTTTAACAAAATTTATATTCTTTCTAACAAAATCTTGCGTGTATTTATATTCCGGTTTTACAATGCATTTTTGTTTGTATAAATCGCTTAACTGGTTAAAAGATAAAACATAGAAAATCTGAGGATTGTCAAGCAAGACATAATTAAATATCATTGAGATTTCGTTAATTGGTTTTAATGGTAATTTAATTTCTTTTGCAAACTCCTTAATACCTGAGAAAATTTCTTTATACAAGGATTTCTGGTTATCAGTCAGGCAACCGTAATAATAATTACTTCTTATCACCCATTACCTCATCTAACTATACATATCAAAATAAAACCTGAACGGTTGCGAAAATGGCAATCCTACAATAGCTTCACCTATTTTCAAGCTGTTTAAGTCCCAGTCTTCAACTGTTTGCCCGTTGCGTTTTTCTTCTACAATACGGTTGTCAAGCATTTGGTATTTTTCTAAAACAATATTCTTGCCAAATAAGCCCGATACATAGTCCCGTGTAGATGTGTCGTTTGAGCGAAAAGCATATATTGAAGAAAACCCTGCAGCTATATTTCTTCCACGGCTTTGTCCGTAAATCTCATATAATTGCTCTATGCTTTGAACGCCCGCAAATACCTTAACGCCTAGGCTGCGTCCGAAATTCACGCCATCGTCAATGTGGCGAAGATGAGGGAGCAGTTTGAATTCATCGCATATCAAATATACATTGCCTTGAGGTTTGTTTCTGCCAAGAGCTTCTTTCAACGCAAGGTCAAACATTAAGCGGTACACAGGTGTTAGCATACTGCCTATTGAAAGGTCGTATTCTATAAAAAGCGTTTTATTGCCCTTGTTACGCACAAATTCACGCATGGAGAAAGCACCTTTATCGGCAAAAACACCGATAAATATTTCCCTGACGATTGAATACATCTCCGATAAAACACCCTGAGATTGAGCGTTATCGCCGCTTATGTATGATAAGACCGCATTGGCATCGGGACTGTCGGCGAGTAAATCCATTATCATTTGTGAGTTTGATAAATCCAGAAATTCTTTCAATTTCTCATTGTAGAAGAACTCCTTTTTTATATTGGGATCCTTTTTTCCTTCCCGAATAAACGTTGTGATTATAGCAGCCAGCAAATCCCTTGCGGCATTTGGGAAGAAAGCGTTTGTGGT
>LIUG01000172.1 GCA_001462245.1 Candidatus Fibrimonas termitidis
TTTTTCTTTTGAAAATTCCAAACAGAGCAAATCGCCTTCACGCTCAACCTTAAATACTCTGCCGCCTAAAGAATGCTCTCCCCGTGTAAATAAAATCCCATCTCCCGCCTTGCATTCATTTTCCGTTTTGATCCAGACTTTTGAACCTTTTATTTTTTCTGCTCGTCCCAAAAAAGAACCCCTATTTCCGGAAGTTTGACCGTTAACAACACACTGCTTTTGCCCTTCTTTCAGCCATCCGGTTGTAAATCCACGGCTGAATATGCTCTCCATTGAATTCACTTTTGAGCGATATGCGGCAACAACGCTTGCTGCATATTCGGGGCTTTTTAACCTGCCTTCTATTTTCAAGGAATTTATTCCGCAAGCGAGCAACTCGTCTAAAACGGGCAATGCGCATAAATCGTTTGTGCTAAGCAGATAAGGTTTTGAGTTTGTTTGAACTTTGCCGTCAATAACGAATTTATATGGCAACCTGCATGGCTGTGCGCATTCGCCGCGATTTGCAGAGCGGCCGCCAAAGTATTCGCTCGCAAAGCATTGCCCGCTGTAAGAGATGCACATAGCGCCGTGAATAAAAACCTCTAATTCCATTGAGGGGCATTTTTTTCTTATGGATTTGATTTGTTCTATGGAAAGTTCGCGAGCCAAAACGCATCTGCTAATTCCCATTTCCTCTGCCATTTGAACGGCCTCTGAACTAGCTATGGTCATCTGTGTGGAAGCGTGCACAGGCAGCCACGGCGCAACTGTCCTAAACCACTTCACCAGCCCGATATCCTGCACAATAACAGCATCCGGGCAGAGTTCCAAATAAGGAGTAATTACAGTTTCAAAATTTGCCAGTTCCTCGTTAGAAACCAAAATATTGCAAGCAAAATAAACTTTGACTCCATATAAGCGAGAGTAATAAATTATTTTTTCAATTTCCGCAAAAGGCAAATCAGCTTCTCTGCGGCGAGCGTTGAATCCGGGTATTCCTACATAAACGGCATCGGCCCCATTCTGAACAGCGGCATGGCACATTTCTTCGCTGCCTACAGGCGCAAGAAGTTCGGGAAGCATTAAGGGTGGTAATATATAAATTTTTACTAAATTAAGAGCTTAAAACGGAGAGCATTCATTTGAAAATTGAAGAGAAATTAATTGCGAAAATAAAAGAACATGCGCTTTTTGCTGTGCTTCTGGACCCCGATGCTTCGGAGAGCGGTGCTTTTTTGGAAACGGGAAAAATAGCGTTTGAAAACGGAGCGGATTTGATTTTGGTGGGCGGTTCGCTGATTGGCAATGCGAATTTGCCTAAGAAAATAGCAGAACTAAAAAAGTTGATGGATATTCCTATAATTTTGTTCCCGGGTGGGGCTTCACAGGTTGTGCCGGGGTTTGATGCACTGCTTTTCACATCTCTTGTGAGCGGCAGAAATCCACAATATTTGATAGAAGAGCAACTGCGTGGAGGATTGATGGTAAAGGCTCTTGGCATAGAGGCTTTTCCAACAGCCTATATGCTTATAAACAGCGGGCCTGCTACAGCAGTGGAATATATTTCAAATACCAAACCCATTCCCGCAGACAAACCCAAACTCACAATGGCACACGCAATAGCCGCAGAACTCATGGGTATGCGCTGGACATACTTAGAAGCCGGCAGCGGTGCGGAAAATCCGGTTCCTTTGGAACATATAATTTTGACCCGCAAAGCTACCAGCCTGAACATAATCGCAGGTGGCGGCATTACAACCCCGCAAGACGCAGCCGCCCGTGTTAAATCCGGCGCAAACGTGATTGTCACCGGAACAATTTGGGAGCAGAATTTGGATATGAGGTTGATGAAGGAATTCGCAGATGCAGTGCATCTAAGTTGAGAGTTGAGAGTTGAGAGTTGAGAGCTTTTTGAAATGCGTTTCTTTGTCTGTTGGCTATAAAAGAGCTGTTGTGGAGAATTTGTTTTTTGAGATGGCTGGGGGTGAGTTGATTTGCTTGATTGGGCCTAATGGTAGCGGTAAAAGCACTTTTTTGAGAACCATTGCCGGTTTGCTCAGACCGCTTGCGGGTAAAATTTCTGTTTTTGAAAAAGATAGTTCTAAAATCAGCGCAAACGAACTTGCGAAGTCAATAGCTTTTGTGCCGGCCGGTTTCCCAGCGGATGCCAATATAAGGGTTTTTGATTTTGTTTCCCTCGGCAGAAGCCCGCACACAAATGCTTTCGGAAAACTTGAAAAAAAAGATTTGGACATAACGAACCTCGCTTTGGAACAAACGGAAACCGCAAAATTTGCAAAGTTCAGGGTGAACAACCTTAGCGATGGCGAAAAACAAAGAGTAGCCTTGGCACGTGCCTTGGCGCAAGATACCAAAATTCTGCTCATGGACGAGCCAACCGCCTTTTTAGACTATTCGCATCGCATAAAACTATTTGATTTTTTGAAAAAGGCGGCAAAGGAAAAATGCACAGCCGTGATGGTGAGCACTCACGAGCTGGATTTTGCAAAACGTTATTCTGATAGAATCTTGCAGTTTAACGGATAAAACCTACTTGTTGTCTAATTTTGCGCTTTGCCTGCCCAAAATATGGCGAGCATTCAAAACCAAAAGCAGTTCCCTATCAAGAGGGCAAACCCCCATCACAATGCCGTCTTTGGCTCGGCGAAGTTCTTTGGCCGCCTCGGAGGTATTGGATTCATTGGCACGCCTATCCACAATACGGCTTTGCTCAATAGAAACCACATCGCAAACCTCGTCCACCATAATGCCAAAGGGTTCGTCAACACTCGGTTTAAACACCACTACCTTGCCGGAAGTAGCTTCGGTTTTATGCCTTTGGTCAAAACCAAAAGTCTCACGCAAATTAACCACAAGGAGAATTTGGCCGCGGATATTTATATAACCGCAAATATCCGGAGGCGCATGGTAAATGGGCGTTATATTTGTGTTCTCGTTAACCTCCTTTACATCTAGGATATCAACGCCGAACAGGCGATTTGCCATGCGAAATGTGCACATTTGCATGGTTGAATTTAGCATTGTCTCTGTTTCTTCTGCGCTCATGCTTGACCTCCGTACCACATTCCGTCAACAAGGTGCATCAATTGCTCCAAATTGACAAGAACAGTCATTTTCTTTTTGATTAAAGCTGTGCCTTCAACACCCTCTGCCTGATAGCTCTCTTTGTTGAGCTTCACTTCGTAATGGCCGCTGTCTATCAGTTTTTCAACCAGCAAACCATAAGGCTTGCGGGCGTTTTGCGGAATTAAGAAGAACATATTTTCCGGCTGGCTGCTGCTCTGAACACGCAAACCGTCTTCCAAACGCACAACACGGGTGGAAACACCATCCAAAGTGATGTACTCTTGAGAACCAACCCGCTCTATAGCGGCGGTTTCTATAGCCTCTACACGCTTGACATCTTGCATGGAAACGCCGAATTGCTCGTTGCCGCCATTGGAGAACAAGAGCAGGGAACGGAGTTCGGTACCGTCTTCGGCTGTGGCTTTTTGCTTTTTGTTGTCTTTTCCACCGCCAACATCGCGCACATTATAATGCCTTGCAAGGCCTGTGGCATCCAAAATCATGGCTACTTTGCCATCCCCAAGCACCGTTGCTCCGGAGTAAAGCGGAATGCCTTTTACGGCTCTGTGCATTGGCTTAACCACAATTTCTTCGCTGCCGTGAATGCGATCTATAATAAGACCAAAACGCAGATTTCCGGAACGCAAAACGGCGAAATTCAAAGAGTAATGAATTGAATGGCCGCTATCTTCGGCTTCCTTGTATTTTATGCCCATCTCTTTGCGGGCTTCGGAATTCTGATCCGTAACTTCGGAAAGGGCTTCTTCGTCAAACATTCTTTCACGAGCGAGTGCCTCACGCAAACGAACCATGGGAAGCAAGGTATCACGCAAGCGGAACACTTCCCTTGCGCCTGCGCATTCAATTCTGGTAAAGGCGTCTTTATCGTAAAGGCAAACGAGTTCTTCCAAATTGACCTGCGGAATTGCAAAGCGTTCGTCGCCGCTTTGAACAATTAAGGAAGGTATAATCGCAAGGGTCAAAGGCAAGCGCAGCTTTATTGTAGAGCCTTCGCCTTCAATAGTTGTCAAAGAAACCGAGCCGCCGAATTTTTCAACGCCGGTTTTCACAACATCCATTCCAACGCCGCGTCCGGAAACATCGGTAACCTCTGCGGCTGTCGAGAAGCCCGGCAAGAACACTAGGTTAACCAAATCCTGATCATTCATTCTTGAGAGTTCGTCTTCGGTTTTTAGTCTTTTTTCCAAAACTTTGCGGCGAATAACCTCACGGTTCATGCCTTTTCCATTGTCTTTTATGTCCACATGTATCTGGCCGCTTTCGTGATATGCCGAGAGGACAACCTTGCCGGTATCTGTTTTGCCGGCGGCAAGCCTGTCTTCGGGTTTTTCAACACCGTGGTCGCAAGCGTTGCGAACCAAATGGGTTAAGGGATCGCCAATGGCTTCCAAAATGTTTTTATCCAGTTCAACCTCATCACCTTCGGTCACAAAGTCGATTTTTTTGCCGAGCTTGCGGGAGAGGTCGCGCACCATTCTGGAGAAGCGGGAGAACACGGTGCCAATGGGCTGCATTCGGGTGCGCATGATGGTTTCCTGAAGTTCCGTGGTCACAGAATCAAGGCTTTGGGTAATGCTGCGGAGTGTGGCATCTGCCTGCTCCAGGTGCATAAGCTGTTGGTTGCGTACAAGAACAAGTTCGCCTGCGAGCATCATAAGGCGGTCAAGGAGGTCAACCTTTATGCGCAAGAACTCTTCGTGCTTATCCTGCGAAGATGGCTCGGAAGCTTGTGCTGCCGGTGCTTTAGCCGCCGGTGCAGCCTTAGCTGCCGGTGCGGGCTTTGCTTCTGCGGCTTGTTCTGGTGGAGCAGTATATTGAGCTAGTTCCGGAAACTGGTTCAATACATCTGCAACGGAGCGTTTTTCCGTTTCTTCTGCTGTCATCTTGGGTTCCTCCTGAGGAGCTTGCGGTGCTGGCTCTGATACTGCTGCCGGAGCGTCAATTCCGCTATTCAAATTTTTCAATGTCTCTACGAGTTCGCTAACATCAACACTATTGCTTTTATTAACGTCATCGAACATTTCGCTTAATATATCCGTGCCTTCCATAAGGGCATCTGAAATACTCTGTGTTACCGTAAGCCTACCCTCGCGCAGAGAGTCCAAAAGGCTTTCCATTGCATGAGTGAGCGTTCCGATGCTTGTAAGTCCTAAAAAGCCTGCGGAACCTTTTATTGTATGTATAGCTCGAAATAAGTCGTTTATAGAGCTTAGTTTGACCTCGCCTGTTTTCACGATACTCTCAAAAATCTCTTCTATACGGCTGAGATGATCTCGAGACTCCTCAACATATTCGGCAAGGATGTCGTTATCTGTTTCCACAAAAACCTCCGTTATGCTTACGAATGCGAATATAGAAAAAAATTAAACATAAGTCAAGGGTCAAAGTATCCCAATTCATAAGCTTTTGCCAAACTGAATGCCTTTATTTGGGTTTTCCAGACCAGTTCGGGGTTATCGGAGCGCAGGCAATCCATATATTTGGAACCAAGGTAAGACCAAGCGAAAATATTCCTTATGCCTTTATTTACCGCAATTTCGGTAGCTTCTTCTGCAAAATGCTCGGTTCCGGCCTCAATATGGTAGTTTTTTATCCATATTTGAGCCTCTTTATTGTAAGTTTTTGCCAAATTTGCGATTTTTTCGCTGACTTCACTATATGACTTTTGAACTTTTTCGATGGAATCGCCTTTTTCCCAGTAGGGGTCGCTTCCTATTTCGTCCACAAAGGGCAGCTTTGCCACTTCTTCCCAATTTTCCAGACCAGCCGAAAACCAAGGGGGCAATAGGCAAACGGAATTTCTTTTGCCGAGCTTATGAACCTCCTCTGTAAGGAAGGATAAAAAAGAAATCAAGCTCTGTTGCTTGGAGTTTTGTTCTGAGCAATGCTTGCAGAAGCAGGTACGTAGTTCGGGGTTATTTTTTTCAAAATAAAAATGAGGTTCGTCCCAGAATACCGTTTCTATATCGCACTCGCAAACAAATTTTATCCATTTTTTCATATACTCACGGAAAGCGGGGCTGTTCGGGCATGCGGCAACAAGTTTTTTGCCATCCGAACTTACTTGTGCCATTTCCGGGTCTCGGGATGCCAGCTCTGTGTAGGCCTCGCCCCCAAAAACTCGACCTACCCCCCAAGGGTTTACATAGACCTCCAATCCCTCTTCTTTGGATAGGGCTATTATCTCTTTCATTGTTTGCGGGTAGTATTGCAAATCCTCTTCCGAGAAGGTGTGCAGAACATAGTTGAAACCAGCTTCTTTGATTGTTCGCATATCTTTGCGAACCCATTCGGGGTTTCGCACTCCAAAGTATGCTATGCCGGTTTTCATCGCTCTGCCACAGGTTGCATCATGATAGGTGAATGTAGAAATTTTTATTTTCCCCATATGCTTTCCACACTGATATACATAGGCCGCTTCCAGCCGCCGCACAACGGACACTTTGCAACAATACGCAAAGCCCTAGAGCAAACAGAAAACCTCTTAATATTCATCGGCTCGCACGAAGTATGCCGCAGCTTGCGCAACCCCTTTACAACAGAAGAAAGAATAGAAATGCTGAAAATTTCCCTAACACAAAACGAACTGAAGAAAATAACCCTAATCCCAATCCACGACTCCAACTACAACTGCCAAAAATGGATAAAACAAATAAAACAACTCTCAACTCTCAACTCTCAACTCTCAACTAATTCCAAAGCCGCCATCATAGGCCACAAAAAAGACGACACCTCATACTACCTGGACATGTTTCCCGAATGGGAGTTTTTGGAAATGCCGCTCCTCGAAAACGGGCTTTCTTCCACACAAATCCGCAAAAAATGGCTCAGTGGCACCCTAACCGAGCAGGACAAAATCCCGCCCGCCGTTTACAACTACCTCAAAAATGCAGAAAACGAAGAGTGGGCTAAAATCCAAAAAGAGGAATACAAACTGGTCGAGGAATACAAAAAAGAATGGTCCTCCACGCCTTACCCGCCGATTTTTGTGGCAGGAGACGCCCTTGTCCTTTGCCAAGAACATATTCTCTTAATAAAAAGAGGGGCCTTCCCCGGCAAAGGGCTGTTCGCCATGGCCGGAGGCTTTTTAGATAGCGCCGAACCCATCAGGCACTGTGCTATAAGAGAACTCATAGAAGAAACCGGCATAGATTTAAGTTATAGGGAGCTGGACAAAAGCATAAAAGACTGCCGTGTTTTTGACGACCCCAACCGAGAGCCCCGTGGCAGAATGATATCCCACACCTACCTTTTTGACCTTCAAACCCCCACCCTTCCAAACATAAAAGCCGCAGACGACGCCTCCGAAGCCCTTTGGTTTCCCTTAAAAGACCTGGAAAAAATCCGCTCCCAATTCGCCGGAGACCATTATAAGATCATTATGAATATGCTTAATGGCACATCCTGTGCCCGGCGTGCAAACAACTGTTGACGGTTTATTTCTAAATTACCCCCATGCACTACGGCAAAATATCCTCTTATCAAACAGGCGTTGTGGTACCCCTGTTTTCCTTGCGTTCCAAAGAAAGCGTTGGTATCGGCGAATTTCTGGACCTTATTCCTTTTGGGCATTGGGCTAAAAAATGCGGACTGGACTTGATTCAGCTTTTGCCGGTGAACGATACCGGCGAAGAATCAAGCCCTTATAGCGCAAGAAGCGCCTTTGCCCTTAACCCTGTGTATATACGCTTGCAGGAAATTGAGGGCGCAGAGGAAATTTTAGGGGATGCCCCTGCCAAACACAATAAAAAGTTCGCAAAACACCCCCGCATTCCATATGTAGAAGTGACTCGCTACAAACGCCAAGCCCTGCGGACGATTTTTGACAAAAAAAAGACGGAAATTTTGGCAGACGAGGATTTTAAGAAATGGATTGAGCAAAATGCATGGCTCAGGTCTTATGCTGAATTTTGCGCTCTAAAGGCGGAAAACCATGAAGCATCGTGGAAACATTGGCAAAAAAAAGACAAAATTAAAGAAAGCGATATTCTTTTTCAAAAATGGATGCAGTGGGTTGCAGAAAAGCAGTTCCTAAAAGCTGTGCACGAACTTAACGAGCTTGGCATTCGCTTAAAAGGCGATATTCCTATTCTAATAAACGAAGATAGCGCAGATGCTTGGCACTACCCGCAGTTCTTTAGCCTTGAAAACCGTGCCGGCGCACCACCTGATATGTTCTGCTACAGCGGGCAAAACTGGGCATTTCCAACCTATAAATGGGATAACCTTGAAAAGGAGGATTTTAGCTGGTGGAGAGCGAGAATTAAACAAGCGGAGAAATTTTACCATGCCTACCGCATAGACCATGTTTTGGGATTTTTCCGCATATGGGTTGTGCCGGAAACAGAGGTCACCGGAATTTTAGGGCATTTTGTTCCTTCCATTCCCATTTACATGAATGAAATTTTGCAAGCCGGCCTTCCTAGAGAGACCGCGAATTATTTAACCTCGCCGAATTTTGGAGAAGAGCAGTTGGGTAATTGGTTTGGATACGATACGGAAAAAGCCAAACAGAAATATTTTGAACCATTGCAAGGCTCTTATGGCCGCTATATCTTGCGCCATGAATATCACTCCGAGCGAGTTATTATGTCTTTGGACGAAGAGCAGCCTATTAAGGATGCCTTGCTGAATGCTTATTGGGACAGGGTATTTGTGCCAAGCAGCAATGAAGAAGTTCTGTGGCCTTACTGGTATTGGTATAATGCTCCTGTATTGCTTACTCTGCCTGAACACGAGATAAATATAATTAAAAACATAATAAAGAGCAATGAAGCAAAACAAGAGGACTTGTGGGGCGAAAACGGCCATAAACTTTTGGATGTTCTTTCCAAGGAAGCCGATATGCTTGTGTGCGCAGAAGACCTCGGCGCTGTTCCGGATTGCGTTCCGGGCATTTTGCAGGATTTGGGGATTTTGGCGCTCAGGGTGGAGCGGTGGAGCCGCAACTGGAAGCAAGAAAGCAGTCCTTATATTCCGCTTTCAGAGTATCCCAGGCTTTCCGTTTGCACAACCAGCAACCACGATTCTTCCACCCTCATTGGCCTTTGGAACGAGCAAGATTTTGACAGGGATTTATATTGGAAGCACATCGGGCAGAGCGGCAAAGCACCTGCAACCTTGACGGGAGAGCATGTAAAACTGATAATTGAAAACCTGTTCCACTCCAACAGCCTGCTAGCCATTTTGCCTCTTCAGGATTTTATGGCTCTTTCGCAAAAATTCATCCCGCAAGATCCCGATATAGACAGGGTGAACATCCCCGGCACCATAGGCACTCAAAACTGGAGCTGGAGAATGCCTTGTTTGCTGGAGGATTTGCTTGAAGAAGCGGAATTGAACGGCTGCATTGGGGAATTGGCAAGCGTCAGGAAGCAGAGGAATTTGGGATAAAAACCTCAAAATCATAATCGTAATTATTCCGCTCGTCCTTAAAGTTGCACACACTGCTGGCTTTGCGAAAATCTTTTTCAAATTCGGGCATATATGTGTTGCCCTCGAAAATTCCATGCACCCTTGTGATGTAGAGTTTTTGGCAAAAGGGCAAGGCTTCCCTGTAAATTTCCGCTCCGCCTATAACAAAACATTCATCTGCCCCCGTTCCCTGCGCAATTTCAAAAGCCTCTTTCAGCGAATGGGCAATTTTTAAATCTGCGTTTGCAAAATTCGGATTTCTGGTAAGCACTATATTTGTTCTGCCCGGCAGCACCCTGCCAATGCTCTCAAAATTTTTTCGCCCCATTATGAGCGGGCTGCCAAGGGTTGTTTTTTTGAAAAACTGCAAATCCGCCGGCAAATGCCACGGTAGCTTGTTATCCTTTCCAATCACGCCGTTTTCTGAAACAGCGGCTATCAAAGAGATTAACACGTGTTAAAACTTAACCGATGAACTTATTCCAAAACCCGGATAATTATAGCCTTCCCTTATGGCATAGCTTATCCAAAACGATAAATCCATACCCACGGTTGGATGGACGTAACCGGTGGGTGCTATTAAAAACCAGTCTTCATCTTCCTTGTTACCCGGCTTGTGCCACTCAAAACCCCATCCCATGCCAAATCTTTTGTTGAAGGCATAAGAAGGTTCCACATAGATAAGTTTTTCATCTACCGAGTAGGTATCCTCAATGGTTATGGGAACAGCATCTGTGGTATCAGAGAGCAAAGCCCAGTAGCACGTGCTCGCTAAACTAAAGCTCTTGTAGTTAAAGCTCGGTTCAAGGGTAAAGGTATTCACCAGATTTCCATGCCTCGGATGAAGCCCAAACATTC
Source organism: Candidatus Fibrimonas termitidis (assembly GCA_001462245.1). GTDB lineage: Bacteria > Fibrobacterota > Fibrobacteria > Fibrobacterales > Fibrobacteraceae > Fibrimonas > Fibrimonas termitidis. Next base: position 10,363 of record LIUG01000172.1, read on the forward strand.
CGCGAACCGCATAATTCAGGTCTGTATAGCTGCGAGAGTAATTGGCATCCACGCCAAAAGTATAACGATGGTTACGCCCTAAATCTTCTCTACCGCTTATGAAGTCAAACATCGGGGCCAAAGTGAACTTGTTATTCACCTTGTTTAAACCCGGCATGGCAAACGCATAACTTGCGGCAATTCTCCCGGATTTACTGCCCTCATCGCTTGCGCCTATATAAACATAGCCGTCATCTCCCAATCTCACGCCCAAACCGCGCATCCCCTGAGTCGGCAAAATAGCGGCATAGTAATCGGGATTGCGCCAGTAATAATAATTGAAGCTGCCAAAGGAATAAAAAATATCGCCAAAAATAAATGTAAGGCCCCTGCTCACTGTCCATTCCAAAGAAATTCCATCAAATACAAACGGAGTCCAGCGACTGCTATCGGAGCCTATGGGGGTGGCTTCATCTCTATGGCGTATCCTTGAAAATTCTGATGTACCCGGAACTAGGCTTTTGGAAGCAACACCCACAACAGCACGCACGTTTTCGTCCATATCAACGTTCATTTTTATCCGCAGGTCATGGTTTGCGGCGTTGTTAATCGTAAAATTATTTTCAAGATGATTTGCGTAATCGGCTTCTAGGGTTCCTTCAAGGGAAACATCCGCAGCAAAAGCCGTGCACGCAAGCAGTACAAGGATTGGTAAAAAATGCATGGCGGCAATATAGAAAATTGCTTTACTATATTCAGGAGCTGGGAGGTTTGTTTTTGGGGGGGAATGTGAGGGATTTAAATGCGACGATGAGGTTCACTGACCGGCGGTCGATGTTGGTCGACCCCGTTTTTGCGCAAAAAACGCCATTTTCACCCATTTATCACATATTTTTAATTTTTTTTCAAAAAACCCTTGCTTATATTTGTTGTTATTATTATAGCAGCATTATCAGCATCTGGAGTGTTATGATTGATTAATATCTTTCTTACTCGGGACTTTTCTGCCTTCAAATATGCCGTATAATTCCTCAACTTGGCTGGATAGATTATAGTCCTTCACGCACCGCACGGATAATTTATCTTCCAATGCATTATCAGTTTTTAATACATTGCAAGTTTTGGACATGTGAATGCTATCATCGCCGCTGTAC
>LIUG01000173.1 GCA_001462245.1 Candidatus Fibrimonas termitidis
GGGTGTCCCTGTGTCGAAGTCAGGGGCACTCATTCCGTTTCGCTATCGCATTTGCCCAAAGGAATGTATATAGTCAAGGTCTCGTTTAACGGAGGTAATTTGTCACACCCAATTGTGTTGCGTACATTGGTGATGTAAGTCATTTTAACTATAAAAGGCAGGCAAGATGAGAAATCTGCTTGCTTTGGGCTATACGGGGTTAAAATTATCCCTAGAATTCCTTTCTATATGGAAAAATATATCTGAAATTAAGAATACCGACTGTTCCAATCTTGTTCCATCTTTCATTTTCAAAGAGGTTTGCAGTATTTGCAAAATTGCATAGCCAAAATAAGACATTTTTTCATTTTCACAAATCAATTTTGGCGGTGGGTTGAATCCTTTTTGAGTTAAATAGTTTATGTAATCTTGGCTATCGTTTTTGTTTTCATCTTGGTTTGCAAAAATAAAATCCATCATTATTGACAAAGCAGAACGAAAAGCTATGTAATGATACAAGAAGTCAGTAGCCACAGACAATGATGGATGTTCAGACTTGGATTCTATTATAGGATAAAATTTTACCGCTCGCAAAAAGGATATATAAAAAGCAGCTGCAACTTTATGTCTGTCAATTCTTTGATTTGGATTATTAAATGTTGAATGTACTTCTTTATTTATTCTGCAATATTCGCCATAAGCAAAATCTTTTATCTGCCCAAATCTTTCTTTGGAATAATAAGATTTCCATTGCTCTTTTTTGGAAAGAATTTCAAGCAAGGATTGTTTTACATAATTGTCGCAAATTTCGTCAAATTTCGTCTTTGTCATTTTACATAATATTCGGGTGCAGGTGGGTAAAATTTACCTTTTCGATGGAAATTTCATGGTTATCCATCGCAGTTATCTCGTTAAAATTTTTAGCATGGGAATCATCAAACCCATCCAAATTTTCAGGCAAAATATCAATAATTCTATCCAACAAAGATTTATTTTCCATAATAACAAATATAGCAAATTTTACGGCAAAGTGTCAAGGGGTGGGTAAAAATTTACTATCTTCCCTCAATGCCCTTATCAAAAAAAATCCTCTTTCTAATTTTCCTGCTTGCCTCTGCCTCCGGCGCGGCAGATGGGATGCGGGTTGCCCATGTGGATTCCAAGTTGATTTTTGAAGGCTACAAAGGCACCAAAAAAGCGCAGGAAGAATATGACCGCCAAGTGGCAAAATGGGAACAACAAGCGAACTTGCTCCAAAAGGAACTCGGTTATGTAAAAGAAAGGCTTGATAAACAAAGCCTCATGCTTTCGGAAGAACAAAAAAGAGAACTGGAGGCGGAATACTCCCGCAGAGATACCGAACTTAAAAACTTTATAGAGAAAATCTATGGGCGAAACGGCGAATTGCTAAAAGAAAATGAAAAGGTAAGTTCCCCAATTATAACCCTGATAAAAAAAGCCGTAACGGAAGTAGCCTTGGGCGAAGGTTATGATTATGTTTTAGACAGAGCCACCGGCGCAGTGCTTTTTTGGAAAAACGAAAACGACTTGACGCAAAAAGTACTCGACTATCTGAACTCAAGATAAAGTCATGGGACATAATCACGAACATAGCCACGACCACAGCCACTCGCATTTTGATGTTCAAAATGTGCGAAGGGCCTTTATATGGGGCATTGCGTTAAATGCTGTTTTTGTTGTTATAGAAGCCATTGTCGGGTATCTAAGCGGCTCGCTTGCTGTTCTGGCAGATGCGGGGCACAACCTAGCAGACACAGCCAGCTTGGTTATTGCGTTGCTTGGATTTCGCCTTGCCCTTGCAAAGCCAACTCAAAAATATACCTACGGCTACAAGAAAGCAACTGTTTTAGCAGCCTTTGCAAATGCAATTATATTGCTAATTACAATAGCGGTTATTGTTTACGAGGCCGTTGAACGAATTTCCTCCCCTGTTGAAATAGACGGGAAAGTTGTTATGATCACCGCCGGCATAGGCATTTTGATAAACGGCTTTACCGCTATGCTGTTTTTCAGCAACAAAGAAAAAGATTTGAACATAAAGGGAGCATACCTGCACCTTGCGGCAGATGCCCTTGTGTCGCTGGGTGTGGTTATTTCCGGAGCCATAATAATAATATTCGGTTTTTATTGGGCAGATAGCGTGGTAAGTTTGATTGTTGCGGGAGTTATATTCGCAAGCACATGGTCGCTGCTAAAGCAAACTCTGCGCATAAGTTTAGACGGCGTTCCGCACAATATAAATTTGGAAGAAATCACAAAGGAAATAGAAAGCACAGAGGGTGTTAAAAGCGTTCATCATTTGCACATATGGGCTTTGTCCACAATGCAAAACGCCCTTACTGCGCACATAGTTTTAAATGAAGATGTGCAGCTTACGGGAATTCAAAAAATCAAAGAGGAAATTCGCCACCGAGCCGAGCACTTGGGCATTCAGCATTGCACGCTGGAAACGGAAGGCGCCGGGGATAAATGCGAACACAAAGTGCATTGAAAAATGGCCAAGCTGGCTTCTCCGTAGTTTCTGATTTTTACAGCTTCGTTTGCCCACTGCGGTGTGTTTCTCGCAGGCATTTCAAAAACAGCATAGCCGCCTTCATTTAGCATTGGCAGGCATATCCGCAGGTCGGGGTAATTTTCCGTGAACGGGGGGTCTGCAAAAATTAAGTCGTATTTTTCCGGAGATTGCAACGCTTGCATGGCAAAGCGCAGAACATCGTTTTTAAAACAGATTACCCTTTCCGCAATGTGCCATTTTTCCGCGGTTTCTTTTATTGTATGCAAAAGTTTGCCGGAAATATCCACCATGCAAACCGAGCTTGCCCCTCTGGATATAGCTTCAAAGCCAACAGAGCCGGTTCCTGCGTATAAGTCTAAGACCTTGAAATTTTCAACCGAGCCTAAGATATTAAAAAGGGCTTCCCTTGTTTTGGAAGATGTGGGGCGAACATTTTTATCCTTCACGGATTGCAAAACCCGCCCATGCAATTCGCCGGCCGTTATTCGCATTTTTACCTCTTAGCGGAGAACGAGGGACTCGAACCCCCAAGCCTGACGGCGGCGGTTTTCAAGACCGCTGACTTACCAATTAGCCTAGTTCTCCGGATATGGGAAATTTAGTAAAGCGGCCACTACACCTTAAACAAATCAACCGTATGTTTAAGGTCGCCTGCAACTCTTGACAAATCTCCGGCAGCTTGGCTAACCTGGCTTGCACCATGCGAGCTGTCCTTGGCGGCTTGGCTCATGCCTGTGACATTGCTGCTCACATGTGTTGCGCCCATGGCAGCTTCACCGGCATTGCGGCTTACATCATGCGCTCCCTTGGCTACCTCGCCAATTGCGCTGGCAACACGCTTTGCTCCGGTATTGGCTTCCGCTACATTGCTCGCTATTTCGTTGCTAGCCTTGGTTTGCTGGTCAACGTGGCCGGCTATTTGCTCAACAGACATATTGATTTTCTGTATTATATCCGAAACGCCGTGGATCACTTTAATCGCATCGCCGGTACCGCTCTGAATACCCTCTATGCGGCGGGCAATATCGTCTGCGCTTGTGGCACTCTGGTTTGCCAATTCTTTTATTTCGCCAGCAACAACCGCAAAACCCTTGCCGGCCTCACCTGCGGATGCAGCCTCAATAGTGGCGTTTAACGCAAGAAGATTAGTTTTGTCCGCTATCTTTTTGATAACATCCGTCACCTGCCCTATTTCCTTTGCCGCCAAGCCAAGCGTATTCATTACATTTGTAGCATCCGATGCTTTGCTCGTAGCATCTTCTGCGATATGGCGAACTTCGCTGGTATTGCTTGCAATCTGGCTTATGCTTGCGCTCATTTCTTCTACGGCTGCGGCTATGGTGTTCATATTTGTGCTCATCTGCTCTGCTGCGCTAGCTACATCATTGGCATTGACGCTTGCCTCTTCTGCGCCGCTGGCCATCGCATTTATGTTCACAGCCATCTGCTCTGTGGTGCTGGCTACGGTAAAGCTTTGATTAACCATTTCTTCTGCCCCGCTTGCAAGCTCCTTGCTCACTACGGAAAGTTCTTCCGATGCACCGGCCAAGGTATCCGAGTTTTCGTGCAAACTCTTGAGAATGCCCTGTATCTTTTCAAAGAAATGGTTAACCGAACGTGCTACTACCCCCATTTCGTCTCCTTGGTCAAGGTTAGATCTTGCCCGCATATCACCGTCTTCGCCTTGCTTTAACACCTCAACAATATTTTTTAATGGCCTGCTGACGAGTGTGGCAATATAAAGTGCTATGGAGGAGGACAATATCGCAACGAGAGTAGATATCAGGAGAGAGAACTTGAGTACGGATTCGGCTTTTGCGGAATTTTCTTCTTTGAGGGCCTGAAGCACGTTGAGAGCCTTCTCGGGTATATGGTTGATAGTTTCCGTCATTTGGTTAAGGTAGGTATTGCCGGCTTTAATCATTATGTCCTGCGCATGGATCATTGCTGCTTGGTAGTCCGGGTTAGTGACCGAAATATCTCTGACGGCAAGCAGAGTGCCAAACATGGTTTCCCCGTCTTTCCTATACTGCTTAACCTGTGGCGAAACCTTATCAATGTCATTTTTTACGCCTTGAGCCGCAATGTTATGCAGCACATTCATCTCTTTCTCCAAAGCGTCCAACTCTGCTTTAAAATCGGAAAGAAAGCGGGTCAAATCGCTCCGTGTGTTTTCCGGGTAAAAAGCCTCGTGCATATATAAGCGTGCCGCCGCTAAATGCTCCCTTGTCTTGAATATATGATCCATTCGCCGTTTGGTTATATCAATCGCTTCATTGTAGCTACCCTCGATATTTTTAATACCTTCAAGCATATAAACGCCAACGAGAGCCGCAAATATAATGACAAATGCAAAAGCTGATAGCAACTTTGTGCGAATTTTGATGTTTTTCATAACAATACTCCTTAATTTGTAAAAATAGAAGATAGAAAATATATGCCTTTATTGTGCGCCTTTTCCCGTTAAAACAACGTAAATTGTCCTGATTAAGATTTGAATATCCAAAAGAATAGAGGCGTTGGACAAATAATAAATGTCATAGCCCAGTTTTATTTTAACATCTTCTATATCATTATCGTAATAATGGCGAACTTGAGCCCAGCCGGTTAAGCCGGGTTTCATTTTTAGGCGGCTTGCGTAAAAAGGGATTGTTTTGCGGAGTTTCTCTATAAATACGGCCCGCTCGGGGCGGGGGCCAACCATGCTCATATCACCCTTCAAAACACAAATAAGCTGCGGAATTTCGTCTATGCGGAATTTTCGAATAATTTTGCCGACTCGTGTTATGCGGCTATCATTCTTTTTTGCCCACTGAGGTCCGTTTTTTTCGGCATCGCTGCGCATAGAGCGGAGCTTGTAAATAGTAAAGGGCCTTGAATACAAACCTATTCTTTGCTGCTTGTAAAAAATAGAACCCTTGGAGTCCAGCTTGATTGCAATGGCTGTTACCAAAAGCAAAGGCAATGTAATCACTAGCAAAAGCACAGCTATGATTATATCCATAATCCTCTTTACGGTTGCCTGCCAAGGGAGTATGTTCAGTACAAAAAGTTCCTGCAATTCCTTGGTGTGAACAAGTGTGGGCTGGTTGGATGTTTTGAAATTCTTTGTGCATTCCCACAAGCTCGGCACCAAATAAATTTGCACGGGCAAGTGCGCCACCCAATATAATATTTCATTTATCTTTTTTTCCGAACTATTGCGGTGAGTTATCACAATAGCTTGCACATTATTTTTTTTAATAAGGCCGGGCAAGTCCGAGTATGTTCCCAAAATTTGCAAACCCTCAAAGGTTTTCATATTGCCCCGGGTTTCTTCAACAATGCCGATGACTTTTTTCCCGAGTTGCGGATTATTTTGGAACAGATGCGAATATTCCCGTGCTTCGTTTGTGCAGCCCAATAAAAGAATACAGTCCGCACCCCAACCCCTGTTTAAAAAAATTCTCAAAATTTTGCAAATCAAAAGCCTGAAAACGCTAACCGAGAACCAAACAGAAAAAAAGTAGCCCGTTATGTGCTGAACACCGTAAAAAAAGTCGCCTGTGTTTAGCTTATTGCCAAATAAGACGGCTACGGCAAAGCAATAGATAACGCATACTGTTTTTAGAATATGCAAAACGTGCGTAGTTCTGGAATCCAAAAGCCAGCGGCGATAAAGCCCTGCGCACAGAAATACCAGAAACCATATTAAGACGGAAGCAACTGCAAAATCCATATATTTCGGAAAAAACACGGCAAAGCACATAGCGCTTGCCATGCAATCAAAAATTATGAACAAAATTTTTTCCAGCGTAGAAGCCCGCATAATTCAAAGGAAAATATAAGAAAGAATTTCGGGAAAAACATGAAAAACCGCAAAATTTCGCAAAAAAATACAATTTTTTACAAAGAAAATACCTTTGAAATACAATGCTGATGTTTTTATTACAGACCCGCCGGTTATTTTCTACCTTCCACCCATGCCCGCAATTCGAGAGATGTTTGACCAAATTCATAAGCGCTATGATTTGCTTAACCATTTGATGTCTGCAAGCCGCGATTTTGCGTGGCGCAAAGCCTGTTGCAAAAGATTGCCGAAAAAGGAGAATGCTGTAGTATTGGATTTATGCGGCGGAACGGGTGATTTTTCCATCGCTTATAAAAAAAATAATGGTGAACCTAAACTTTCAATGGTCGGCGATTTTGCCGGCAAAATGCTAAATGCTGCGGCAAAAAAGGATTTGAGCTTAAAACTCATCCAGATGGATGCAACGCAAGTTCCGCTTGTTGCTAATTCGGTTGATATTATTTTGAACGGTTTCGGAATGCGAAATATTCGAGATTTGGACACGGCTTTTAGCGAGGCTTTCAGGGTTTTGAAACATGGAGGTTATTTTGCAACTCTTGAATTTTTTAAACCGGAAAGAACCTTTCCAAAATTGTTTTATAAAAAAATTGCGCCGCTCGTGATACCCTTTGCCGGCATGGTGCTCAGCAAACACAATGCGTATCGTTATTTGGTTCTCTCCATTTTGAGTTTTATAACCCCAAAAGAATACGCCGCAAAAGCCAGAAACGCAGGCTTTACCCTGCGTTGCATAAAGGCTTTGGACGGCGGTTTGGCGCACATTGTAATATGCGAGAAAAAATGAATGCTTCTCCTCTACTGCTCGGCATAACCGGTGCATCCGGCTCCATATACGCAGAGCGATTTTTGCACCTTGCAAAAGAGCGTGGTTTTGCGGTGGAACTAATTGTCACAAAAACCGGCGAAGCTGTTCTAAAGCACGAAAATTGCGAAGCTATTTTGCAAAATTGCGAGAAAATCCATAAAATTGATGATTTTTTTGCGCCGCCTGCAACAGGGAGTTCCAATTACTTTGGCATGGCTATTTTACCCTGTTCAATGGCAACCATAGGCCGCATAGCTGCCGGCACAAGCGACAACCTGCTGATAAGAGCTGCTGATGTATGCTTAAAAGAAAATCGCCCCCTTGTCCTTGCCCCCAGAGAAATGCCCTTTAACGAAATACACTTGGAAAATATGCTAAAACTGAAAAGAGCCGGAGCAACCATTATCTCGGCAAGCCCATACTTTTACGAACACCCCAAAACAATAGAAGAACTGGCAGACACAGTCGCAAAGAAAGTGCTTCAGCAAATATTGAAATTTTAACGGAAACGCAGTGGCGAATGGGCGTTGCCGCAACGCCCCACCAGCGTTAACCTAAA
>LIUG01000174.1 GCA_001462245.1 Candidatus Fibrimonas termitidis
GAGAGTAGGTCGCCGCCGAGGATTTGATGCTTCATAGCTCAATGGTAGAGCAACCGGCTGTTAACCGGTTGGTTCCAGGTTCGAGTCCTGGTGAAGCAGTGTTTCTACTTGTACATAAATACCCCAATCTCTATCGTAAAATCCGTATTTGCAGATTTTATCATATCTATTCCGAAAACCCCTTCGTTTTTACGTGAAAAGATATGTTTAACAGGAGCGTATTCCAACTTGCCTAGTACTCTAAAGCCAAAGGGCGATTTTTTCCAAGGCAGCATATCCCGCCCATATCCAATGGAAAATAAAGGCGAGCTTAGATCGCCTATTTTTATGTAATCCAAACCCAAATGCGCAAAATTCTCCGCTCCATCTTTAAACAACTCCCCTGTTGGCAAATAATGCCCAAAAGCACCGGCTAAAAAACCTTCCCTTGAAAAATTCATCTCCGCCTTTGTACCAATAGCCCAATTTTTATTCACACGTAAGTGCGCATTCAACCCGCCAAAGTAATCTATGCCGCCTGCAAAAATTCTTCCGGAACTGTTTATACCGTAAACAAAATTAGGCGGCGGCTCCTCCTCTTCCACTATATCCAAAGAGAGAAAATCAGCATACGAAACGGAAAGAAAAAATAAAATGATGATTATAAATTTGAAGGGCATAGTAATTCCTTCATCATTTTTTGCCCCGCCATCCACCTGAAAGCGAACACGGAATAAATCTGAACAAAATCCGCGCCCTCGTTCAGCAAATCACGCACCTTTAAGCCGTGGTCAATTCCGCCGCAAGCTACAACGGAAAGGTTGGGGAAATGCTTTTTTGCAAGAGAGATTTTTCCAAAGGTATTTTCGTAGAGGGGGCGCCCGGAAATGCCACCGCTGGTTCCTTTGTCGTTTAAAACAGGCAGAGAATAAAAAAGTTTTTCGCTCGGGTGTGTGTTCCCTAAAATAACCCCGTTCACCCCGAATTGAGAGAGCAATTCCAAAAGGGAAAGCATTTGCTTATCGGTTAAATCCGGGCTTAATTTTGCGTAAACCGCTTTGCGGCAAGAAGCGGTCTTTCTAAAACTTTCAATAGAACCAAATGCTTGCGCCATAAATGCTGTGTCCAAATCCAAACGGTCTTCGCCGGTGTTCGGGCAACTCACATTCACCTCTAAGTAATCTGCGGCTTCATAAGCTATTGAAAAAGTTTCCAGCAAATCTTGCAAACGCTTTTCTTCTGCTATTCCGGGAGTTTCCGCTACGGAAATCCCAACGGCAAAATTATTTTTGCGTGCTTTGCCTATTTGTTTTTCAACTCTAGCGGAAATTTTTTCTATTCCATCATTGTTCAAACCCATTGAATTGTAGATAAGGCGGTTGAATTCGTCCAAGCCAACTCTGGGCCTGCGGGTATTTCCAATTCTGAAATTTCTCGTCGCAGTTCCGACTGTTATTCCGCCTAGTCCGAGATTTGCGTAGGCATTTATGCCCTTGCCGTTTTTGTTTGCCCCTGCGGCTAAAACTATCGGAGAGCATAAAGTTATGGGTTGGCTGTTATCGGAAAAATTTACAATTTGCTTTGCGGACTGGAGTCCCCCCCCCCATATCGGTGAAAATTTTGCGTAAAGCCCAAGGCAAGAATGCCTGAATTCCGCATGGTTTTTAAAAACATAGCGGATAAAGGCTAGAAGTTTATCGCCAAAATCAAGGGTGTAATCGTGGTTCAACATCAGAATACTTGTCTTTTGCTGTCTTTGGGTTTTGCAGAAGAAGTATTGCCGAATATGGTTGCCGCGCTTTCTTTCGGTTGCTCAAAATGAATTCCATTGCATTCTTCCGTTACCGCATGCCCTGCTGTGTAAAGGCAGAATGAACTGATATTGCAATATGAACCGGCAATCTTTCCTGTATAGTTGCATACCTTCTTTGAAACAACTCCGCCGGGCACAGGGAATTGAAGCATCGGCAAATCTTTGTGGATTTCCGGCATTGAATTCAGCCACACCGGAAGAGCATCTTCCGTGCCTGTATGCCCAGGCCCCATGGGAACAAAATCATCCGTTCCAATCCACACGCCCATTGTGTACTGCTTGGTAAATCCAATATACCAAGCATCTGTGTAATCGTTTGTGGTTCCGGTTTTTCCGCCGCTCGGGTGGTGAAAACCGCTTGCCCAAACCTTTGCCGCAGTTCCGCCCGTATTAACGGTTTGCAGCATTGAAACCATCAGGTATGCAGCCGGTTTTTTCAAAACCTCATGCTCAACCTTGTAGTTCTTTTCTATTACCTCGCCGTTTTTTCCGACTATGGCTTCTATATAATAAGGCTCTATTCTGTTCCCGCCGTTTGGAAAAACCGTATAAGCACTTGTCATTTCCATGAGCGTTGCGCCGACTGAGCCAAGAGCAAGGCTGGGCACTGCTTGTAAAGGTGCTTTTTTTACCCCGAACTTGCGAGCGTATTCCACAACGTTTTTCAACCCGTATTTCATACCAACCTGAATTGCCGGCAAATTTTGCGAAAGCGCTAAGGCTCTGCGATAAGCCATCATTCCTTTGAATTCCTTTGAATAATTGCCCGGCCGCCAGAATTTTGATGTATCCATAGGGTCCGGAATTGTTATCGGGGCATCATTTACAGAATCGCAAGTGGAAGCTCCGTTATCCATAGCGGTTGCATAAACAAAGGGTTTAAATGAGGAACCGGGCTGCCTCAATGTTTGCACCGCTCTATTCCATTTGCTGTCGTCAAAATTCTTTCCGCCAACCATGGCTCTGATTGCGCCGGTTTCGTTTTCTATAAGAATTACACCAACCTGTGGCGGACGATAGCGAGAGGTATCGGGATAGATTTTCTTTGCCGTGTCTTTTGCCAAATAGTTTGCGGAAAAATCCGCATAAACGGAATCAAAGTGTTTCAACACGGAATCTATAGGCATATTGTATTTTTTTGAAAGCCCGAATTTGTAAACAGCACGCAAACGAAGCTTTTTATTAACTTTTTCCAATTGTTCCAAAGCGGCTTTTTCAACTATTGCTTGGGCACTGGGATCTATGGTGCTATAAACGGAAATGCCGTCCGAATACAGCGAGTTTTCGCCGTATTTATTTTCCAGATATTTGCGAATTTCTTCCATGTAATAGGGTGCTACTGCCAGCGTTATTCTCTCCTCGGTTTTTAACGGTGTTTTTATGTAACCCTCATAATCTGCCCTTGAAATATAACCTGCATCCATCATTGCGAACAGAACAGTGTTTCTGCGGGCAAGAGCGGCTTCGGGTTTGCGATCAGGGCGGTAAGCTTCGGGACGCTGAAGCATTCCTGCGAGCACGGCAACTTCCGGAATGCTCAAAGAATCAAGAGGGCGGCCAAAATAAAACTGCCCCGCAGACTGGAACCCATAATTTCCGCCTGCCAAATAAACCTCATTCAAATAAAACTCAAGAATCTCCTCTTTGGTATAGGTTTTCTCTATGCGAATGGCGGTCATCACTTCCCGTATTTTGCGGGTAATTGAACGTTCCGGGGTTAAAAACAAAAGTTTTGACAACTGCTGGGTTAAGGAGCTTGCCCCTCTCATTCTATTGCCCGTTCTAAAACTCTCCACTACAGCGCTTGGGATGGCCAGCGGGTTCATTCCCCAATGCCTCCAGAATTTGCGGTCTTCCGTTGCTATAACTGCGTTTTTTACCATCTCCGGGATGCTGTCTATAGGGGTCCATATTCGCTTTTCAACATAAAATTCATGAACCAAAATCGAATCCTTATCATAAATTTTCGTTATAAGCCGTGGTTCTATGGTTTCAAGTTTTTCAAAAGAGGGAAGCGTAGGTACCAGACTTTCCCAAACAATTTTAACGGCCACAAATCCTAAAATTACCGGCAATCCGAAAATGAGAATCCATAACAATTTTTTCTTGCCAAGGTTTTGCTCTTCATGTTCCGGTTCTTCATCGTCTTTATCTTTATGCCAATTTTGCATAGGAGAAATATAGTAAATGGAGGTGAGGGGAGTCGAACCCCTGTCCAAGATTCCTTCTGCGTTCGCTCATACATGCGTTTCCTTTGCATTTAAAGTTTCGCTTTTGAAAACGCCCATAAAGGTTGGCGCAGAACAAGAGCTAGCCCGTGAGGTTCAAGTTTTGCGTTCGGGCAAGCGCAAAACCCTATCCCGCATTGCGTCCGAATTGCTCTCCCGGCAGGAGCGGGAAAAGGTTCGGCGTTGCTATTGATTAAGCAGCGAGTGCGTACTCTTCGTTGGCACTTATGTTTTTTAGGCTTTTTACGAGGCCAGCCCACCTCGGCATGCAACTAGCGCGTCTGGAATCCTGTCGAAACCAAAGCACCCCCGTGCTAGGGGTAAATATAGAAAACGCTGAAATGCCTTGACAGGCACGGAAATTTTTTATTCACTCGGCCAGAGCCTCGCTCACCCCTGCGGGGCCAGCCTGCGGCTGTTGAAAATTTCCTAACAATGCCTTGACAGGCACGGAAATTTTTTCTACATTTAAACGTATGATGATGTACAATACCCCAAACACAGGAGCTTGCGGTGCGGGCTGTGCCTGGCACTTATGACATAAAAGTTAACAATGTCATCAAAACGCATGTATACAAATTTACATTCTTATTACAAATAAGTCCAAGATTTTCCCCTAAACAAAGAGGTTCGTTATGAACAAGTTCAGGATAATGGTTAAAACCATGTTCCTTGCGTCGGCTTTTGCGATAAGCGTATTTGCGCAAGACAAGGATACGGCATTTGTGCCGTTTGTAGTTAACGTTGATGCCGTTGCTACGGCACGGCTTGACGGCAGCAAAAGGTTTGAAGAAATAGTGAGGGCGGGTTATACGGATACCTTGCGCATTATCGTTGAAGGAGAGCCTCTTTTGGCTAGGCCGGGCAAAACGCCAAATCCGGTGACAATATATAGCTCCCGAGGAAAAATATCATTGGAATTGTCCCGGCAGTTCAGAAGCGCAGATATTGCTTTGTACTCGCTGAATGGGAAGCAGGTGCTGCGTGGCAGCGGTGAACACCCTAATCTTGCTATGGGTGTTTATTTGCTGTCGGTGAAGGGAGTAAATGGGAGTGCTTTTACAACCCGCTTTGCTCATAGCGGCGGGGGGTTGAATATTGATGTGGGGTTTGCTAATGAGAACTCTGGCTCGTTGTTGGAGAAACAGATTTCCGGGAATTGGACAATAACTGTTTCGGCAGAGGGATATTTGGATACCTCATATGCGTTTTTTCCTGAGACGGGGAGATGGAGCACCCCGGTGCAGGAGATAACCTTGCGGCAAATACAGTCGTCATCTTCATCAGAGGAAACTCTGCCAAACCCTCCGGCGTCAGTAATTGCAACCTTTAATTCCGAGGGCACAATCACTGTTAACTGGCTGTCAGTCCCAAATGCCACCGATTATGGCATTTACCGTAGCACAGCAGTTGCCGGTCCTTACGTTTTGATTTATTTTTCTACAACAACCTCATACATAGACAACTCCCTCTTGCCGGGCACAACATACTACTACAAGGTGGCTGCTTATAACAGTTACGGAGAAGGTGCTCAGTCAAGCTATGCTTCTGCGACAACAATTCCGGATGTACCAATTGGCGTAACCGCTACAGCTAATTCTGCGAACAGCATCACTGTAAGCTGGGGTTCTGTAACAGGTGCCAGCGGGTACTACATTTACCGCAGTACAACTGCTGACGGCACTTACGCCCAAGTTGGCAATTCTGCAACTACCTCATACACAGACACAGACCTATCGGCAAGTACAACATACTACTACAAAATTGCCGCCTATAACAGCGGAGGGACAGGCGATCAATCAGGCTATGTTTCTGCAACAACAAGGTTGAATGCACCGGGCGTAACCGCTATAGCTAATTCTGCGAACAGCATCACTGTAAGCTGGGGTTCTGTAACAGGTGCTACTGGGTATTACATTTATCGTAGTACAACTGCTGACGGCACTTACACCCAAGTTGGCAATTCCGCAACTACCTCATACACAGACATAGGCCTATCGATAAACACAACATACTATTACAAGGTTGCCGCCTATAACAGCATAGGGATAGGCAATCAATCAGGCTATGCTTCCGTAACAACAAAGTTTATAACTGCAACGGCTAGCGGAACGAGCATCACTGTAAGCTGGGGATCTGTCACAGGTACTTATGTATACTACATTTATCGCAGTACAACTGTTTACGGCAGTTACAACCAAGTCGGCATTTCTACAACTACCTCATACACAGACATAGGCCTATCGGCAAGTACAACATACTACTACAAAATTGCCGCAGGGACAGGTTCCCAATCAGACGACTATGCTTCTGCGACAACTGAGCCCCTTGCTCCAAGTAGCAGTTCATCTATCTCTAGTTCATCTGCTACACCGCCAAGCAGTAGTTCCTTTGTCTCCAGTTCCTCTGTTGGCTATAGCGGTTCATACGGTTCCTTAACTTACAGCGGCCAAACCTACAAGACTGTAGCCATAGGTACTCAAACATGGATGGCAGAGAATTTGAATTACAACGCCGTCGGCAGCAAATGCTATGGCGACAATACCGGTGGCGACGGTCAAGGCTACTGCACAACTTACGGCAGGTTGTACAATTGGCCAACAGCTATGAATATTGCATCTAACTGTGATGCAAGCACTTGCTCAAGCCAAATAAACAGTCCTCATCGTGGTATTTGCCCTTCTGGCTGGCATATTCCAAGCCAAGAGGATTGGAATATGATGACGGCTTATATTGGCGGTGCTAGCACTGAAGGGAAAAAATTAAAAGCAACAAGCGGATGGAACAACTCTGGCAATGGTATAGACGAGTATGGTTTTTCGGCTCGACCGGGCGGCGGTGGTAGCTCGGGTGGCACCTTCGGCTTTGCCGGCTACTTCGGCAATTGGTGGACTTCCATTGAATACAATAGCATCAACGCCTACACCCGGAGCATGTCCTACAGCTACGGAGACGCCTACTGGGACAATAACCCTAAGTCGAGCCTGTTTAGTGTTCGTTGCTTGAAGGACCAGTGAGAACAAAAAATTGCGCCATGGTGGTGCGAACCTGCCAAGTCTGTATTCCCAAGATTTGGCGGGGTAAACGAGAGCCGGGAAAAAGGAGATTCATATGTCTAGCGATGTAACAGAATTTGCAGATGAAGTCATAAGCCAAATGAACAAGTCCATAACGGACAAAATTTTTTTGCTTATCCAAAACGACAAAACTCTAATGCATAAGTATCTGAGGCTTGTTGAAGAGCATAAACTCCACCCCGTCAATATGCAAATCGGCAAAAGGATTAAGGAAAAATACGATTTAACAAATGAAGAAAGAAACGAAAATCCTGAAAGCACGCTCATTGAAAGCCATCAGAGGTTTATATGATTATCCCCTCCGCTGCGTTCGGAACTAGAGTGCTTGTGGGGCGGCTTACGCCTTGAATTTGTCAAACCCCAAAGACTTTGCTATGGAATCGTAAACTTCCGGTTTGGCTTTTTCTTTTAAAATGGCAGAAAGCATTCCCTTTAACTTATAATCTTCATAAATAAATTTATTTTGCCGGATATTGCTTCTATGCTCATCGCTTTTTGTTTTCACCAAATAAAAAGCGAACTCCCAAGCGTATTGCTCTTCATCGTTGGAGGTTGGCATATTATCAAGAATTTCAGGGTTTTTAAGCCTTCCAATGCTGTAAACAAGATGCCCCAGCTCATGAGCTAAAGTAAGCCTGATTTTCTCATCATCCATTTCCTCGCATTCGGCGGGAAGATGTATTTCGCAGCACTGGTCAAAATAGCGTATGCTGGCTTTCGTGGCTGACTTTGACACATGGGTTATGATGCGATAGTGCTTATTCAGCTTTTCTCGTATCATTTGCTCAATCTTTCTTATGGAATGGGCAAAATAGCTGCTTTTTTCAATTTTACCTATACCGTTGGCTTCTTCTTTTGGTGACTTATCTACCATGAAGCCTTCCAATTGCCAAGCAAAGCGGACTCTTCAAGTCCGGCCAAAATTTCTTCTTTAGTCGGCTCTTCTTCCCAGCGCGTGGCCCTAACCTTCATTGTCTTCGTGAGATTATCTATTCTTGCTTCTGTGCTTTGAAGATTGTTTTCCGCATAGTATCTGCCGAATTGCTCCGGCTGTTCAACTTCTTGTAATCTCATGTGGCAAAACCTCTTTTGAGAACTCTTTTATTAAAAATAATATAGAAAAAAGCGGAATTACTATATTACTACCCAAAAAACGGAGTTTTTATGAGTCGCAAAGAACGTAGAGCAAAGGCACGCAGGGAAAAGATTGAGAACCTGCACCGTCCGGTTAAGGCGAACAACGGGGTTTTGATAGCCATCGCTATTGCCGCAGTGGTTATAGTCATAGCTACATATGCCATAAGATTGGGCGGAAACTGATTTTTACTTACTATATTACCTCCTATGAAATTTCTCGCTCAAAAATCGGTTCTATCCCCGGCGCTTTCCGCCGCCAAGCTGGTTGTGCCGGCAAAGCCAGCCATCGCAATAGCAGGTTGTTTTCTGCTCCGCTTAAAGGAAAACAACCTTGAAATAACGGCAAACGATTTAACAGGCCTTGGGCTTTGCTTAAATATTCAAGTTGAAGGAGAGGAAAACGGAGAAATAGCCGTCTCTGCGACAGACTTTGCCGATACCGTGTCCAACGCTCCGGACGGTGAGTTGACGGTTTCCGCAAACGGTTTAAACCTAATCGTTTCATGGGGCGAAGAACGGGATTCCGACCTCACCGGCAGAAGCCCTGAAGATTTTATCAAAACTCCCGAAATAGAACCGGATAATCACGTAACGCTCAAAGTTCCGGCTCTTAGCCTCTTGCTTTCAAAGGTCGCTTTTGCCGCAAGCAAAAGCAGTGATAACCGCCCTTCACTCACAGGCCTTTTGCTGGAAGCGGAAGAAGCCAAATTGGTTTCCGTTGGCACAGATAGCCACCGCCTTTCAAGGATATATATTCAACCGGAAGAAGGAGAAACATTTTCGCTTTCCCGTTCTTCAATAGTTCCGCCGCGTGCAGTCCAAGCCTTGCTTTCCGCTACGGCAGCCGTTGGGGATACCGAGTCCGCAATTTCAATGGGTTTCTCAGAGACACATTTGAAATTTGAAACCCCGAATGTATCCGTTGTTGCAAAATTATTGGAAGGCCCATACCCCGCATGGCGACCTGTTATCCCAAAAAGCTTGCCCATTTCAATTAAATTCAATACGGCAGAAATGCTGGACGTTCTGCACAGGGTAAATGTTTCCGCAGACAAAGCGACCCACAATGCGAGGCTCACCGTTCAAGATTCCACAATGAGAATTTCCGCTGTAGGCTCCAGACGCACCAGAGAAAAAATAGCGTGTATTTACGAAAACCCGGAAAGCAGCGAGCCTTTGCATCTAGGGGTTAATGTAAGCTATCTCATGGAAATTCTAAAAATCTGCGGCACGGATGAAACCCATATTTTGGTAAACGGCGAACATTCTCTTTGCGAAATTTTACCGAACGGAAATGATAGCGAACTGCTTTTCTTGCTGATGCTTGTCAGATTAGCTGAATGAAAAAATCCAAAGCACCCGAAAAAATAGGCCAATACTCAGTGCAAGATTGCATTGGGCAAGGCTCTATGGGCGAAATTTGGCTTTGCCATGACCCATCGCTTGATAGAATGTTGGTGGTTAAGCGTATGCAGCTTGCACTCCGTGGCATTGAAGACCTTGTGCAGAGGTTCAATAGAGAGGTTCAGGTTCTGGCTGCGATGAACCACCCTAACATCGTTCAGGTTTACGGTTACTGGATGGAAAAGGGGCAGCTCAATTTGTCCATGGAATTTATAAACGGATGGAGCCTTAAACAAATTTTGGACAAGGTGCCTAAGCTGCCTGTTTGGGTTGTTTGTTCCGTGTTGTGGGATTGTTTGAGCGCATTGGTGCATGTTCACACAAGGCGTTTTGTGCACAGAGATTTAAAGCCCGGAAACATAATGGTAGATTTTGCGGGGCAAACCAAGCTCCTTGATTTTGGAATTGCCCGTGTTGAAAATCAGGAAATGACACTCCCCGGAACCATTCTCGGCACAGCGGCCTATATGAGTCCCGAGCAGGTTAGAGGGGAGAGCACCACCGAGCTTTCGGATTTATTCAGTCTTGGTATAATAGCATTTGAAATGCTAACCGGCAAGCATCCCTTTAAAGAGGAAAACGCCGAAAAAACATCAAAAAATATTCTGAGCAAAAACATATCATCCATAGATTTTCCGGAAACCGTCCCCGGCGAAATTCGCCGCTTGGTATGCAGAATGCTGGCAAAAGACCCCGCCAGAAGAGCGAATTCCGCATATATTTGTTTAATGGAATTGGACACAATCATGAACGGTTTGCCGCGCGACCTTTCGCATCCGCTGAGTTCGTGGCTCCGTTCCGTGCGCAAGGAAATACCTTTACCCGCTTCACCCATTTGGAAAAAGAGCAAGCCCCCCCTAGCATGGCTGGCAAGCGCAGCAGGAATAGGACTCGTAGCGGGGTTTATTTTGAAGGTGGTTTTTTAGTTTTTGTTAAATCACCGCTAAAATTCTGCCGGAAATTCCGTTGCCGTCAAGTCCGAATTCTTCCCTTAACTCATCGATTTCCCCTTGCCCCACAAAAGAATCCGGAAGACCAATGCGAACCAAGCGAGGCGGACGTTTCATCTCTGCCAAAATTTCCGCAATCGCAGAACCAAAACCGCCCGTTATGGAATTGTCTTCCACCGTTGCAACAATCTGGTGCTCCTTGAAAAGTTCTTTGTAGCTCTCAACATCAAGGGGCTTTACAAAACGAGCATCTATTATTGTGGGCTTTATGCCCTTTTTCTCCAAAACACCTGCGGCATCCAAACATTTGGAGAGCAAAAAACCAACGCCAATCAGCAAAACTTTGCTGCCCCTGCTAACCGTGCGGAATTTGCCGATAGAGAGTGCCGAAAATTCCGTGCGAATATCGTTTGTGTAGGTGACCGCCCTTGGATAGCGAACCGCTATAGGCCCGTTTTTATATTGGGTTGCCGTGTAAATCATATTGCGCATTTCGTTTTCATCTGAAGGTGCCATGATTACCATATTCGGTATTGTGCGTAAATAAGACAAATCCAATGTTCCATGGTGCGTTGGCCCATCTGAACCTACCAAGCCTGCTCTGTCTAAAATAAAAACGACCGGCAAATTTTGCAAGGCTACATCGTGTATAATCTGGTCGTAGGCTCTTTGCAGGAAGGTGGAATAAATTGCGACAACAGGGGTGAAGCCCTCACAGGCAAGACCTGCGGCGAATGTCACTGCGTGTTCTTCTGCTATGCCAACATCAAAAATTCTGTCTGCGATTTCCGGATCTTCTTTTAAAATATTCAACCCGCAGCCGTCCAGCATGGCGGCGGAAATGCCTATTATTTTTTTGTTTTGCTTGGCAAGGGTAAGCAGGGTTTTTCCGAAAATTGAGGTTAGGGTGGGGCGGGGCTTCTCTATGATTACCGAACCGTCTTCTATATGGAAAGGGTCTGAACCGTGCCATTTTGTCGGGTTTGTGGTGGCAAGGTCATAACCTTTGCCTTTTTGCGTTAAAATATGAATAAGGCAAACTTCGGGCAATTCCTTTATGGAATTAAAGGTTTCTATAAGTTCCTGTATATTGTGTCCGTCAAAAGGCCCAAAATAACGCACATTCAAATCTCTGAAAAACTGCCCCGGATTAGCCATATTTTCCAAAGCGAGTTTTCCGCTCTCCATAATGTCACGGATTTTGCCGCCTATATGCTCCGGAATTGAGCGCAAAAATTTACCGAACTCTTCTAAAGAGCTATTGTGCTTAACAGATAACTTGCTCAAATATTTTGAAAGAGCACCAACGCTTGGGCTTATGCTCATTTTGTTGTCGTTTAAGATAATTGTGAAATTCTTTTTTGTTTGCCTTGAATTGTTCAATGCCTCAAAAACCATGCCGCCGGTCATTGAGCCATCGCCTATAACAGCTACAACCTGATTGTTTTTTTGAGCGAAGTCTCGTGCAACGGCAAAGCCAAGCCCTGCGGAAAGAGAAGTGCTTGCATGGCCAACTCCAAAAGCATCGTAAATGCTCTCGCTCCTTTTGGGAAAGCCGGAAATTCCGCCTCGTTGCCGCATTGTTGAAAATTTTTCATAACGGCCCGTAAGCAACTTATGAGCATAAGCTTGGTGGCCAACATCCCAAATCAGAATATCATTCGGGGTATCATAAACATAGTGCAAAGCTATGGCAAGCTCAACGGTTCCCAAGCTGGAGGACAAGTGTCCGCCATGCTCGGAGACCTGCCGCAGTATAACGGCTCTAATCTCTTCGGCTAGAGTTTCTAGCTCTTTGACGCTGGCTTTCCTTATATCCTTAGGAGAACCTATATTCTGCAGTTTCATTAGGGTAAATAAATCTAGAAATTCTTCCACCCCACAACATTCCTTTGGGATTACAGTGAGAAAACCACAAGCCCTGCCGGCATGGCAATTTTAATCATTGTTTGCGAAAGCCTCCATTTTTTTAGGTATGCGAAAACAGCGGATAAAAACAGGCAGGGCAAAACTGCAAAAACCACGGGTAATTTGAACAAGGCAAGCATAGCAAGGCATTGAAATTCGCATATAATCACAAGCGTAAAAGAGATGTTCGCTCCGAGCAACACAGGAAAGGTCTTTAAGCCAAGGGCTTTGTCACCTTCCATATCTTCTATGTCTTTCGTTATCTCCCTCGCAAAGGTTAGCATAAAAGCGAAGAATGCAAGGTTCAAAAGTTCCGGCTGGGGCAATCCGAATTTAAGCATTGGAATAATTATCGGCGTTGTGGTTAGCAATGCCACAGCTAAATTTCCAATCAAGGGCAAGCCTTTTAAAAATTTATTGTATGCAAAACAAAGCGTGCCAATAGCGGCAAATAACAATGCGAATTCAAAACCGGAAATAAAGCCGAGAATTATTGCCAAAAAAAGCCCGGCAAATGCCGTGATGCGAGCAATTCTCAAACTTATCTCTCCGCTGGGCAAAGGTCGTTTGGGGCGGTTGATTTTATCTATTTCAAAATCTATTATATCGTTATGGGCGTTGGCAAAAGCGAGCAAAAAAAACACCCCGAGCGAGAGCAGAGCAATATCGCAATAACTCAGATCGAAATTATTCTTTACAATCAAAAAAGAATAAATGCACACACCTGCCGCAAATAGAGCATTCCAAACACGGCATAATTTAAGGATGCTCACAATTCCGTTGCCAAAATTGAAATAGGCTTTCTTTCGAAAACGGCTTCCATGCGGCTAATCAGAGAAACCTCGGTGAATTCGCCGGGTTTTATGGAAAAAAGCAGAAGCCCGTGGTGGCTCAAAATTGCAAGGCCGCGCCCTGTGTAATCTTCTATTCCCTGCGGAATGGTCTCTCCTTCCACTATGCTTTGCCGCCTTATGCGTTCCAAAATTCTCTGCATGGTTAAAAGGCCGCCAAAATCTCTCACGGATATTCCGTATAAGCTTTTGTTCATCATCAAACGGACTTTCACCTCTTTATTCGGCGGAATGTATATGTTTGTGTAGTTTATAACACCATAATCTTTTTTATCGCGAACATAGGCCGTTATCCCTAAAACTCCGTAAGCAATCGCATTTGTGACCAATTCGTGGCAATTTATTATAAACATATTTCTCATTTCATTTTCAATTCTGTTTATAAAATCCGTAAATGTATGTTCTACCAATCTGAGCATGCTTATATCGCCGGAAAGAGAGTAGGACTTATCAAAAATATTTTCATTCGGTTTAAAGAAAGACTCAAAATCAAAATTTCTTTTCAGAAAGCCTTTCAAAATTCCCAGCAACATGGTTTCGTTTAATTTTGTTATATGTATTATATTGCATATATTGTATTCAATTGCAAAGTCAAAATAATTTTCTTCGCCGTTTGGAATAATAATAACCCGATTTGTTTTAGCATCTATTTCGCTCATCAAATTTCGCAGACTATGCTCGGTGTCTTTATTGAATGCTACAAAAAACAGGTTATTGTTTTTTGCGTTAAAACTACTCAGCCCTAAATTTATATCCTTCGGGAGCAAACCTTGTTTTTCCAAGTTTTCATATAATTGCAATATTTTTTCTTGAACTATAGGCAAACAAAATTCGGGAATTACATTACAGAAATTTTTCATTTTTCAATATCCAGATATTTAGAGAGCGAGCTCTGCCATGCCGGAACTTGTACTTCAAAATTTTCTCTAATTTTTGTTTTATCCAGAGCAGACCACAAAGGCCGTTTAGCGGGGCTTTTCCATTCCGAACTGGATATGGGTAAAATGGGGATTTCGTGTTTCAGGAGTTTTTTCTCCAGAGCTTGTTTTTGAATTTCCTTTGCGAATTCATGCCAGCTTGCAATGCCATCGCCCGTGAAATGATAAATGCCGGGCAGTTTGGGGTTTTCCGCAATTTTAAGTATGGCCATAGCCAAATCGTGAGTCCAAGTCGGGTTTCCGAGCTGGTCGCTCACAACGGAAATTTGCTCCTTTGTCCGCATCAGGTTTAGCATGGATTTGACAAAATTTTTGCCTTTAATGCCGTAAAGCCAAGCTGTGCGAATTATCCAGTGATTGTGGTTTGCTTTTGCTAACAGAGCTTCCCCCTCAGCCTTTGCCATGCCGTAGGCGTTTATCGGTTTTATGGGAGCCTCTTCCGTTAGGGGGGTGGGAGCCACCCCGCTTAAGACATAATCCGTTGAAATGTGTATTAAGCCAATTCCGTTTTTTGCGGAACATTTGCCAAGAACTTCGGGGCCTGCGGCATTCAATTTGTGGTTAAGCTCTGTTTCCGTTTCTGCGTTATCAACGGCTGTGTAGGCGGCACAGTTAACTATAATATCCGGCTTATTTGCGGAAATGCAGCTTGAAACAGCGATTTCGTCCGTTATATCGACTTCCCTATCGCTTTCAAAAATTTCAAAGGAATATCTTGCAAGGGCGCATAAATCTTGCCCAAGCATACCTTTAGAGCCTGCTATCCAAATTTTCATGACGTGGTAAGCTAGAATATAGTAAGTATATCTTCAAAAGCATCGCCGATGCCGAGCAGAGAAGCCTCGTCGTAAGGCTTCCCAATCCACTGCAAACCAACGGGAATACCATCCAGATTGCCGCACGGCTGAACCAAGCCCGGCAAATCCGCCAGATTAACGCTTACCGTGTAAAGATCGGAAAGCACCATGCTCAAATGGTCGTTTTCACATGCACCCAGCAACTGCGGAAGGCCCGGCATCGCTGGGCTTGCGATAACGTCGCAAATGGAAAAAGCTTTGTTAAAATCTTCCGTTATTATGCGGCGAACCTTTTGCGCTTGCACATAATAAGCATCGTAAAAACCGGAACTCAAAACATAATTTCCGAGCAGTATGCGAAGTTTTACCTCGCTCCCAAAACCCTCGCCTCTGGACATCGAAAATGTATCCGCTAAATTTTTTGCCTCTTTGCTCCTGTGCGTGTAGCGAATACCGTCAAAGCGCGAAAGATTGCTGGAGGCCTCGGCTGGAGCGAGTATATAATAACTTTCAATGGCATAACGAATTGACGGGAGCGAAACTTCTTTTAAAATTGCTCCCTCTTTTTCAAGTTTGCCCAAAGCCGCCTCTATTACCTCTTTGCATTTGGGGTCCAAACCCTCTGCATAATATTCTTTTGGCAAGCCGATTACTTTGCCCTTAATGCCTTTGCCGATATGTTCGCCGAAATTTGCTGCGGGTTGCGAACTTGTGGTGTTGTCGTTTGGGTCTTGACCGCACATAAAATCCAAAACCGGAGCTAGGTCTTTAACACTGCTTGAAAATGCTCCGATTTGGTCTAAGCTGCTGGCGTAGGCAATCAAGCCATAGCGTGAAACTCTGCCATAGGTGGGTTTAATGCCAACCGTACCTGTGCATGCGGCTGGTTGGCGAATGGAGCCGCCGGTATCGGAGCCTAGAGCCAAAGCTACAGTTTCGCTTGCAACTGCAACTGCGCTGCCACCGGAGGAACCGCCCGGAACACGGTCTTTTGCACGAGGGTTGATAACTTTTCCGAAATAGGAGGTTTCATTGGAAGAACCCATTGCGAATTCATCCATATTTGTTTTGCCTACAACAACGGCTCCGGCAGCCTCCAGTTTTGCCACGGCTGTGGCAGTGTATGGCGAAACAAAATTTTCCAAAATTTTAGAAGCACAGGTTGTTTTTGTGCCTTCTATGCACATATTGTCTTTAACCGCTATAGGAACACCGTCTAAAACAGAAAGGCTTTTTCCGTTTTTGCGACGTTCATCTGCTGCTATTGCTTGCTTTAAAGCCCTTTCTTTGCAAACGGATAAATAAGCGTTCAATTCCTTTGTTTCTTCAATTTTTTCAAAAGCCCGCTCCGCTACTGCCACTGCGGAACTGCTTTCAATATCTTTTTTTACCTGTTCAAGGTTCATCTGCTTCCCGACCACTTCATCATATACAAGGCTACTACCACGCCTATGATACTTACAATATTGAGCCTTAGTGTGAAGCCCAAATTGAATTTCAGCATATACAGATCTATTAACAGGGGACTGTCATCGTCTAGGTACCCCATTTTCAGTTCCCAAGCTCTCAGGAAGAAATTGCGCACAACGTTATCTTCGCCGCCCGCATTCATAAGCGTTCCTATATGTCCAAAGAGCCAACCGAGGCTCTCGCCCAAAATTCCGCCGAATATTAAACCCAGCGTAATGAAAACGATTGCTCTTCCAATGGTATTGTTTGCTCGACTCATAATTGATGGAATGTAGTAAATTGAATTAGCCATAACTTGCTATATTCCCCGAATGCCTCCCAAAAAAAGCAATATTCAGTACATTTGCCGTGAATGCGGGGAGAAATTTTCCAAATGGGCGGGCAAATGCCCCGAATGCGGTGCGTGGAGTTCGCTTTTTGAACAGGAGGTTGAGAGCAACAGAGGCATCGGAGCAAAATCCATGTCGCAGGATACCGGTTCCAAACCCACGCCCATATCTCAGGTACCCACCGAACATGCAAAACGCCTATCCACGGCAAATCTGGAATTTGACAGAACGCTAGGTGGCGGAATGGCACCGGGTTCCTTGGTTTTGATAGGCGGTGACCCCGGCATTGGAAAATCAACGCTTGTTTTGCAAACTCTCTCCACAATGGCGGCAGCGGGTTATAAATGCCTTTATGTAAGCGGGGAGGAGAGCGCGGCGCAGGTCAAGTTAAGGGCAGAGCGGCTAGGTGCGGCTGGTGGCGATATGCTTTTGTTTTGCGAGACCTCGCTCAACAAAATTTTGGAATGCGCAGAGCAAATAAAGCCACAGGTGATGGTTATAGACTCCATTCAAACAATGTATAGCGAGGAGTTACCCGGCACACCCGGCAGTGTTTCGCAACTCCGAGAGTGTGCTTTGAAGCTTATGGTTTATGCCAAGAACAGTGGCACGGTTACCATGCTAATCGGGCATGTGACAAAAGACGGGCAAATAGCAGGCCCCAGAATTTTGGAACACATGGTTGATACGGTTGCATATTTTGAGGGCGATAAAAAAGGGCAATACAGAATTTTAAGGACTGTGAAAAATCGTTTTGGCGCAACGGATGAAATCGGCGTTTTTGAGATGACCTCGCTTGGGCTTATACCCGTGCAAAATCCTTCCAGAGTATTTCTGCAAGAAAGCGCAGAGCTTTCGCCCGGCAGCGTGGTCAGTTGCACCATTGAGGGAAGCCGTGCATTGCTTTTTGAAATTCAAGCATTGGTTGGCAAAACGAGCTATGCTATTCCGCAAAGAGTTTCCGCTGGGGTAGAGGCAAAAAAGCTGACAATTATACTTGCGCTTTTGGAGCGTTTTGCAAAAATCCAAACCGGCAATTCTGATGTTTTTGTTTCCGTGGTAGGCGGTCTAAGGCTTGACGATCCCGGTATAGATTTATCTCTCGCTCTCGCTGTGGTGAGCAATGCTTTGAACATAAGTCTGCCGCCTCGCAGCATCGTTATGGGTGAGCTTGGGCTTTCCGGGGAAATTCGCACGGTGAGTTCTTTGGATTTGAGGATTAAAGAAGCGCACCGTTTGGGTTTTGAGAAGATAGTTGTGCCGGCGAATGCGAAGATTCCCGCTGTGAAGGGTGTGGAAGTGGTGAAGTTTGCTAGGCTTGAAGAGGCCGTGGGGTGGATGTGTTAAGAAAGGCTACTATTTAAAATATCGTTCAAGAGTTGTAACGTTAGAGTTTACAAAACGCATATCCATATTATCAGAAAATTCATAATGAAAATCGTTTATCCAATTATCGGGTGCAAATGATATTCCTACACCAAAAAAATGCTGCGTTTTAAAAGTTTGCTCAAAACCATAAGATATTATTACTGGTATCGGCTCAAATTTATAAATAAATTTGCTGTAATAGCCGTCTTTATAATTCGAAGAAAATGAGTTACTGGAAGCATTTACGAACTGCCTATGTCCGACGTCAATGGATATGTGTTTTGTTTCAAACTTAGCTCCGGATAGTTTCTGTTCCAATAGTATGTTATATGGATTTTGTCCATAATATATGTCTATGCCAACTTGGCCTAAAACCCAAAAAAGGAATCTTCTAAATGAAAGTTTGCCTTCAAAATTATCTACCTCAGCTTTTTCAGAGATATTTAAATGACCCCCAATATTATTAAGAAAAGGTATCTTATCCAATAGTTCTATATTTGAAATGATTACAAATCTTACAGCATTTGTCATAGAAGCCGGCTGATCGTCTAAAATTGCATCGGTATTATAAGTGCCATATCTCTCAGGCAGTTCTTGATATCTATCCATATAATAACCGGCAAGTAAACCGAGTTTATAGGAATCATACTGTCCTAGCACACCTGCGCCTGTAAAAAGATTCATCGATTGCGCTACATATACGTTATCCAAAGCAAAATTAACAGAAGCTATTCCCGACAGATTTTCTGCCATGGGGATTAAACTGCCAATAGAAGCGGCCATCCTGACCACTTCACCGTAATAATCGACGTCGTCCGGAATACTAATAAGGTCGCCATAAAAATCCTGATAGAAAAAACTGGGATATTTTTCTAAATAATTGCTAAACGAAGCCGCAAAAAGAGCATCGGAGTACGGATAGTAAACCGGAATATTTACAGGTCTTTCATGAAGATCTTCTGCGAACAATAAAGTGCTCAATAAAGATAAAACCGATAAAAATACAATTTTTTTCATTATTCACTCCACGGTTCGCACGTAACTAGCAGCATAGAGTCAATCGATGCTTGGACTAGGGCTGTTGTGCAAAGCAGGATGAGCAACAGGATTGAATGGGGGTGTTTCATGGGGAACTCCTTAATTCTTCACACAGCGGACTGAATTATAACTTGATTTGTTTTCACAATCAAGATCTAGGTAATCATCGTCATCCACATAAAAATAATAAGCGTTGCTGCTGTTGTACTGGTTTGAACACCACCAGTACCAATACCATCCCGTGGAGGATATAGTTAAAAAATCGATTCTGTTTGTCTCCCATACATCGTCTAAAGTAATCCAATCGGCACCACTAGGCAAACGCCAGCCACTTGGACATACTGTTTGCGCTTCTGTCCAAGTATATTTGGTTTTTGAATTGTAAGCCAAGTCTTCCATAAACCAAACAACACCGTTGCCAATATCTTTGATTTTATACTCCCTGCCATCCCTATCATCCACAAAAATATTTGTTTTAAATGTCATTGCATCGCTATACTGCATTCCATAATCGTTTTCTATATATGCTCGAACATAATAATTTTTCGCAATTTGCAAAGAAGTCAATTCAAGCTCAAAATCTCTTTGATTTCCTTCCACCAACTTACAGATAGCAGAGGAAGTTCCTTTTGTCGGCAAATTGCTTGTACTGGAATAGCAAAAACCCTTTTCGGTATAATAAGGATTTACAGTATTCAGTACCGTGCCCTTCAACAAAACCGAACTTGTGGTAGCATTTACAATACCACTCATAATAACATTAGGCATACCGCTGAGAGTAATAAAACTCTCTGCATCGCTGTACTGAATTCTGTGTTTTCCGTTTTCAATGTAAGAACGGATATAATACGTTGTACTATCTGCCAAATTTGCTACAGCAAGTAGAAAATTTGAACCCATTCCGGTTACTGTTTCGCAGATGCTATTAATTCCGCCTTTTTCCGGTTTTGAGTTGGTTCCATAGCAAAAGCCTCTCTCCCCGCCATTATCCATATAACTGGGATAACCGGCAAACACAATGTTTGATTGCACACTAGCCGTATTGTAACTTACAGACGAGACAATAGGCAAACTAACTATCGGCATCCCGCTCTTGGTCACAAAACTATCCGGCTCGCTGAATTGCCTCCCGTGCATATTGTTTTCCATGTATGCTTTCACATAATATTTAACAGAATCATCCAAACCATTTATGGTTTTGGAGAAATCCCCGCCTTCTGCGGCGGAGCAGTTTACATTTAGCTCCAATTCCGCCAAATATCTGGAATAGCAAAAACCTCTTTCCGTGAATTCGGGATTGCCGATGTCTATTATTCTTGAACTTAGTTTGGCAGAAGTATAGCTCGTATCCGTCACGCTTGCCTTTTCGGCTTTGGGTGCTTGTATTTTCTTTATGCTACCTAAAACTGCCCGATTATCGTTGTCTATTTCAATCACAAGCGTGGTGTTTTGAATAGTCTCTTCCCTTTGTTCACCTTGTTCTATAACATACACGGCATTTGTACGGATTTTCAGTTCATCTGCGGTTCTTGTAAAGCGTATATAACCGCTTCCTGCATTTACGGATTCTTCAATGGAAAAACCCTTTTTAATCTCTCCAAAACTCACATTATTCCATACAACATCTTTTATATCATAAGAAGATTCGTTTTTAATTCTTAATTTTGTACCGGAGTTGGAGTTGCTACTGGGAGTATAATAAGGATCGTCGCCACATAACTCGTAAAGCGGGTTGCATGAGCTGTTACTGGATGGATTATCTTTTTCGTCTTCGTCGCTGGAACAAGCGATAAGGGTTAAAGCGAAAAGGATGAGGAGAAGGGAATTTTTCATTGTGCTGCTCCTTGATGGCTATTGCCCTGCCATAGGGTTTATGGTTGTAATTTTTGGAGAGGTTACAGCTGTGTTGCTCACTTCAAAACTGTATAATTTCCCACGCTCCATAACAAAAGCCGGAAAATTTACATAATCGCTGCTAAAAGCTTTCAACTGATTTATAGTTAATGTTTCATCAAGAGGATGAATGTAAATATCATAATAACCAAAATTGCCGGGCAAAAGATGAATTGTTTTATCGTCAAGTTTTTCCAGTACTTCCACTCCTTTTTCTATTCTAATCTGGGTAGTTCCCGTGTTTTGAATTTTCATATATCCATTTACAAATCTCAATTCGCCTAACTGCGGTTGGGGGATTGTTTTGGTATAGGATTTACCGCTTTCCACGACAAAATTTATATTTGATAAATTTCGCTCCGCATCAACGTATATATCATTGGTGCCAGTCTCAAACGCATTTGCCAAAAGAACTTTATAACGCATATAAAAAGTATCACCAATTTTATTGTCAAAACTCGCATAAAGCGTAACTTTTTTGGTTTCTCCGGGATTAACAGAGCAAACCAAAACGGTTGGGTCAAAATGTTCAGGGTTCAGATTTTTGTATATATCTACTTTAAAAGACGATTCGTTGAAAAAATTGATAGTAGCAGGCAGATTGAAATTAGAAGACGAACTTGGATTGCCGTCAAAAGAAGACAATCCCAATTCGTTATTTCCATTATCGGAAACGTGATTTCCGCAAGCGATTAAGCTAAAAAGGAAAACAGCGCTTATCAATATTTTGTTCTTTCCCATTGCAATCTCCTGCGAGATCTTTATTTATAAACCTAATTTTGCTCCAAGATCTATCGGACTATCGGATTCTTCTATTTCGCCTATAACTAAATTCGCTGCATTTGCGCCGGTTACACGGACAGAATAAATATAATCTATTTTATATTCACGCTCCGGGAGTGGAAGCATAAGTTGCGTGGTTCCTATAAAATATCCACTTGCAACTTGTTTATCCGGATATGTACCATCGGGGTTTCTTGCAATTTTTATTGAATAAAGATTGGTATATGTTTGCTGAATACCTTTTACGCCTGTGGAAGTTGGCAATTCTTCCGTGCCTCTAGCAAAACGAATGGCAGTGCCGGCATCATTTTGTATCCTTATATAAAAACCACCTGAAGTCAGAGTAATGTTAAGTTGCGATGCAAGTTCGTTAAAATTCCATGTTTGCGGTGCTTCTCCCAAGGCAAAACTTTGCATATACGGTTTTCCAACAAGCAATTCATGACCTTCATTATATTTTGGCACAATATCGTATATCTCTTTCTCGGAGGGAACGTATTTTTTGAATACCGGAAACAAGTCGTAATCGTCAGGAATTTCCAAGCGTAAAGCTGTGTTCTGTATATAGGGAGCTATATAGCCTAGAACTTCACCAGTTGGACCATCTTTTCTGATTTCAATATTCCAAAAAGTCGGGTTTTGTAAAATTATACGGCCATTGCCCCCGGCTTTTGAACTGATCTTGAATACATTGTTGTTATCCGCTTCGTGATTATAGAAAGCATAGATTTCCGCAAATATAGCCGCCGCCGGCAGATTGCTCTTGTTATTTATGTATTCTTCTTCTGTCACCAGCACAAGCACAAATTCGTTTGTGCTGGTGAATAGGCCTTCTTTTTTCAAACCGTGGTTGGTGGCAAATTCAGGGATGCCACTGATAAGATTGTTTGGCGTTACGGAATTCTTAAAAGCGACAAGTCTTTTGTTAGTCATGTTTTCCACGAGTATGGAACGTGGAGCAAAACTCTCAAAAGACACGCCGGAACCTGTTTCCGAACTGGAAGAATTGTTTACGCTAGGACTACTAGGCGTGTTGTCATCGTTGTTGCTTGAGTCATTGCTGCACCCAAAAACGAACAAGTTTAACGTTATGGCAATGCCGCAAAGCATCGCCGCTTTTTTGAAAACGGTTCTCATAGGGAACTCCTTTTGTTTGATTGTGAAGGGGAAAAACTGCGAAGAGCTAAATTGGGGGGGGGGGGG
>LIUG01000175.1:0-1735 GCA_001462245.1 Candidatus Fibrimonas termitidis
AACGCCATAAGCCCCGGTCTCTCGCAAACGAGCGCAAAATCTATTGAATCAAGCGGGGTTCGTTCACGAATCAGGCTTGTATAAATACCGGCTTTTTCCACATTTTCTATGAGAATATATCCATTCAGCTTGTTATCGCTGTAAAACAGACGCTTATAATTATTCTCATTGATTTTATCATACTCATCGCCGGAGTAGTTCCCGGCTGTTATTATGTGCATATCGAAAAAGCTGATGGCATTCATGGGTATCGCTTTGTCAAAACTCTTTTCGCCGCCAGCCATGTTTAAGCCGGCGCATTCGCCCTGAATATAGGCGTTAGGCAACAGTGCCATAATTTTATTCTGGTTGCTGGATACATCAAGTGTTTGCGTGCAATCGCCGGCAGCGTAAATATCCGGTACGGAAGTCTCCGATTTCCCGTTTACAACAATACCGCGCTCAATGCTCGCAATACCATTCAAAAGGGCCGTATTCGGGCGCACACCCACAGCCAAAACCAGAATATCAAAATCGATCTCTTCGCCATTGTCAAAAACGGCAGTATTGTCTTTAAACTGCTTTACGCCGCTGGAAAGCTTAAATTCAATGCCCTTGCTTTCAATATGCCTTTGGACCATCTTTGCTCCGGCATCATCCAAAATGCTGGATAAAATTCTCGGCGCAAGGTCAACCACTGTGATACGAGCCACTCTCTTCAAAATACCCTCAGCGCATTTTAAACCTATAAGCCCTGCGCCTATAATCAGCACTCGCTTGCTTCTATCCAAGGAGTCGTTTAATTTATTGGCATCCTCAAGGCTCATAAAGGTAAATTTTTCTTTTACCGAAGCAAGCCCCTCAAATGGCGGAACAAAAGCCGAAGAACCGGTTGCTATGAGCAATTTGTCAAAGGGAATTCGCTCACCATCTGATAAAACCGCCTGCTTCGCTTTAGCATCAATTTCCTTCACGGTGGCATACAATAGCCGAGCCTTATTTTTATCGTAAAAATCATCGCTCCGGTATTTCATCTTTTCTTCCGTCACTTTGCCAAGCAGAAGATAGGATATAAGCGGACGTGAGTATGTATGATGCGGTTCGTTGGATATAACTGTGATTTCACCCAGCTCATCAATTTGCCGAATGCCTTCCACCGCGCCTATGCCTGCTGCCGAATTGCCTACAATAACATATCTCATATTTACCCCCTTTCCTCAAAAACAATAGCTCCGTTTGGGCACCCTTCTACGCATGCAGGAGTTCCCTTGCCCGTTTTTATGCACAATTCGCATTTTTGAACAGCACCATCATCCGAAGGCGAAATAGCTCCGTAAGGGCAACTCAAAATGCAGGTATAACAGTGAACACATCTATCCTTGTCTATGGTTATGACCCCATCCGATACGCTAAGCGCTCCGGTTATGCACCCTTTAACACATAAAGGCTCGTGGCAGTGCCGGCAAGAAACGGCAAAACTCACGCCGTCTTTTTCCTCTAATTTAATTTTCGGATTAATTTTAATGTCTTTCAAGGCCCTCGCCATATCCTTTTCGTTGGTTCCGGCAAAGGCGCAGTGATATTCGCACAAATGGCAGCCCAAACACCATTTCTCATTTACATAAACTTTCTTCATGCTTACTCCCCGGCGTGTTTAATGCCTAAAATTTCAAGTTCCTTCAAGTTCAAACCAACTCCTCTTAGCATAAGCCGGTTTCCTTTTAAACTCTCAATGGAATTGATGCCCATGCCGCCC
>LIUG01000175.1:1848-25949 GCA_001462245.1 Candidatus Fibrimonas termitidis
CCCATGCCGCCCATCATCTCCTTAATCTCGTGCTGCCATGCGGTGAGCAAGTTTACCAAGCGTTTGTACCCTATATCCGGGTTCAGGCGTTTTACAAGTTCCGGCACCTGAGTTGCTATGCCCCAGTTGCATTTTCCTCCGTGGCAGCTTCTGCACAAGTGGCAGCCAAGAGCGAGGAGCGCCGATGTTGCGATATAAACGCAGTCCGCTCCGAGTGCAATGGCTTTTACAATATCTGCGCTGGAACGTATGCTGCCACCGACAACCAGCGATACATTGCCGCGAATGCCTTCGTCTCGCAAACGCTTATCAACCCCTGCGAGGGCGAGTTCAATGGGAATTCCCACGTGGTCTCGTATGCGTGTTGGGGCTGCCCCCGTGCCGCCACGGAAACCATCTATGGAAATGATGTCTGCGCCGCTTCTGGCAATGCCGCTGGCTATTGCGGCAACATTGTGAACGGCTGCTATCTTTACTATCACCGGCTTTTTATAATCCGTTGCCTCTTTGAGCGAAAAGACCAATTGCCGCAAATCTTCAATGGAATAAATATCATGATGCGGAGCGGGTGAAATTGCATCGCTGCCCTCAGGGATCATCCTTGTGCGTGAAATATCGCCTACGATTTTTGTGCCGGGCAAATGCCCGCCAATTCCCGGTTTTGCTCCTTGTCCCATTTTTATTTCAATCGCTACGCCGCTGTTCAGGTATTCGGGGTGAACGCCAAAACGCCCAGACGCAACCTGCACAATGGTATTTTTGCCGTATCTGTAAAAATCCTCATGAAGCCCCCCCTCGCCTGTATTGTATAAAATGCCCAGTTCTTCTGCGGCACGTGCCAAGCTTTCGTGGGCGTTGTAGCTAATTGAGCCGTAGCTCATAGCCGAGAACATAATAGGCATGGAAAGGGATATTTGCGGAGGAAGGTTATTTATAATCCGGCCTTTTCCATCACGTTCAACATCTTGCGGTTTGGAGCCTAGGAAAACCTTTGTTTCCATAGGTTCACGCAAAGGGTCTATTGAAGGGTTTGTAACTTGCGAAGCGTTTATCAAAATTTTATCAAAATAGACTGGATAATTTTCCGGATTGCCCATACTGGACAGCAACACGCCGCCTGTACCTGCCTGCCTGTATAGCTCGTTGATGGTTTTGCCGCTCCAATTTTGATTTTCTTTGTAAGTATTGCCGCTTTTGACAATTTTTAATGCACGGGTAGGGCATAGCGATACGCAACGATGGCAATTTACGCATTTGGAATCATCGCAAAGCATTTTATTTGTATCGGCGAGATATTCGTGAACTGCGTTTGCACACTGTCGTTCGCAAGCACGGCAAGCGATGCATCTATCATAATTTCTTGCCACTTCATAATCGGGATATAAAAAATTAACAGCCATTACGCATCGCCTCCATTCAAGCAAACAATCACCGGCTGGCCACCCTTGGGTGCCCACACGCTATCGAGATTCGGTTCAATTATGCGGATTGCCGCTTCCTCGCTTGAGATATAAACAACATCATCCTTTTCTCCAACAACCATGCTTCGCAGTTTAAGTCTATCGTTCAAAGCCATAATTCCGCCCTCAAAACCTACAAGTATAGAAAATGGGCCGGTGATCAGTTGCGCAGAAAACATCATGCGCAAATATTCATGCGTGCTTCGGTCTTCCGGCTTCATATTCTCTATGGTTTTCCAAAACGGAGCGGCAATCACCGAGGCAACCTCGTTAAGCGTAAGCCCCTTTTTTCTGTGGAGATAATCCACAATATAGGTAATGACCTCGGTATCGGTTAGGAGGGTGCATTTGTAGCCGTACATTTCGATGGAACGCCGGTTTGCATCGTAAGAGGATATTTCGCCGTTATGCACCACGGAATAATCGAGCAGAGCAAAAGGATGGGCACCGCCCCACCAGCCCGGCGTATTTGTAGGGTAGCGACCGTGCGCCGTAAAGCACCAGCCCTCATACTCCTCCAGCTTATAGAAACGCCCTACGTCTTCGGGAAAACCCACAGCCTTGAACACGCCCATATTTTTTCCGCTGGAAAACACATAAGCACCTTTAATTTCCGTATTAATGCGGAATACGCATTTAGCTACAAATTCCCGCTCATCAAGCTGGCTGCTAGCCAATTTTGTGGGCAAAGGGGTGACAAAATAACGCCAAATCAGCGGTTCATCGGTGATTTCTTTGATTTTTCGAGTTGGAATTTTCGAAAGGTTGATAATATCAAAATGCTCTTCTAAAAATTCCTCGCATTCTTTCTTTATCAGCGCAGAATTATAAAACATATGCAAAGCATAATAATTCTTATACTCCGGATAGATTCCGTATGCCGCAAAGCCACCGCCTAAACCGTTAGAACGATCGTGCATAACGGAAATGGATTTAATAATTGCCTCGCCACTGACGCGTTTCCCGGACTTGTTAATAAAGCCCGATATAGCGCAACCCGACGGTATTCTTGTTTGCCCTTCTTTCAACATAAATCTTAGAACCTCCAAAAACAAAAAGGCGTATATTCCCCACGCTCATCCTATAACGAACATAGAAAACACACGCCTTTGTGTGCAGGGACAACCAATCTAGACACCAAAACATTCCCACAATTCCAGCATCTGTAACCTGCAACCACAGGGTACGGGTTATAATATAGAAATATTTTGCGGGCTTGTCAAGGCATAATTAGGAAATTTATCCCCACCCCCACTTGACAAACCTCAAAAATTTTTCTACATTTGTTCGCAGAGGGAGCGATCTTATTTATATGAGCGGCCAACAAGGGGGCCTTAATGCGTTTATCATGCGCAGTTTTGTTTGTTATATTTTTAGCATCTTTCTCTCACGGGCGGAGCTTGGCTTCCATTCGCAAAGACGCCTTTACCGTTGGAGTTAGCAAGGGCGACTCAGCTGCCGAATACGATTTTATATCCGAAATAACGGCGAAAATGAGGTTTTCAAGGTTCAGGCTTGTAGCTTTTGAAAATGCAAATTCCGGGCAAAAATTGCTTTTAGAGGGCAAAATAGATGCCATAATCGCAAAAATAAACTATTCGCCTCGCTTGGAAAGCAATTTCTTAGTGTCCGCTCCATATGGCAAAACCGAAATAGCCGTTGCCACCTTGGCAAAAAACAGTGAAATCTGGACTCTGGCGGACCTAAACGGAAAAACGCTTGCTTTTATCCCCGGAGATATTTCCAGCGAACAAATTGCGGATTTTTGGCAAAATTCAAAACCAATCGCCGCCCAAAATTTAAGCGATGCCATCATCTTTCTGCAAAAAATGGAAGCGACAGCCATTGTAGCAAGCAGACAAACATTGGAAGCACAAAAAGATTCCACACTAAGAATATTCCAAAACAAACTGGCAGAAAATGACATAGTAGCCCTATTTGCCCCAAATTCCAAAAGTTTACAAGAAGAATTCAACAAAGCCATAAAAAACTCTCAACTCTCAACTTTCAACTCTCAACTTTCCACACCCAACTCTCAACTAAAAAACACAGAGCGCATTGACAAAATCATAACCTTACTAAACGAACTGAAAAGAGAACTTGAACTTTTGCAAAGGGAGTTAAAATGAACGATTTCTACGAACAGGAATTAAAAACCTTGCAGGATTTGAAAAAGGAATTTTACGGAGCCTATAAAAACGTCGAATTGAATTTTGAAACCGAACAGCTTTTGTTCGGGCTTGCCTCCATGACCGCAAGAATACGCAGAGAAATGGCGGAAACGGAAAACGAAGTAGCACGGGATTTTGTGGAAAGCGTTGCACCGGAAATGCTTTTGCCGTTGCCGGCACGTTCCTTGGTTGAAATCATTCCATCGCCAACGGATAATCTGGAAAGGGAAGTTCCAAGCGGAGCCTTGCTTTGCTCCAAAGGCAAAAAGCATGGCGAAAAACCGTTCTTATGGAGAGTGATAGGGGAGCATAAACTGAGTCCCTTGCAAAGAATTATTTCGGTCAAGGCTACGGAAGATTCGGAGGGTTTTGACTGTTTGGAATTTGAAAGCACTGGCTGCGGTCCTTGGATTATCTATATAAATGGCGAAAGCGAGTTTGCTTGGGCTTTATGGTATTTTATGCTGGAATGCTATCTTGCAAAGCCATATATTATGGCAAAACCGCAAAATCCGTGGGAATTGTGCAGGGATTTCTTTTGCTTTGAGGAAAAATTCAGATATATTTATATGGAAAATCTGCCGAACAAAATTCGTTTTGCGAAAAAAATTCCAAGGGAAATTTTTGCCAAAATAAGCACGGAAA
This sequence comes from Candidatus Fibrimonas termitidis, assembly GCA_001462245.1. Lineage (GTDB taxonomy): Bacteria > Fibrobacterota > Fibrobacteria > Fibrobacterales > Fibrobacteraceae > Fibrimonas > Fibrimonas termitidis. The sequence continues at coordinate 6,125 of LIUG01000175.1, forward strand.
ATTTCAAGCTGAATGTTTTGCCTATTGAAAATGCTTTTGAGCAAAATTTAGAACCGGTTCTTTTAGATAGCGGAATGTTTGAGGCGAAAATTTTTCCAAACGAAGAAAGGCAGGTAATATTGAATTTAAAAGAAGTTTTGGCCGGGAATGCAAAAAAGGCGAATTTTAAGAAAATTAAATATCGCTATGATTCCAATAGAATTCGTTTTGCGAATTTGCTGCCAAGTGCGGATATGCTTTCCATAGCGGCTGTTGTTTGCGATGGAAATTCCGCAACAAGCGCTTTAGAGCGGGGGAGTGTTTTGCAAGCGAAAAATTCCGCAATGCAAATGTGCGAGATACGCTCTGTTGTAAAAGCCATGCCTTTTTTGCCGCCTTTTTCCGAGCGCACACGTGAATGGGGGATTTTGGGTTTATTGCAAAAAAATTATTTGAAATTTTTTGAAGGCGATACTTTGAAAAACGCCCTTGAAATGCAGTTGTGGAATACTCAAGGAAAGCGGAATTACATGGTTCATGGCATAAAAAATGTCTCTTTGGAGAGTAAAAATGCGGTGCACAAAGGTTGCCTTGTTCCGGTGGCGTGTGTAAAAATCACTTTATCCTTGGATTTTTTTGATAGAAATAACCATGAATTTTCGGGAATTTTACGTGCATTTGGCGAAATGCTTTTTTGTTTGTTCAGGCAAATTTTTATTTGCAATATGCTTGTTGAGCTGGTTTTGCGCATTATGCCTTTTGGAATGGAGTTGAAATGGGAGTGAAAAATTCTTTTTTCGAATGGATGTTTTTGTGGTTTTCAAGGAAAAATGAAAGCAGAACGCTTCGTATAATCGGGAGCAATTCATTGAAGCACCCAAGGGGTGATATAGATTTTGTAAAAATTAAAAAAAACGAGGTTTTGCTTGCATTAAACGAAATGAGTTTATGCGGTGCAGATTCCCCTTTGCCGGATATTTTTTTAAGGGGCATCAGGACGGAAAGTGAAAATTCCCAGGTTTTGGCGGAATTTTTGAATATGTTTCAGCATTATTTAGCAATGCTGAGATTTAATGCCGTTTTAGAGAGAAGTGTTTTTTTAGTGGGTGAATTGGGAAATAGAAAATGGCAAGAGCGTTTTGCTCTATATAATGAAAATTTTTCGCAAGAAAATTTGAGATGCTTTTTTGCGAAGATGTTTCCCGATTGCAAAATTGAAGTTCATTGCTTTGAGCCTTGCAGGATTGAAAATCCCGCTCCGCTTTTTTTAGGCAAGGCAAGTTTGAACGGCACAAAGCTTTTAGGAAAAATTTGCACAAGTTTAACCAGTGCTATGCGTGTTGACGTTTATGGAATGTCCTTGGAAAAAAGCATTGAACTAAAAAAGAAGAGAGATTTTTTGAATGCAAAATTTCCTTTTAGGATAAGGGTGAATTTCAGAACAAAAATCTGCGATGATTTGAACAATAAAAAATTATCAGAGGGTTTTTGGCTGGGAAACAAAAACTTTGAGGATTTCAAATGGGAGAAGTGGATATGAAAAAAATCCTGTCAATCGGGTTAATTGTGGGCATCGGGGTTCTGGCATCTTGTATGCAATTGGAGTATGTGGAGATCTCCAATGGAGAAAATAGCACACATGAAGAAATTTCTTCAAGTTCGGAAGAAGAGCTGCTGAGTTCTTCGAGTTCCGAAGAGGAGCTACCTAGTTCTTCAAGTTCGGAGATTCCGGAGAGTCCGAAACCGCAAATAGGCAGGCATGAACTCGCTCACAAGGGCATAAGTTATTATGAGGCGATTCTCATATGCAATAAAATGTCTATTGAAGAAGGTTTAGATACGCTTTACCGGTATGATAAGCCCGTATTCATAGACGATTCCCTTTTTTGGCTTCCTAATGTGGCGGTTTTGGAGAATCGCTCCGGTTATCGTTTGCCGACAAAAGAGGAGTGGGTAAATGCGATGGAAAGCGGCGAGATAGAAAAATTGGATGAAAATCTTGGCGAGTGGCTTTGGGGTGAGGTGTATTCTCAATACAGTGTTTTTGAGCTTGCTCCGCATTTCCTTAAAACGGTTGGTTTGTACAGGGCACGGGATGGGTATCCTGTGTATGGGATGAGGGTGGTGAGAGTGTCAAATTAGGGAGACGGATATATGTCCAGAAGAATCAAGCAATACAAAAGACATAGTGTCTGTAAAGATAAAGTTTCCGAACAATAAAACCATTGTGTATAAGGTACCTACATTCAAAGTGTTGCAGCACAGTGTATCCGAGCTAGAGGGTATGGCTCTGTTGCTGCCCTTTTATATATTGAAAGTACGTAATGAATTGGAGAAAAAAGGTACGGATTCTGAGAAGAAGAAAGCATTATCTAAAAAGTTGGAGGGTTATATAATTGAGATAGGTAAAACGTTGAAAAGGTGCAATGAAAATAACTATATTACTGAGAGAGACACGGCAATGCTTCTCCGTAGGTTATTGAATATTTACAAGGAACTTTATGGGAAGCACGGGGAATTTATGGAGGCAGATATGACACTCAAACAAATAGTTGATGAAGGCATGGGTGAGATTTGGGCTATAGACAAGGCTATTGCAAAAGCCGGCAATGATCCTGTCGCAAAAACCAAAGCAATAGCCGACACAAGAGCCAAGTGCATCATCGCTAAGGCTATGAAAGCCGGTGGCGAAGCAATGGATAAAATTATGCGTTACACCGGGCTTTCTCGCCGTGAGATTATGGCTTTGTAATTGTTTGGCTGAATGAGGTATAAAAAGGAGTCAATTGTTAAAATGAAAAATGTATTAATTACCGGTGGTGCAGGTTTTTTTGGCAGCTTGCTAAAATCGGCTTTGCTTGGCAGGGGATACCAATGTGTTAGTGTTGATTTGGAAAAAGATGATACATCGCACAAAGATTTAACTGTTATTCAAGGCGATATCCGAGATATGGATATTATGCGGGATTTGTTCCGACAATATAATTTCGATACTGTTTTTCATTGTGCCGCTATTTTGGCTCATGCGGTAAAAGACAAGAATTTTTTATGGACATCTAACGTTGATGGAACTAAAAATATTGCTGAGTTAGCAAAGGAATTTAACGTTAAAAGTATTATATTCACCTCCTCAAATTGCTTATGGGCGCAAAATTTTCATCGTCCCGTTAAAGAAGAAGATACTCCTAACCCTATTGAAATTTACGGAAAATCCAAGTTGGAAGGCGAAAAAATATTAAACCAATGCTGTGATTCCATAAATATCGTTATTTTTCGTTGTCCAACTATTATTGATAGCGGGCGTCTCGGATTGCTTTCAATTTTATTTGAGTTTATAGATGAAGGTCGCAAGGTTTGGGTAGTTGGCGGCGGGAAAAATCAATATCAGTTTATTTATGCACAGGATTTGATTGAAGCCTGTATAAAAGCTGCGGATTATGGAAAGTCCAATATATTTAATATAGGCTCGGAAAATGTGAAATCTTTCAGGGAAGTTTATGATTATGTGATTAGCAAAGCCGGAACAAAGGCACGTGTTGCAAGCCTGCCAAAGAGGCTTTCTATTTTTGGAATGAAACTGGCTTACGCACTTAAAATATCGCCCTTAGGGCCTTATCAATATAAAATGATTGCTGAGGATTTTGAATTTGATATTTCAAAAATAAAGAGAGAATTAGGCTGGGCTCCTACCATGACCAACGAAGATATGCTCTATAAATCGTACAAATACTATCATGATAATCGCAATGAAATAAATAATCGAAAAAACGTTTCGGCACATAAGCAGTCGGCAAAAATGGGAATTATAAAGTTGTTAAAATGGCTATCTTAAAATCCCTGCCCGGCAATGAATAAAAATGAAAGACCGGCAAAAGAGAACATGGCTATATAAGAAAGTTTTCTCAAACGGGAATCTTCCAAAATTTGCGCTCCTCGCATGGAAAAATAAACTAGGGGGAATAATGCCGGCATTATATGGCGAAAATCATTTGAACAAGAGTAAGGATAGCTGACTCTTAAGTAGATAAGCGCGGCGAATAAAAATACAGTAAAAAGCAATGGCGGAAGTTCTTTGAGCTTTACGTGTATTATGCCCCATAAAGCGAGTATAAAAATAAGCAAAGCAAGGGCACTCAGCAAGATTGCTAATATATTTCTGATAGGAACGTTCCACTTGAATTCCCCAAATAAAGATGTTTTCAGAGTGTAATTCCAAAAATACTGTCGTCCGCCTTTATCTACCCAAGGAGAAGTATAAGGCTCAAGCAAATAATCCTGTAAATCGAAGTATAAATAGTTGCCGGCGGTATTGTTGACCATCAGCCCCCTGTTTAAACCGCTGGTATTTCCAACTAAAGCTGCATTTTTCCCTTCAAAAAAATTTGCAATAGTTCTATAATTTGAAAATCCGGCAAACAGTACAATTATAAATGCGGAGGCTAACAATACTCGTAAAGAACCTATTTTTAAGGAACGCACAGCGTTAAAAATATAAATAATGAGCCAAACACCCAAAACAACAAAACCAGTGGATTTTGCAGCCAAGGCTATAGATGCTCCAAAAGAGGCAAGAAATATATCCGAATCTTTATGCCAATTCCAATATCTTTGTACAAACAGCATACAAAATAAAGCCCCAAAATAAAACAGAGCTTCGTTACCTATTCGTGGGGCAGCCATTACAAAACCTGGCCAAAGCACTAAAACAAGAGATGCTAAATATGCTCCCTGCCTATTCCCAAATAAATTTATCAGAAATGCCACTCCAAAAGCAAGGCTTGCAAAAGAAAGCAAAAGTGAGCCCTGTTGTAAAAATCTTGCAGTCAAAGTTGGGTCATAATAATCAGTAATATTTTTTACCACTGCAAAAATGGAATAATATAAAGGCGGGTGAAAAGTACTCCAACCTTCATCAATCTTTGGCAGGCGTCTTTCTTCGGCAATTATTTGTATGTATTCCAAATGTGCTCCTACATCGTATGGATTTTGCATGGGACCCGTATATGTATATAAAATCAAACGCACAGTAATTCCAAGCAGTATAATAGAAATTGCGATAAATTTGAATTTAAATTTTTTTAGAATCAAGGCAACGGAAAATAAAAAAAGCAAAGTGAAAATATAGTGCCTTAAAGAAAGACTCTTAAATCCATTGTATGGAATTTCTATTCGCAATCCACCTGGTCCGCCGGAATTTTTCATCTTTAGTTCAAAATGGTTTAGGCCTTCTTGAACATATTCCGTAAAATCAAAATATACTCCTTTTACATAATCGCAAAGTCTTTGAACGCCATCTAATGGAAAATTTTTCCCGTTAATTAAAATTTCCTCTATGCAATCATCCGGAGTAATATTGAATTTTGCTGATTTATTTTCAAGAGATAAATTGAAGGATATAAAAAATACTTCATCTTTTGCCATATCATCCAAATACGGCAATTGTATATTTTCCGTTATATTATTTCTTGTTATTTTTACATCTAAAATTTCTTTCCGGGTGGGAGTAATAATTAAATATGCCACTGCGAGCAATGGTAGCAAGTAAAATAACGGTTCACTTAAGATTTTTTTTATTATCATAAAGCCTTTTCCATTTTATTTTTGCGAAAATATATTTTATATCTATTCACTTGTTGTTTTGTGAATTGGTCATCCAAAATTTGATTTGCTTGCGGTGCTATTTCATTCCACATATTTGCTACTACCACAGCATCGGATTTTTTTATGTAAACTATTAAAGAATCTCTAAAATTGGGGATATCGTTAAACCACCAACCAAATTGCACAAAATACGGACCATTGGGAGAATGTTTAGTCCATCCGAAAATTTGAGGTCCATTGCTACCGATATAAGTATATCTATCTATACCTAATTCATCCATTCTGGAATCCAAATAAGCAGCAGCCTGCTTTTGTTCTTTTGCTGAGTTCAGTAAATTTTTTTCTCGCTTATCAAGATTAAGATTCGGTAAATTTAAGGTTGCTATTGCAAAGAATATAAAACTCACCAAGCCTAATTTACTTATTGCAGGATTTTCTCCATTCCAGTTTTTTATTAAAAGCAAAATCAAAGTCATATAAAAAGGCAAAGCAAAAATATGGTGATGGTTATAAAACTCTCCACCCAATCCTACGGCGTAGGAACTTAAAATGAGTGCTATTCCGAAAAATATAATTTTTACAAACAGAGTATTTTCATTTGATTTTGAATTTACAAAAGGCAAAGATAAAATGATGAACAAGCCAAAAGCAAGTCCCCATGAAAAAGCATTCAAATCATTAAATACTTGAGAAAAATTCATAGCTCTGCGAAATGGCGAACCATGCCTTAAAACATGATTAGAAGACATAAAACCTAGATAATGCAAAAAATCATCCAGCCATCCGCAAACCAAAAGAATAATAAACCCAAGCAAAACAGCGATAATTAAAGGTAAAACAAAACGAAAAAGCCATGTTTTTATATCTTTGCATAAAATTAAGGAGATTCCGAAAAGCGAAAATAAAAATGGTTCTCTAAATCCGCATGCTCCAAAAATTCCAATGGTTATAATAGATGTCCATAATATTTTTCTTTTTTCAAAATTCGGCATACCCATTGCAAACGCAGCTACGCAGGCAAAAGCCGCACCAAAGGACTCCATTTGAACTTCACCGGAACGCTCTGCGCTATACAAAGAGAGCAAAAGCCCCGCAAGCAGAGAAAAAGCGAGTTTTGAAACAGAACGATAGCTTGACAGCAAAAAATAAGCAACTGCTGGAACAGCGGCAGTCAAAAGCAAAACAAATACTTGAAAATAATTGGTTAAAGTGGAATTGTCAAAAATTTTAAAAGAAATTGCGCTCAGAAGGAAAATTCCGGGCGGTTTAGTTTCAAAAAGACCGCTCCATGGAGCTATTCCGTTTAATATTCCTCTGCCAACGGCCCAATAAATCGTGGTATCCCAAGTATATACCCCCGCAAGTTCATAATTTATTCTGAAACATAATTCCACAAAAGCATAAATCACAAAAGGAAATGCTAAAACACAGGCGAAAATAGAATCTTTATCTAAAGAGAAAAATTTTTGCATATTTTTCAAAACATCTATTATTTTTCCCATGCTAAACCTGCCTTTTATACCTGCCTTTTATGAATTCTCATAGTGAATATACAAAAAATCAAAACCTCGACTCAAACCCTCTACTTCCCCTCATGATAATCCTCCTCGCTATTCACGTTCCAAATCGCAGACTTATCCTTCGAGCCGCTATGAATAGCTTTCACGGCTTCCTTTGCACTGAGCATTGAATGATCCATATTGTTATATTTGTGCATCCCATTGCGACCGATTAAAAATAAATTGTCAATGCCGTCCAGCCAAGCCCTGAGTTCACCGAATTTGCTGTATGTTCCAAAATAAGCAGGGTATGCCTTGGGAACTTTAAGAACAACACTGTCCAAAACGCTGCTTTTTTTTGCAATGCCGATTTTCTCAAGCTCGCTTATGGCGAACTTTGCGAAAACCCTTTCACTCAAATTCCACAAATCATCGCCTTCATTTGCAAAATATTCCATGCCAAGCCAAACCTTGCTTTGGTCTTTAACCAAATACTCGCTCCAATTATTGAAAATCTGCAAACGACCGACTTTTACATCACTCTCCTGGACATAAATCCAATTATCTTTAATGTTCCCTATTTCGAGTTTATCCAAAAGCACCCCAACCGTGATAAAATCTCTATACACCAAACCGTTTGCAATCTCCTTGATATTCTGCGGGACATCGTCCATAGCATTTATCAAATCCCTTACAGGCATCGAACTCAAAACATAATCCGGCTTAAAAGATCTCCCGCCAACCACTGACCACTGACCACTGACCACTTTCACAACTTTGCTATCAAACAAAATCTCCCCGCCCATCTCCAAAACTTTATCCGCCGCTTTTTGCCATAAATCGCCGGGACCAAGTTTGGGATATAAAAACTCATCTATCAAACTGGTTTCCTTGGTATTTTTGAAAAGAGCGTGCTTAATAGTTTTGGCTATGCTAAGCCCTTTTATCCTTTGCGCTCCCCATTCTGCGCTGATTTGCTCGCAGGGAATACCCCAGACTTTTTCCGTATAATCTTTGAAAAATGTTAAATATAATTCCTTGCCAAAACGGTTCAGCATAAAATCTTGCAAACTCTTCTCCGGCTTGATTTGGAACAGACTGGACTTTAGATAACTGGTTCCGATTTTTGCCATTCGCAGAGGCCCAAGCCCTTTTATGGTATTCGCATTTAACTGCACAGGGTAGTCAAAAAATTTTCGCAGATAAAGAATGCGGGAAAGCCGAGGGCGAAGCATCATATCGCCGTCAATGTTTTTCCACCAATTCATCACCCAATCGTTTTTGCTAAAAAACCTATGCCCACCGATATCCATTCGGTTGCCATTATACTCTGCCGTACGGCTTATTCCACCGACAAAATTCTCCTGTTCAACAACAATAGGGTGAATATCGCCTTTCTTTAAAAATTCCAAAGCAGCAGTTAAGCCGGCCGGCCCTGCGCCTATAATTAGAGCAGTTTTCATCGTATTGCAAATATAGAAAATTATCCGCCAATCTTCTTTTCCACAATAAATCTCGGTCTTTGCTTGGTTTCCAGGTAAATTTTGCCGATGTATTCGCCTACAATGCCTATGGACAGCAGAATTAAGCCGCCAATGCTCCAAAGCGAGCAAATCATGCTGGACCAGCCGGAAACGGTATAGCCTCTAAAATACATAAGCACGGAATAAGCTATCATAATCAAACTTATTATGAAAATTATTATGCCGAGGACGGTGACCATTCTTATGGGTTTTATGGATAGCGAAGTTATGCCTTCCAAAGCGAATTTCAGCATTTTTCCAAAAGGATATTTGCTCTCCCCAGCCAACCTCTCTTTGCGCTCGTAATATGCAATTCCCGTTTTATAGCCCAGCATGGGAACTATGCCCCGCAAAAATAAATTCACCTCTTTGTATTCTTCCAATGCGTCCAGGGCCTTTTTGCTCATAAGCCTGAAATCGGCGTGGTTGTAAATTATTTTTGCACCCAAAAAATTTATCAATTTGTAAAAAGCATGCGCAGTTGCTCGCTTAAAAAACGAATCCTTATCCCTTTTGGAACGAACTCCATAAACAATCTCGCAGCCGGAAACATATAAACCGAGCATTTCATCAATCACAGAGATATCGTCTTGCAAATCGGCATCTATGGAAATGCTTGCATCTGCAAATTCTTTAGCGGTGAGCAAGCCGCATAAAAGGGCATTTTGGTGGCCTCTGTTTTTGGATAGTTTTATTCCAAAAAAATTCTTGGGATTTTCTTTGCAAAGATTTTCTATCAACTCCCAAGTATTATCTTTTGAACCGTCGTCCACAAAGACTATTTTTGATTCTTTGGAAATTGCATTGCCCTCTGTGAGTCTTTGCAGAGCGCCGAACAATTGTTCTGCCGTTGATGGCAAAACATCTTTTTCGTTGTAGCAAGGAACAACTATAGCTAAAATCGGGGGGGCCATAATTAAAATTTCCTCCTTATATCATCCAAGGGCATCCTCATGAAAATTGCCTCTCCCTTTGGTGTTTCATAAGGATTCTGCAAAGATAGCAAATCCGAGACCATGCTTTTCATCTCCTGCGCAGAAAGTTCCGTTCCGCTTGGGATAGCCGAGCTGTTGGCAAAACAGATGGCATTTTTTTTGAACATATCGTTTTCCCTGCTCTCTTTTGCATTTTCCAAAAAGCCGATTATCGCTTGCCCCGCTGCGCTTATTCGTAAATGAGCTGGAATCCCACGCAAACGCCAGGTATTGGTGCCGAAAGCTTCGATATAAAAACCGAGTTTTTTGAGTTCGTTTTTCTGTTCTTCCAGAATAGGCGATAAAAATACAGGTATTTCAATTGTTTCCGGAAATAGAAGTTCTTGGCTATCCAAACTTTCGCCGTTTTGCAATGCCAGCAATGCACGTTCATAAAGTATAAGTTTATGCGCCCTATGCTGGTCTATTATAAACATGCTTTGCCCCTGTTCGCAGATGATGAAGGATTTGCCGATTTGGAGGCATTCTATTTGCGGGGGAGTAGGGAGTGGGGAGTGGGGAGTGGTCGTGTTTAAGGGAATAATGCGAGGGTCAGGAAATAATTCTTGTGTTGCCTGCGGAACTTCTTTATTTAATTCCAAATTTGCGGTCATATTGTTATTTGCTATGTACGCCGGTGCATTTTCCTTTAGCGTGTTTGCAATTGAAATTGCCGGATATGAAATTATATTTTGCAGGGTGTTGTGCACAGCGTGGTTTACCGCTAAAAAAACCGCATTGTCTTTTGAAAAGCGAACCTCCCTTTTTGCGGGATGAACATTCACATCAAAAGTTTCCAGAGGCATATCCAAAAAAATAACGGCTATGGGGGAGTAGTCACCATATGGGGAATAGGCCTGATTGATGGCTTTGGCTACCATAGCGTTGTAAATAGGGCGTTTTTGCAAAAATATATACGGCGTGTTTCTTTTGCCTGCCTCCAAACTTTCCGGCGAACTCACAAAACCCCAAACTCTTATGCCGAATTCCACCCATTCAACCTCTTTCAGGGAACGAACTGCGGAAGCCCCCAAACAATCCGAGATTCTCGATAAAAAATTCCCCGCAGCGGAACAAAACAACAAGCGATTATCCGCTCTGTATTCAAAGCGAACTTTTTCATTCGCCATGGCGAGCCGTATTATGCAATCTAAAATCCTTGAATTTTCAACAGAATCGTTTTTCAAAAACTCTGCCCGCACAGGGGTGTTAAAGAATAAATCCCGTACGGTAATTATGGTACCTTGCAAAAACGCAGACTCTTCCTTAGACTTCAAAACCTCGCCCTCAAATTCCGCTTTAAACCCGCTGGTCTCTATGGTCAATTTGGATATGGAAGCTATGGAGCTAAGGGCCTCGCCTCTAAACCCATTTGTGCTAAGTTTGAATAAATCGTCTGCGTCTTTTAATTTTGACGTGGCATGGCGCAAAACGCTTTTCTCTATATCTTCGGGTTCTATTCCGCAACCATTGTCCGAAATTTGGATTAAATCCTTGCCGCCTTTTTTTATGGAAATTTTTATTTGAGTTGCTCCGGCATCAAGGCTGTTTTCCACCAGTTCCTTTACCGCAGAAGCCGGTCTTTCAATAACTTCCCCAGCCGCTATTTGGTTTATAACGCAGTCCGGTAAAAGCTGTATTTGAGGCATAGGGGGAATATAGTATTTTCACCTTCCCAAAGCGATCCTCTCTATGAGAAACAGAGGCAAATTTTCTTTGCGCATTAAATCCTGGGCTTTATCAATATCGTATTCCACACGTACAAATTCAAACCAGTTGCATTCGCTGTCCACCAAACACCAGCAGGCACGGTTATCTCTATCTCTGGGTTGCCCAACCGAACCGACGTTTAGCAGAACTCTTTCGTTTTCCTGCGGGCGGTAAAGAGGTCCATCCGAAATCACCGGAATATCTTCATATGGGTCTTCGCTATTTGTTGCAACTATTACAGGGCTGTGAGTATGCCCAATAAAACAGTAGGGAGTTTTAAAATAAGAAAAGGCTTCCAAAGCCCCGTCCAAATCAGCAACATAATGCCAGTCCACAGGGGACATCGGCGAGGAGTGCACAAAGGTAAAATTCTGTTCTTCTACAATATAAGGCAAAGATCTCAAATAATCCTTTGTTTGCTCGCTTATATGTGCCCATGTCCATTCCATTGCGGTTTTTGCGTAAATATTAAAGTCCGAATAAGCTTCCCGTTTTAACGCAACATTATCGTGATTTCCCAAAAGACATAGATCGCTATACTGCTTTACAAGGGTTGCGCATTCATTAGGGCTTGCTCCATAGCCAACAATATCGCCAAGGCAAATGCGCCTTTCAACCTTGCGAGAATCCATCGAGCGCAGCACCGTCTCAAGAGCCTGCAAATTAGCATGAATATCCGAAAAAATCCCGTAAAGCATAACTCTCAACTCTCAACTTTCAACTCTCAACTTATAATTAGCCAACAACTTCTCAATATACTTCCCCATCATATCAACTTCCACATTCACAAGACTGCGCAATTCCCAACAGCTTATATTCGTAACTTTTATGGTTTCGGGAATAATGGCTACCCGAATTGTATCTTTTTCCGGCACTTCTGCAACGGTAAGGCTAATCCCATTCAAAGCTATGGAGCCTCTGTGTATAACATACTTAGAAAGGTTTTCCGGAATTTCCAAATCTATTTCCAATCCGGTTTCCCTTTTCACAACCTGTTTTACCGTTGCCGTGCTATCTATGTGCCCCATCACAAAATGCCCGCCCATAAGGGAATCGGGGCGGCAGGGGAGTTCCAAGTTTACCAAGTCCCCAACACGGGCCTCTATAAAAGATGTATTGCTAACAGTTTGGTTTATCAAGGTAAAAATCGCTTCGCTTGCCGTGCAACTCTCTATGGTCAGGCAAACTCCGTCGTTTGCAATGCTATCGCCTTTTTTGCAATTCACAAAATAATTTTCCGCAAAAATTTTCATTTGCAGGGCATCGCCAAGTTTGTTTAGCTCTGCAATTTTTCCGCAAGTTTGAACTATTCCGGTGAACATTATACCTTTACCTCTTCGTTGCCTGTATTTTTCCAATCATTAAATATTTCAATTGCCGGCCTTGCCTCAAGGTTCACAAATTCCTCGGTTTGCTCCGGAGCACGGCCTATAAATTTTTTCAAATCCAAAATACGTTCAAGATCCTCACGCTTAAGCCCGAATTTTTCGGATGCTAAAATACGCTCCAGCAAATCGTTATCTTTGCCTTCTCCTTTAACCGTATATGCTGCCTGTTGCGAAAGCAGGCGGATTTCCTCGTGCAACAATTGCCTATCGCCGCCTTTTTTCACCGCTTCCATCAAAATATTTTCCGTTGCCATAAAAGGCAGTTCTTCGTTTATATGCCTCTCTATTATTTTGGGATAAACAACCATTCCATTTGCGATGTTTTCCGCTAAAATCAGCATGGCATCTGTCGCTAAAAAGGCTTCCGGGATTGCGAGCCTTTTGTTTGCGCTGTCGTCCAAGGTACGTTCAAACCACTGGGTGCTTTGGGTAAAGGCTGTGCTTTGCGGCATCGCTATTACAAAGCGGGCAAGGGAACATATACGCTCGGAACGCATAGGGTTTCTTTTATACGCCATTGCAGAGGAACCTATTTGCTCTTTTTCAAAGGGTTCTTCAATTTCCTTTAAACCCTGCATAAGGCGCAAATCCGTGGCGAACTTGCTCAAACTTGTAGCCAGCGAAGCCAAGGTGTTATTTACAATATAATCCCATTTGCGAGTATATGTTTGCCCCGTGATTGCAAGGACTTTTTTAAAACCGGCTTTTTGGCTTACATAAAAATCCAGCTTTTTAATTTTTTCGTGATCGCCGTTGAAGAGTTCCATAAAACTCGCTTGCGTGCCGGTTGTGCCTTTAACGCCTCTGAACGGCAAAACCTCTATTAAATGGTTCACCTCTTCAAGGTCAATCAGCAGGTCTTGCATCCAGAGCGCAGCTCGTTTGCCAACGGTTGTAAGTTGCGCTGCCTGAAAATGCGTGCGTCCCAAGATGGGCAGAGCCTTGTGTTGCAGGGCAAAGCATGAGAGTTTGTCTATAACCTTGCACAGGCGGCGGCGGATAAAAATCAACCCTTGCTGCATTTGAATTAAATCGGTGTTGTCTCCGACATAAGCACTGGTTGCGCCGAGGTGTATAATCCCTTTTGCTTTTTGTGCCTGCAAGCCATAAGCATGAACATGGGCCATAACATCGTGGCGGCGGCGTTTTTCTTCTTCTGCGGCCTCTTCCCAGTTTATATCGCTCTCATGCGCTTTGAGTTCTGCAATTTGCTCATCGGTAATGGAAAGCCCAAGTTCTTTTTCGCCCTCGGCAAGCCAAATCCACAGCTTGCGCCAAGTTTGGTGCTTGAACTGCGGGCTGAACAAAAACAGCATTTCACCGGAGGAATACCTAGAGAGCAAGGGGCTTTCGTATGTGCTCTTATTCATCGCCTAAGCTCTTCCGGTAAGCTTGCAATTTTTCTTTTATATTCGGGTGTGAAATAGATAGAATGGATGCGGCTAAGTATGCGGCATTTTTGCCATTGCCTATTCCAACCGCCGCAACAGGAATTCCGGGAGGCATTTGAGCCACCGAGTAAAGGGCATCTGCGCCCCCAAGGCAGCCGCCATCGCAAGGAACCCCGATAACAGGCAAGGTCGTGTGTGCGGCAAGGCAGCCCGGCAAAGCAGCGGAAAGACCGGCAACGCCTATCAGCACAGCCAAGCCTCTACCCTCGGCTTCCTTTGAGTAGCGTGCAACCTTATTAGGGGTGCGGTGCGCAGAAAGAACCGAATATTCCCAAGCCACTCCAAGTTCGTCCAAAACCGAAGTGATTTTATCCACAACGGGCTTATCGGAAGCGGAGCCGCTGAGTATGCCTACCAATACGCTCATCTAGTTTGCCCTAGCATCGCTGCCATCAACAGCGTAAGCTATAACCCCCACGGGGCAGCTATCTGCGGCTTCTTTGATTTCCGCCTCGTGTGTGGCAAAATCTGCGCCTTCTTTAACCACCAATTTTTCCGGCACTTCAAAAACAGCGCCGCAAACAGCTTCGCAGGCACCGCACATGGAACATTCGTTGTCCGATTCATCCAGCCAAACTTTGGTAATAGCCATAACTTCTCCTTTTTTTATATTGATATGGAGGAAGATAGAAATTTTCATTATGTTGCGTAAAATTCCATTTAAAGTTTTAGTTGGCACTGCAGTGTTTTTGTTCGCTGTTTTGCTCGGAACCGCTTTGAGCATAGGTTTGGGCAAAAAAGGCGGAAAACAGGAGCCGGCACCTCAGGAGCCGGCACAGGAAGCTGAAGCAATCGATGTTTTGCTTTTGAATAAAAACCTGAAAGAGGCACTTAACGTCCATAAGGAGATTACGCTAAGAGTTTTAAAAATAGATACCAATGCTGCGAGTGAAATATGGCATGTTCCGAACGGGATGTCCATCCCGAACTATATGCTGCGAGCCACCAAGGAAATTGAGCGGCACAACGGCAAAGTTCACTGGATGAAGGAAATCAGGAACGGGTATGCCGCACTCCTTAGATACGAGAGCGAGCAGGGAATTTACCCATTGACCGAAATACGCATAATGGATTCGTTATGGTTGCCCAATTCCTCGAAACTGGCTGTTGTTTTGGCCGTAAGGGAGCAGAACAAAATTTTGAGGAACAAACCGGAGATGCTGGAAAAGATTAATTTCACCTACAACTTGTTAATTCCATCTTCTAGGCAAGACCTTTTGGATATCGGAAAAAAACTAAATACTAACATAATCCTCTGGATTCCTATGGAAAGCCGCAACGAGATGATTTACAATACGGAAAAAGAGGTGCAAATTCCGCTTGGGATAACCAACGAAAAAGAACTTGCCGAGAGGCTGAACAGGCATCTGAAAAAAATCAAAAATGCAAGCGGTTTTGCCGCTTTTTACGGGGAAGATTTTTTGGTTCACCCCGCTTCTGTTGAGGTACTCGCAAAAGTGTTGCGGGAGAAAAATTTATGGTTTTGGGATTTGACCAAAAGCGCAACCGCCGGTTTACTCTCCCCCGATGAATGTGTAAAAAAAGAGCTTAGGTGCCGCAAAAACAATTTGGACATTTTTGAAGAATTTAACGAGCAGGTAAATAAAGCACTCAAAACAGCCCGCAGAAACGGCAGAGCTATCTTGCTATTTGACCTTACGGAAAAAAACATAGAACTCTTGGCAAAACTGCCGGGCATGGCGCAGGCGCAGGGAACAAGTCTGGTTCATGCGGAGGAGGTTTTTTGATTTCGCAAATGTTGAAATGCTATAGCCCACGAATTGCAATGTGGTAAATAATGCGTATGGCACAGGGTGTGAGTTGCACAATGTTCCTTTGTATGCGATTTGCTCGAAAAATGTATATTTACCCTCAAATGCCTATTTTTCGCAGAAAAAACTCAGTTCCGGTAACAGGAGATAACTTATGAACCCCCTCCTTTTTATTCTATGTTTGCTGCTAGCAACTTTTGCCTTTGCGCAAAGGCAACTTAGCGACGGAGTACTGACGGATACACGAGACGGCAAGAAATACAAAGTTGTGAAAATAGGCAATCAAACTTGGATGGCGGAGAATTTGAATTACGATGCGAGTGGCAGTAAGTGTCATAGAAACGAGCCAGCCAACTGTGCAAAGTACGGCAGATTGTATAATTGGGAAACAGCTAAGAAAGCTTGCCCCTCCGGGTGGCATTTGCCGGTTAATGATGAGTGGGGAGTGTTGGTGAGTGCTGTTGGCGGTGAAGAAGTAGCAGGAAAAAAATTGAAATCCAAGAGCGGTTGGAATGAAAACGGAGGTGGCACAGATGAGTTCGGCTTTTCCGCCCTTCCGGGTGGCAACGGTTACTCCGTCGATGGCCTCTTCTACGATGCTGGCGACATCGGCTACTGGTGGTCTGATAGCGAGTACAGTAACCGCAGCGTCCACGTCCGGCGCATGAACTACAACGATGAGGACGCCAACTGGAATACCCTCGATAAGCTAGACTTATTTTCTGTGCGTTGTCTCCAAGACGATAAAGCATTTAGAGAAAAAGCAGAAAGAGAAGCAAAAGAAAAGGCAGAAATAGAAGCATCAAAAACTGCTGTACAACAAAATTCTTTTACCGATAGCCGGGATAAGAAAACCTACAAAATCGTGAAAATCGGCACTCGAACTTGGATGGCAGAGAATTTGAATTACGAGGCAAAAGGCAGTAAGTGCTATGAAAACAACTCTGCCAACTGTGCAAAGTATGGAAGGTTGTATAATTGGGAAACGGCCATGAAAGTCTGTCCTTCCGGTTGGCATTTGCCTAGTAATGATGAATGGGGAGTATTGGTGAGTGCCATTGGCGGTGAAATAATTGCAGGTAAAAAATTGAAATCCAAGAGCGGTTGGAATGAAAACGGAGGTGGCACAGATGAGTTCGGCTTTTCCGCCCTTCCGGGTGGCAACGGCCGCTCCAGTGGTCGCTTCAACGAGGTTGGTGCCATCGGCTACTGGTGGTCTGCTAGCGAGCGCGATAGCAGCTACGCCTCCTACCGGGACATGTACTACGACTACGATTACGCCAGATGGGCTAACCACGTTAAGTCCAACTTGTTAAGTGTTCGTTGCTTGCAGGATGTGCGCCAGTGAGGTGTGTGATGAATAGTTTGGTGAGACACCAAACCCGGCAAAGTTTAGCGAACAGCCGGTACCAAGCCTTGGAGCCGAAACCGTGAGGCAAGGTTTAAGCGTAGTTAACCGCTAATAGTGTGAACAGGCTCTAGTCTCTTGAAATGATGGCAGTGTATACATACAATTTTATGACAAACGTCAAAATTTAAGTTACGAGTGCAAGGCTTTGCCTGCACTGCAAGCTCCTTTTGCCATATTTTGGGTGTTATGCGACATTATGGGTATAATATATAGAAAAAATTTCCGTGCTTGTAAAGGCATAATTAGGAAATTTTTAACATTCGAACAATGGCCCCGAAGGGGTGTTATCTTTGTTTCCAGAACCGTTATATTAGCCAATCGTCCCTCATTTTACCAATTTCCAACTCCTCTTTCTTCACATCCCCGCGCCGCTCTTGCAAATGTTGAAATGCCTTTATGGAAAGCCATGTCAATAGCAATATTATGAAAAATGGCATGGTTCCAAGGGAAATTACAAATGCAATAATAAGAGCTTCCTGAATTAGAGAAAAATCTTCTCCCAGCAAAATAGACATTGCACCTATAAAAAGCGCACATATATTACTTACAAGGAAGAGTGCTATGGTAATATAAAAAGCACGGGTATTATCTTTCCATGGTTTTTTTTTGAATAATAAATATATTACGGTTATAACTCGTATTATTAAATAAACTATTATAAAAGCAACTACAGCTATTATAAAAGAAAACATAAAGAATTCGTCTAGGCTAATTTCCATAGGATGCATAATAATTACCTCACTTATGTGAAAAAGAATAATAATAAAAACAAGAGAATAAAAAAATGGCAAAGTATATAGCCCACGAGAGCCAAAAGGCTCGAACAAAATTTTTATGCTCTTTTTTGAGTTTTTCTAACATTCTTCTACCTCCATGCTGAATTTTGTTAAGAAAAGTTGAATCTTCTCTCTTGAGAATTGGTTCTTTTTTTTGAACCAAGGATGGCTTCCGCCACTTGGTGAATTCTCTCTGCCATTGCATATTTCGTATATCTTGCTTAAATAGTCTTTGAGACTATTTAATTTTAATATGAAATATTCTTCATACCATTCTAAATCTCTAGCATATCTTGCCATAATTTCTTTTGTAGCATTTTCTGCGCTCTTGTAACCTATAGTTCGAATATCAGATTTTTGCGTAGGGCAATCTGCCCATGAATGGTAATTACTATCTTGAATTGCATAATTCTGAAAAGTCCAGATTTTTCCATTATCTTCTTTTTTAATTTCTTTTTCCGGTATAAATTTTTCATCGCCAACATACCTGCGCCAGCAATGAGCTAAAACAAAGCTGTCTTGAACCATGTGGCATAATTTGCCTATTTCAAAAAGACTTTCATCTATCTTATTTTCTTTTTTCATTACGATAGCTCGTGAATACCAATATTCAGCTTGATATAGTATTGTCTCTCTTACTTCTGCGTTTGTTGGGATTTTAGCCAGTTTTGGACACATTGAATGCCAGTGCTGATTTTTTCCATAATGACTCTCGTAAATGAGTTGTTTTTGACTTCTATCTGTAAAGCCAGCTAAGACAATAGTAGTTCTAAAAGAGCTGGTTTCCAAGTATCCTATAGTTGGAAAATCCGGCCATATACTGCCATCGGTCAAAAAAGAATTTGTTGTAACATTCTCTGCTTTAGCTCCCGTTATAGTTAAATTTTGATGAGTTTTATTTACAGAATTGTAGAGATTAACCGATTTACTCGGCAGACTCGCCAACCCAAAAAATTCCACATCGTCAACCGTTTCTCCGCTCGGCAGCTTCAAACTTCCGTTTCCCAAATCCTCGGCATATTCAAAAATGCACCAAATCCCCTTTCTATCCTCATAGCTCAAATCCGAAATTCCCACCTCAAACGGCAAATCCTCCCCTTTAGCGTCCAAAGCCACAAAATCCGCAAACTTAAAGTCTTTGTTGAACAAATCACCGGCAGAGTATTCCATAAACCTGCCGGCAAATCCCCTGCCCTCCTCACCTTCGGAATCGCCTTTCACACCGGCACGCACATGCAAAATATCGTCCAGAAAATGACCGTATTCGTGGAGCAGGGTGAGAAGCAGAGTGAAAGC
The DNA here is from genome assembly GCA_001462245.1 of Candidatus Fibrimonas termitidis. Classification (GTDB taxonomy): domain Bacteria; phylum Fibrobacterota; class Fibrobacteria; order Fibrobacterales; family Fibrobacteraceae; genus Fibrimonas; species Fibrimonas termitidis. Next base: position 25,505 of record LIUG01000175.1, read on the forward strand.
GGAGGCTGGATTTCGCAGGGAATCCAATGCGAGACGGTGGTTTATGTAAATCTTATTGTCTTTGTAGGCGCCTAGCTTGCCGGCTTCCATTATGGCAGTTGCAAAAAAATCCGGCTCAGGAAGCGGGTTAAGATTTTTGCAAACATTTTCGTCAAAGATTTTTTTCAAAAAGGTCTCCAATTCATTATCTTTGCCTTTGTAAGGAAAATTCTCGCTTATAAAATTGAGAAATTCTGCGCCTATGCTCAAAAAATCGCTTGAGCAGGGAACGAATTCCAAAGGTAGCAGGATAGCCTCTTTTAATTGTTCCTCTCCGGTGCCTTCCGGGGCGAATATGATATTCAAATCGCTTGAACTTTCACTGTTTTCCTCGCATTCAACGGCTTTCAGGCTTGGCAAATCGCATTTTGCAGCCAAATACTCCTCCGCCAAGAGCGAGACTATA
>LIUG01000176.1 GCA_001462245.1 Candidatus Fibrimonas termitidis
GGAAAGATAGAAAATTTCACGGCAGAGCTACCAAAAACAGGTCTAACTAAAGCACGAGGTGGCCTGCATAAATATGCAAATCCAAATTTAATCCCATTTGAAAAAGGAACTTGGGAAAAAGCAGTTGTTGAAAAATATGCCAAATAATAAATTGCTAATTCAAATCAATACGATATTTTCACTTTTGATAAAGAATTGAATAAGTTTATACATAAAGCAACGTGATATTGCACAGGCATACTGTCAATGGCGGGAATGCTCACTTTGCTTGTTCGCACATTATTTCACCAGTTGTTTTTGTTCAATTCTTCGGCATTCCGGCATTGGGCAGGTGGCAAAGGCAGATACCGTGCAGAGAAGCGCAGTTGTTAGAACTTTTTTCATAGTGAACCTCCATTGGTTGGTGAGTTTTGTTGCATTCTTTTATCAAGAACGCGTATTAATTTTCCTGTTCGCTTGTTATATTCCAAATCCTTTAAGGCGCAATATTCTACTTTTGGAGTAGAAATAGTTTTTTTGTCTATGGCTTCCTTAAAAAACGGGCGTTGCTCACAGAGTTTGTCGATAAAACCCGGCACTTCTTTGCCGGCTATACGGAAGGTAACGCAGTCATACTCGTTTTCGTGCGTAACTATCATTTGGAAACCGTCGTAATTCGCTCCCAAACTGTCCAGCACTTTGGTTACATCCTCCGTATAGAGCGTGACTATTCCTACCCTTGCCCCTTCCTCGCTGCGCCCAAGAAGCATGAATTTTCTATCGGGTGTTCCATCCGGTTCCGTGTATTTACCCACATCGCCCGACGGGTATCGTATTATAGGCATAAGCAGTTTGTAGAGCGACGTAACATAAATTTGTCCCGGACGGTTTGCCTCACGAATTAACTCTCCCGTATCGGGATCAATCAATTCTAACTTGCATACCGCATCGCAAACACGGTGTTCGTTAAAACCGCAGGTTTCTTTATGAAAATACGCCATTATTCCCGCATCGTTGGACGCATAAGACATAGAACGGAAATCGATATGCTCTCCAAGTACCGTGCGCATTTTGCGCCGCTGGTCTTCGTATAGAGTTTCTCCTGCAAAATATACCGCATCCACGTGTAAGACGTTTCCATTTTTTTCAACATACTCGATTATCTTCATTATAAGGGAAGGTAGCCCTGCAATTAAATTGACCCGGTTTTTTTCTATCGTTTCCACAATTTCCGCTACGTCCGCGCCGCCTGAAAGATTGAATTGCAGTACGCTTGTCAAGGAATGGTAAAATATGCTGTAGGAATAAAGAAAACTTGCGTAAAGGTTTCCGCCGTAAAACAGATTTACTACTCTGTCGCCATACTTAAGACCGCCCATGGTCGTATAAAACGCTGTAGCTTCGCACATGGTTTGCCATTCTACGGCTGAATAAACGGCGTATTTAGGCGCACCCGTAGTACCTCCGCTTTTGAACACCTGCCCGTCAATATGCTCGCCTGTTAAGACATTGCCGTCAGAGGCTTCGTTCCAGAAATCTTTTTGATTTACAAGCGGCAATCGTTCAAAAGACGGCTCATCGTCTAAATGGGCGTATAATTTTTTGTAATAGGGCGAATGCGTTCTCGCATACGAAACAATATAATCCAATGGATACACTTGCATTTTTTTACTCCTTTTTTATTTTGATATAGTTCAACAAATCAGTATATTCTCCAATAACGGTTATGATGTCAAAATCGATTTCGGCGCCAAATAGGTTTTGCATAACGAGGTAATCGCAGTTTTCGGCACAGGGCGTTATCCCCGTAAAAAAATAACCGGCATCTTTAGCCGTTTTATAGGTGTAAGGCGCAGTTGGGTCTGTAATGTCTATAAACATTTCCGCCATTTCAATTTTGTTTTTGCGCATGGCATGCGTTACCTGACTCAATTCTTTTTCAAAATCGGCACCCGCCCGCATTACTACGATTTTTCCGGATTTCATTATCTCGTTTATATTGTACCTAATGTCTGTATCTTGCGCAGGGGAGCAAAAAGATTTTGAATATTCGCGTTTAGCTTTCAAACGGCTGTACATTCCCTGCAAAAAATCAAAGTGTTCCTCAGGCAAATACACAGTTCTTGGCGTATCTTCACGCAGTATTTTTACGGCTATAGCCAGATCTAAACGCCTGCCGTCGGTATTATACTCGCTGATTACGTCGGAGGCGGTGTATTGAAAAAGCATTCCGGTTGCCGTAAAACCGTTGCGGGTTGCAATTTTTTGCGTTGCCGTGTGAAAGGCGGTGGGTTGGGTCATTATTGCGTGCATACCCATATTTTTTGCGGTTTCAATTCCGTGAATCAGCATTTTTTCAAATATTCCCCTGCTTCTGAAAGGGTGCTGCACCACGACAGTAGCCCATTCGGGCATTGAGCGGTAATCGTCTGAAAACGATAACCCGTAATGTCCCGCCGCTTCACCGTGCGCATTTACTGCAATGAAAGAGCGGAATTTTTTTAGCGAAATCAAATCTTTAAAGTTTTCAGGATAATAAAGCCGTTCGTACGAGTACGAATACCGGTATTCATCGTATATGCAGGTTATTGCGTTTATTATGTCTTGATAATCATCTTTTATCTCCCGTATCGTTATGTCATAATCCAGAGGAAGATGTTCTTTGGCGGCAGGTTTATTCAGTTCAATTGGAATAGGCAGAGCGAACCATACATAACTTCTCTGTCCCTCATGTCCCAATTTTTCGCTTCCCGAGCGGTCAGCCATTTTTGATATCAGAAAATCCTCAAGCCCCGATGCGTTTTCGTCAATATTCTCAGGGTTGTATTTGTTTTCGCTTTTATAGTACGGCAATCCTTTGTCTTGTACCGAAATCTCAAGCGAATCGGCTGTAAGTATAAAGTCAATATTGATTAAGCCGCCGTTTGGATACGCATTTTTGATGCGATCCATAATTAATTCCTCGCATGCTCCGCGAATTTTCATATCTTTCGTCCGTGGAAATTTAAGTTTTTTTGAGAGATTGCCAATAAAATCCAATATCCCTTCCAGCAGACTTTCGTCGTCCGTTATGCAGATAGTAGCAATTTTAGGCATTTATTGAGTCTCCTTTTAATATTTAACCAACATTCTGTTAATTCCCAAAACGGCTCCGTATTCAAACGACTTCGCCGTTTGCCGAAAACCGAATTCTGACTGATCCAATGAAATACCGTCGTCCCTAATTATCAGCGAAACTTCGCCGCCTACGGTTACCCTTATTTCTATACGCTTCAATTTATCGTTGTGTCTTTTTACGGACGTTAAAAATTCGCTCACTGCGGATGTTATTTTATCGTTTATTTCGCCGCTTATGTGCTGTTCGTCCAAAAAAGCCCTTATGCCGGTCAACGCTTCGTTCAATTCGCAGGCACTCGGCATATAGAACAAATACACGCTTCCTTCCGGAGGCAGCAGAAATATTGTGCTCGAACTTTTGCGTCCTTTGTAAAGGGCGTATAAAAGCCACATAGCGAGAGTTACGGTTTCTGCGAACATATACGAACCCCATATTCCGTTTGCGCCGAACCAGTGACCAAGTATGACGGCTCCTAAAAGCAGCATAACTAAATTTCGGGATGCGACTATTGCCGCAGTAAGCCCGCCTCGTTCGGTTGACTGGTAAAAATACCCCATAATCGTGTTAAACGTCATTATAACTATACACGCACTGAAAATTCGTATGGCAATAGCCGAATCTGCCACAAGAATCGGATTTGTTACGCCGAACGCTTTTATTAGCGGATAAGGGAAAAATTCCAGCAAAGCGGTAACGCCAAGTCCAAGAACCAGCGTCATAAATGCGGAAAGTTTAACCGTTTCGCTCATCGCCTTGTGGTTATTTTCCCCGTAATAAACGCTGAACATCGGCTGTACGGTTTGGCTTAAACCCTCAAATATCGACATCGCTATGGTAAGTACGTTTATTACTACCGTATAAACCACTATGCCGCCGCCGCCGGATATACCCATAATCAGGTTGTTGAAGAATAAAATCGTTATGAATTGATATAAAAAATGCAAGGATGTTCCCGCACCGCTTTTGAAAATCAAAGCGGCTTTCTCAAAAGGCAGTTTTTTAATGAAACGAAGCGTATTCTTTTTGCTGTAAAAATGCGTAAGCATAATAAGCGCGCTTATGACTTGGGAAATTCCGGTTGCCCACGCCGCACCCGCTACTCCCATGTGCAAAAATGCGATAAAAACAATATCGAGCACGATGTTCGCTATTATCGATACGACCATGCTGTACATCGCTAAGGCAGGTCTTCCGTCACTGCGCACGAAAAACGCCAGTGAGATATTGATTATAAAAGCGGGCATCATGTAAAACACTACAAGAGCATAATCAACCGTCAAATTTGCTATTGTTCCCCGAGCACCCAATATTTTGACGATATGCTCTATTAACGCCGCGCCCGGAACTGCCATAAAAACGCTTAACAGAACGGCGAAAATTATTGATGCGCTGAATATCTCATCCGCCTTTTCTTTTTCTCCCCTTCCGATAGCGTTTCCTACTGCCGTAGCGCCGCCTACTGCGAGCAGTGAAGCGATTGTGTTAATTATCATATATATCGGTATTGAAAACGTAATTGCCGCAAGTGCTTCTTCACCGAGAAAATTGCCGACTATTATGGTATCGGCGGCGGAGTTTAAGCATGTCACAAGGTTCATGAATATTGTGGGAATAAGCATGGCGTAAAATGTCTTTTTTACAAAACTTGCATTTTTCATACGCGCAGATCCACCACGTTACGCACCTTGCCGCCGGCGCTGCTCATTATAAATTCATTCTGGGGCGATATTAAAACCTCTCCTGCTTTATCGGTAAGCGTCTCGCCGATTTCAGGGCTGTGCGAAGAAAGAACATTCAAAAAAATTTCAGTATCAATTTCGCTGTCCACGCAAATTTTCATGGTATCTCTCTCTCTGTATTCAAGAACAATCTGTAAATTGCCCGCATAATTCAAATGTTTAGACAGAATGGATCTTATTTTGGCGTAGTTTATGTAATTCGTCGCGAATTTGAAAATATCTCCGAAACGTCCTTGGAGTTCAAATTTCGGCGCAGTTCTTCCGCATTCACACGGCTCAGTCACAAACCTGCCCAGATCGCCTATTTCGAAACGGTTTATGTCTATATTTTCTTTGTCTAAATTGGTAAGGACAATTCGTCCCGTTTGTGAACCTTCCACCGGCTCGTCGCAGTCCATTTTAAGTATTTCCATATATTTGGAGCTGAACAAATGATGCTGCGAGCCTTTGCAAAATTCGCACACATATCCTATTGAACCTATTTCATTACAGCCGTATATCAGAGATTTAACATTTTCAACGCCAAATTCCTTTTTTATATATTCGATTTGAATTGGATCAAAGTGTTCGCCGCTGTACATGACCAACCTTATTCCTCCATACGCTCTAAGAGTATCCGCCTGTTCATTAAAAAGGCGCAGTAAATACGTAGACATACCTATTATGGCCGTTACTTTATTTGAAACTATTTCTTCTGCGACAAACTTGAAGTCCATGTTAGCTGCCATTGGCAGTTGAATTGCATCTATGTATTTTAATCCTTCGTACATGCTTATAAACCCGCCGTAAAGCGAACCGGAGTAAAACAGGTTCATGCAAATGTCATCCGGTTTTATTCCCGCTGCGAACATTGCCCGTCCGGCTGTTACGTATGTCATTTCGCCGTCGCTGTAGGTATGCGGGGCGTATATGGCTTTACCGGAACTGCCTCCGCTTTTCAGCAGCAGATAACCCTCGTTCTCAACAGGATGTTTCGGGAAATCCGTTTTACGCATTATCGGTGTTTTTGCCGGGAATGGTTTAGCGTTCATTGGGCGCATTTCGTTCAAGTCGGTAATTGTCACCGGCAAACGGTTATTTTCAAGGCTTATGCGGCGCACATAATGCGAAAGGGCATAAACGCCGTCATGCGGCTCGCCTACATATCCTCCCATCATCATTCCAGTTGAAACTATTCTTGTTGCGCCTGCCCTATAGAAAAGATTTGACAGTTCGACAATTTCGCCGGTAGCGGCGGCAAGCCCCACAGTTTGCAGATATGACCGATATGGGCGTAATACCTTGATGATTTCGTTTCTCTTTATGGGTTTAACCAAGATCGTTCGAAAAAGCGGAGAGGCTTCAAGATTTTCTTCATAATTTACAAATACACGGAAATCTTTTGAGCAAAGGGCTATACCGTCTCCTATTATTTCAGAAAGCTTTGCGAGTTCTGTCTGCTCTGTAAGTTCAGCCCAATCCGAATCCGCTATTTTATGCAGCGGATATTGGGGAGAAATTGTCTCCATCGCGCTGAAGAGTCTTTTGGAAAATTCAATAAGTTCCTCTTTGCTTTCGGTTTCAAAATATACAACCTGAGGCGCGCTGCATGCCTGCTGTTCGTTGGCGCAGATATCCCGTGCGATACCGGTAAGCGCGTCCGTGTTCTCTCCTGCGCCTGTAACATAAGCGAAACTGATGCGGTGTCCCCAAGCAATTATGCCAACGCCTGACGGAGCCAACTCGGCGACTCCTTTTACCGCCGCTTCGGAACCCCACACGGCAACAGCGTTGCAACAGGAAAAAAGTGTTTTAAGTTTTTCCTGTTCATTGGAAGAAAAGGGGAAAATATACAAATACGGCTCCAAATACGGTTCTATGGCGCAAAGCTGCGCCGATAATTCAATAGCGACGTTGCTTGCGTTTGCCGCCGTTTTTACAATGTTTATATTGCCGGTTATAAGCCCTTCCACCGCACTCAAAAAAGGCAGTACGGCATCGTTTGCCGATGTTACATGACCCAATACGCCAAGCGGCATATAACCTTCCATGTATGGTTCGCGAATACTTAGCCGTGTAATTTCAAGCGGGATTTCGGACAGTTCCCGCCGCAGTTTAAGGTGAAGCGCTTTTTTATTCAAAATTGCTGCCGCATCTTTTTTAGCAAGTCGGGCTTCCTGCTCGTTAAGTCCTGTTTCAACAAGAGGTTCTATTAGAAAATCACTGTCGGAAAGCAACTTTGAGCCTAAGCGGTCCAGAGCGTCAATTATTATACGTATATCAATAGGCGGCCGAGCCAAATCCTGCGTGAGAATGTCTTGAAGTTTATTCAAATAATCGTCAATGTCCAAATTTGAACAGATTTTACCTCTTAAAATATATCGCATCATAAGTTTCCTCTCTGTTTTTTTAATAACTCGCTTGCCGAGATAGCACAACTCTTAACCGTGCTTCTTCCGGCTCTGCCCAATATTTCCATATACGGAGCATCTATGCCGCAGCCGCATTTTGATCCTTTGTACATAACCGCTTTATCCCCCATAAGAACAGATATGGCGGGAACGCTTAACAGATGAGGTGTAACAAAGGACGCAAAACCGATTTCTCCGTAACCGAGAGGTTTAAGCGTCTTAAAGTCGCGCACAAACATCCTGCTGTAGATTGGAACATGGAAATTATGGTGCGAACATTCAAAATACGGAACGCTGTGTTCTGTGGAGCCATAACCGTCGCGGCAGCGGCATTGCGGTATGCCGAGCATTTCTTCTGCCAGAGCGTAAAGTTCCGTTTTTGATATTTGTTTGTCGGTGTGGCCTTTCCAACCGCCGCCCAGAAGCGTCATTGAGTTTTTATTAAGTTTAAGCGGCTTTATCTTCATGGATTTCATCTGCTGCAATGTGAAATACAAGAAGGAAGGAAAACCGAAAATTCGTACCGGCAACCCTTCTTTTTCATAATCCAGAAATGTTTCAATTATTCCATACGAGTCAAAATCGTGACCTATGCCGTTAAATCTGAGAGCGTAACGAACCTTATTCTGAGGTGCGTATTTTAAAAGTCCCTGGTCGGTTTTTGCGGTTCCCAGTATGTTTCCTTCAGACGGTTCATAAGTGTACAAAATGTAGTTTGTCGGTTCGTTTGAAACAAATCCGAAATAATCCAGTATGGAGCGTATCATCGTTTCTCCGAATTCCCAACTCGGCGCATCGAAAAACATTTGACTCTTTTGTCCTGAAGTTCCAGAACTTGTAACGTGTACGACTATATCCTTGCGAGGAACGCTTAACAATTCATGCTTTTTAAAGAAATTCGCATGAATCAAAGGCAGTTCGGATAAATCATCTTCCGTTTTTATCCGCTTAGGGAAAAAATTGCGAACCTTTAACAAATTTCTGTAAAACTCGTTGTGCTCAATATGCCATGCTACCGTTTCGCGTACTGCGTTCAAGAACATTTCACGTGTCCCGTCAAAATCATAAACATTTTTTTGTTCGAGCAGTTTATTTCTCATTGCTATCTCCTTAGGTTATCAATTTTCATAATTGCGCCTTGATTGTATTTTTGCCTTCCGCGTATTCGTGGCGTATGGTTTTGGCGGTTTTTCTTACCATCACAGCGGATAAATCGTCTTCGGCATTTTCCAAAGCGTCAAAATTTTCTCCGTTGTACGATACCGATAATTCATAAGCACCGAGTTTTTCCGAAAAATTTAAAATCAGCGCGCAAGCTCCGAATTTCGGCATAACAATATTGATAATAAGTTCTTCCGCCATAAGCTGCAATTTATTGGCGATGCTTTTTTCTATCGCATGGCTAAAACAAAAATTCTCTATACCGCCGAGCATCTGAACATAATCGAAATCACGGCTCAAAATCTCATAATTGAAAGAACGAATATTGTGTATAAAAGCTTGAGTTTTTATCTTTTTCGGATTATCAAAAATCTGAGACGGGCTGCCTTCCTCATAAATGCCGCCTTCGTCCATATAAAATACACGGTTGGATACATCACGGGCAAAATCCATTTCGTGCGTAACCACAAGCATTGTCATGCCGGACTTGGCAAGATTGCGCATAACAGCTATTACCTCGCTTACCATTGTCGGATCAAGCGCGCTTGTGGGTTCGTCAAACAGTATCACTTCCGGCGACATTGCCAAGCATCGTGCAATAGCCACACGCTGTTTCTGTCCGCCGGAGAGTTGGCGTGGGAAAAACTGCGCCCGTTCGGCAAGTCCCACGGTTTTAAGCAGTCTTGCCGCATTTTCCTCGGCTTCTTTTTTTGATTTTTTAAGCAGTTTAATTTGCCCTACGCTAAGATTGTCCGTAACGTTCAAATGGCTGAACAGTCCAAAATTTTGAAACACCATACCCATTCTGCGCCGAACGGAATCTATGTTTTTCTTCGTCAGTTTTTCGCCGTGAAGAAACACTTCGCCGGCAGTCGGCGGGTCTAAAAAGTTCATTGCCCGCAGAAGTGTGCTTTTACCGGTACCCGATGGACCGATAATAGAAACTACCTCGCCTTTTTCTATATCGACGTTCACATTTTTAAGAATTACATTGTTTCCGTAACGTTTTTCAAGATTTCTCACAGAGATAATACTCATTCGATGCCTCCGTTCGTTTTTTTAATTGCAAATTTGAACAGCCACACGCATACAGCCGTTACAATCAGATAAATGACTGCGATAAACAGCAGTGGGAAATATGCGTCGTAAGTCCTGCCGCGAATAATGTCGGCAGCGCGGGTTAAGTCCTGAATCGCTATGTATCCAACGATAGCGGTCGCTTTTACCAGTTCCACAAAGCCGTTTGTGTATGACGGCAAAGCTCGTCGAACAGCCTGCGGAAACGTAACCGTAATGAATGCCTGAAACGGGGAAAATCCGATACTCCGTGCCGCCTCAATCTCTACAGGGTCAATCGTTTCAATCGCCCCTCTTAAATTTCCTGCCACACTTGCACCCGTGACTAAGGTAAACGCTGCAACAGCCACAGTTACGTTAGATATGTTTGTGTTGCCGAATATGACGTAATATGTGATTAATAACAGCACTACGACTGGGGTGCCGTGAATTAAGCCACAGTAAAAATTTCCAATCCATTGGATGAGTTTGCTTTTGCGCGTTAATACGAAGCACACAAAGCATCCAAGCACCGTGCCGAAAAGCTGTGCCCAGAATGCGATGGACATAGTCGTGCCAAGCCCGTCGACTATCATCTTCCAACGGTTATCGGTAATGAGATTGCGCTCTATGCCGATTTTAAGCCACTCAATAAACCCGCCTGCGCTGTTTCTTTTCGCTGCGCCGCCCGGCTTTAACACGATGATGCCGAATGGGTCGTCATAAATCGGGTCAGTGAACAATATGCTTTCTTTGCGCTCTTCCGTTATTGTTATATCCGCAACGGCAAGGTTTGCTTTCCCGCCGGCAACATAAGGAATCAGTCCGTCGAACTCCATTTCGGCAAATTCTATGTTCATTCCCTCATGGGCGGCAAACCGTCTCGCAAGCTCAATGCTGTAACCTTTCAATTCTGCGTTTGCCCCAATATAGGCAAAAGGCATTGCGTCGGCGGCTGTGGCAACCTTGAGAGTGCCGTTTTCGCCTGTAAGGGAAATTTTTGGCATAGGGGAATCAAGGTCGGGGGCGTTCTTCATCCAGCGATTCTGCATATCATCAAACGTGCCGTTGGCTTTTATTTCTGCGAGAAATACGTTGAAACGGTCAATCATATCACGGTCGATTGAAATCGCTCCCATAGGAGCCGAAAAAACCTCTGCGGGGATTTCCACACATCCCAAATCCTCGCTGCCTTGCTGAGAGGTAAATATCTGCGCAGTGATTAGATTGATAACAAATCCGTCAATTTTACCCCTGCGAACATCTTCTATCGCAGTCGCCGTCTCGGAATAATAAACAGGCGTAGCTTTTACATATTCTTTCGCTATTTGGTCTGATATCGCTCCGGTGTTGACGCCTAATTTTTTTCCTGTAAAGGATGTATAGTCATTAGGTGCTTGTTTGTTTTTCGGCACTATTAATACCGCTTGCGTGATTATGCTCGGTTCGCCGAAAATTACGCCGTCTTTGCGTTCTTTGGTAATTGCCATTGTACAGGCGCTCATGTCGGCTTTACCAGAAATTATGTATGGAATTACCGCATTATAATCCATCGTGATGATTTCCAACTTCATACCTATATGCCGAGCGAAACGACTCGTCATTTCCACGTCAAAACCGGTAAGATTGCCGTTTGCGTCAAAATATGAGAGCGGTGCGTAGTTGCCGGTATCGGTTACCCGAAGCGTTCCGTTCTCACCCGTCATTTCAATTACCGGTATATCTTCTTGCGCCGGCAGGGGAACGCCTATCCAGCGATCGACAACTTCCTGCCATGTCCCATCTGCGACAATA
>LIUG01000177.1:0-279 GCA_001462245.1 Candidatus Fibrimonas termitidis
TTGTAAGCATCCCTAGTTAGTTCCGGACACATCGCACGGAAAGTAGCCAAGACTTATCGCCTTTGCCGCTCCTGTCCACATTGTTGTAATCGTAGTCCATGACCCAGCTGTAGGCGTAGTCGAAATTTTCGCTTGAACTCCACCAGTGACCCCAGTAGCCGACAAGACTGAAATTGCCAGCCAAGTAACTACCACCAGGCAGAGCCGAAAAACTGTAATCGTCCGTACCAGGTAAACCTCTACCGGCATTCCAGTCTGTTGTTGACTTCAATTTAGTTC
>LIUG01000177.1:418-3022 GCA_001462245.1 Candidatus Fibrimonas termitidis
CTGTTGTTGACTTCAATTTAGTTCCCGAATTGCCACCAACGTAATCTGTTAAAATTTTCCACTCTTCATCATTCGGCAAATGCCATCCTTTAGGGCAAACAGTTATAGCTGTTGACCAATTATATAAACGACCGTAGGTGTTGCAGTTGGCTTGCACTTCTTTTTCAGATAATGTTATTGTAACAGCAGGATTACCGTCTTTGTCATAATCTGTTACAACTTGACCGCCCTCGCCGTAACATTTACTATCTTTTGCATTGTAATTCAAATTTTGCGCCATCCAAGTCAAACCACCTATTTTAACCGTTTTGTAAGTTTTACTATCTCGGCTGTCAGTAAAAGAACTTCGTTGTACCGCAGCTTTTCGTGCCTCCATTTCCGCTTTTTCTTTTGCTTCTTTTTTTACTCTTTCCTTTGTAGCATCTTCCCATTCTTTATCATTTTGCAAACAACGCACAGAATACAAGTTAAACTTGTAACCGTTGCCCCTGTCAACATGACTGCTGTCAGAGTCCATGCGCCGGTTCCAAGCACGGTATCTATCATCCTCCGTGGCAGTCCACCACCAGCCATAGCTGCCGATATAACTGAAATTGTTACCTGAAAAGCCAAAGCCACCAAGCAAAGCTGAAAACCCGAACTCATCTGTGCTGTTGACAATAGACCAACCTGTTGCCGACTTCAATTTATCTCCCGCAACTTCTTCACCACCCGCAAAATCAATAAGAGTTTGCCATTCTTCATCGCTGGGCAAATGCCATCCTGATGGACAAACTTTTTTTGCAGTTTCCCAATTATACAATCTGCCATATTCTTTGCATTTGGCCTCTTCATCGCTATAGCATTTACTGCCACTTACATTGCAATTCAAATTCTCAGCCATCCATACTTGCTTGCCTATTTTAACCGTTTTGTAAGTTTTTTTAGCACAATCTGCAACCTGTTTAGCAAATGCCGCATCCTGTTTCACCTTAAATTCCTGCAATTTTCCTTTTCTCACGAATATCGTACTTTCTCCATCATCATAAGCAAGAGCAAGTTCATAGCCTGATACTTTATAGTTATATGAAAAGCTCCCCCGAGTTGATAATATAGCAAGGCGTTTATTCTCTACTTTCCATGAAATGTTTACCTTGTCAACCAATCCAGTTCCATCCTTAAATAATTCTATATTATTTGGCTCAGTATGTTTTGGTTGTGTTCCACTTGCATATTCCCACTGCCCAACCAATGATGACGGATTGCTACCGTTGGCACAGGAAAGAGTGAATGCCAAGGTAAGTACAATGCCTAATGAGAATAGAACATATTTGCTTTTTTCAGGTAACATTAACATCTTTTTTACCTTCTTTTGGATTTAGCCCATATTTATTTTCCTTCGATTCTCCTTCTGTACAAAATAGTATAAGTAACCAAATAGTACCGAAGACTGGCACAACACCCCACAGCAAATTCCAACCACTACTGCCTTGGTCATGCAGACGGCGGACCGATACAGCTAAATTTGGAATTATTGAGCCGAATAGATATAAACAAAATAATGCGACCCAAAAATTTACACCCATATCGCCGAAAGCATTAAAAAATACACTTACAAAAAGTAATCCAACATAAACTAGCCAATAAAAAAGCGTAAATCCCCAATATTCTTTTCTTCTTGCTCTGCTTTTAAAATTTGCATAATTTTAAAGCATTTTAAAAAATAATACCAAAGCGAAAAACTTTCATATTTGGTGGCCGTCTCTGTCCCCTTTTCCATAATTGACTTTCCTTTTTCGGTAATAATCTTTTCATCTATTATTGACTTTCCACATATAAGACAGTTTGCAAAACCGTCTGGCGTTTCGTTTTTACAATTAGAGCAAATCATACTTCACCTCTCAAACGGATTCCCAAGTTCACTATCATATACCACGTAGAAGGGTTTGACAGAGCTTGTGTAGCAAGGTCTAGCGATGGGCGTTATTTTGCGAGAAAGCGGCATTTGTGGAGTAAGGAGCCGTGTAAATGGCGTAGCGTTTGGACTGCTCATCGGCGGAAGCATATTTGTCTGCGTTTCTGAACAGAGGCTCATAGTGCAAGCCGGCCAAATCTTTGCCTTTGCATCTGGCCGTGATTTTGGGTTCTTTGAAGTATGCGTTTGCTCTCGCCTCCGCAATCCAAAATCCGTCTATCAAAACATAATCTATGCTCTCGCCAACTGCGATGGCCAAATTAGCGGGAAATGCTCTCGCCTTTGCGTTCCGCAAGCGGGAATATCAGCGTTATGCTTGGGTCTTGGAATGGCAATCCCACCCAAACCGGCGAGGCACGTTGTAGCCTTTCATAGTCCAGTATCGCGGCACAATATCCTTAATAGTGCCGGCCAGCAAATGCCCATAGTGCGGCAACCCCTCAATAAAGCTGGCATCCTTTTCCCACAGCTTTAATATTCTCTCTTCTATTTGCGAGAAGTTTTCGTTTTTCAAAATCTCCCTAATCTGCTCAACGCTATAACCTTTAGCTATAAGATTGATTTTCTTTGAGCAGAGCATAGTAGGGACAATATTCGGTGGCGTAGCCCTTATTCTATGTGTCCAAGCGTTCCTGAAGTTCGGTCGCAAC
>LIUG01000178.1 GCA_001462245.1 Candidatus Fibrimonas termitidis
CCTCAAAATTTTAACAGAAACGCAGTTTTTTCTATGTTCTGAGTGTAACATTTAAACCATCGTTTAAAGTTTACACTTTCTTTTAGTGTCGGTGGCGGGGCTTTTAGAACCGAGTTTGATGCTTTTAGTGTCGGCGTTGGCTCTTTTTTAGCCCCGATTTTGGGTCTTTTAGCATCGGCGTCGGCTCTTTTAGTCTCGAATTTGACTCTTTTAGCATCGGCGTCGATTCTTTTAAACTCAAGTTCGACTCTTTTAGTGTCGGCGTTGTTTTTTTTGCTACGAATTCGGGGTTCGGAACCACAACATCGTTGGTTGTGTTTTGCGAAAGAAGAAATTTTCAAGCCTTTACCGGAGGCTATTTTTTCTAAATTAATGCGTGAGGTAAAACATGGCTACTGCAACCCAAACCATTCCTATCCGCTCATTGACAAATGCAATGAGAGAAATAGGATTGAATGACAAATTAGAAGAATTGCTAGACCAGGTAGAATTCCAAAGGAGGCTGAAAATAAGCTTGGAAGAGGCGGACAAAGATGAAGATATGCCCGCTGAAGACGCATTCAATGAAATAGCGAAAAGATTGAAAACCGGCTATTACAGGTAGATTATGGAAGATGACGAAATAAAAAGAAAGCCTGCGAGAATTACAAATGAATGTTTTAAAATGCTTGATGAAGCCGTTGCGTATATAGCAAACAATTCGGAAAGACAAGCAGAAATAATGAATGAGAAATTCAGAAAAATAGCGAAAATACTTGAGATACTTCCCGGCATAGGCACAGCGTGTGGAGATGGTTTGAGAAATTACAGAGAACAAGCAGATTGCATTAAATTGGTTGGCATTTGGCAAAACCACAACGCTTTATCAACTGGAACTGCTGCTTGCTAAAGAATGTACGGTAATAGCGGTTAGTTTTATGTGAGGGATAAAAATGCGACGATGAGGATTACTGACCGCCGGTCAATGTTGAGTTTGCACGCCGGGCACAGGAAGTGCCGAATTTTCTATATTCCGGTACCCGGAGGATTTTGATGACAGATAGACTTTGCAAACACTTGACGGCTGGTTTTGCCGCTTTGGTTGCTTTTATAACTTACGCTATAACTATGGCCCCAACCGTGAGCTTTTGGGATTGCGGCGAATTTATAGCCAGCGCCCATACCCTTGGCATCCCGCACCCGCCCGGAACTCCGTTTTTTGTGTTCTTTGCGCGAGCCGTGATAATCATGTTGCCTATGGTAGAGGAAATTGCGAAAAGAGTCAATTATATATCGGTTTTCACATCGGCGGCTACGGTTTATGTGGTGGTGATTTTTGCTTGGGACTTGCTCGCTAAGTTGAGCAAAAACGCTTCAAGATTTATTTTGACGGTCGCTTCTCTCTCTGCCGGGCTTTTGCTGATGTTCTCGGATACATTCTGGTTTAACGCTGTGGAAGCCGAGGTCTATGGCTTTGCGATGTTTATAGTGATGCTGGTTTCATACCTCGCTTTGCTCTATTTGGATTGCAAAGACGAAAAACGAGGCAGCCAATACCTTATTCTCATATGCTATTTGGGATTTTTAGGCATAGGCGTTCATCTTTACACAATGCTTACCATTCCGGCTATATTCATACTGCTCTTGTTCGCAGATGGAACCCCGTTTACAACGCTTGTGAAGAGGTGGCCGCTGTGGGTTACCGGCACTATTCTGTTCTCGGCTGTTTATGCGGTATCGAACTTTATATCATGGTCTATAATTCTCCTCGCGGTTTTATTTGCAGCGTGGCTCGTAATAAAGAAAAGTTCTTATAGCGAGAATTTTCGCAGAGACATTGCTCTTTCCCTAGCGTTTACGGTTGTGGCTCTCATAGGTTATAGCACTCACCTTTATATCCCAATTCGCTCGGAATTGAACCCCATTATAGATGAAAACGACCCGGAAATAAATTTCAGAGACGAGAACGGCAATTTGATACTGGGCAATCTTTTGCCGAATGGAGAAAACTGGAGGGCTTTTTACGATTATTTGGAACGCAAGCAATACGGTTCCGAAAGCATGATAAGCAGGGCTTTTTACCGCCGTGCCCAACTGGATAACCAAATTCTGGTATTCCCGCACATGAGCTACGGCGGCTACCAAATAGCGCAATACACCCCATATAAGGTAGGCCAGGTAAGCTACTACCAAAAAGGCATTTACTCCATAGACCCGGAAGATAATGAACCCATTGAGCGAGGTTCTTTGAAATTCCCAACCCTTATGATGAGCATAGGCGAAAATGAGGCTGCGCAGGCTATTATATTCCTGATCTTCAACGGGCTTTTGATTTGGATTATAGCCATCGCTTGCAGAAAAGACAAAACCACAGGCATTTATTTGGCCCTGCTCTACGGATTTTGCTCCGCCGGCCTTGTATGGTATATCAATTTCTCAGACGGCACTAAACCCGAGAGGCGCGACCATGATGCTTGGGTAAAAGAGCTTGAATATTATACGAGCGAGCTTGCCAACAGAGGGATGATAGTTTCGGCGCAAATTCCAAATCCCAATGAACTCTTGAATATTCAGCGCAAGATTTACGCCGATTATACCAGAGGAGAAAAACAAAGCCCGCATGAAAAAAGCTCTGCATGGCAGAATTGGGCTAAAATACAAGCGGCATTCAAAAGCGCAGGTGTGCCGGCGCCATCGCTTCCGGACCCTGTGCATTTGGAGGTCCGGGAAAGGGATTATTTTTACAGTCCCGCATTTATATTTATGTCTTTGCTTTACGGGCTTGGCATAGGATTTTTGCTTTTGAATATTGGTCAAAGGAAAATAATTTTGCTGCAGCCGAGCGGGATTGCAATTGCCTTGCTTTGCGGCGCGATTCCCTTGTTTGCAAACTACAAGGAGCATAGCAGGGCTAATTTATGGGTGCCGTGGGATTACGCATATAATTTGCTTATGAGTTGCGAGCCAAATGCAATTTTATTCACAAACGGCGATAATGATACATTCCCGCTTTGGTTTGCCCAAGAAGTTGCAGGCGTAAGAAAGGATGTAAGGGTTGTTAACCTAAGCCTTGGCAACACCGACTGGTACATAAAGCAAATGCTGGATAATCCGCCTATTCTAAAACTGAGCTACGATAAAGCCGGCATAGACAGGGATCTTGTGCTTTCCGAAAAGAACTACGGCGACCAATCGCAGAGAATAGATTTTTGGGTCAGCAGGGCCGAGCAAGCTATTCCAACGCTTAACCGCCAAATTGAAATTTTGGAAGCCCGTTTGGATTCCGCCCAAACATCGGATTCTGTGAAAATAAGCGAAGATTTGCAAAAACGCAAAACATGGCTTCAAACCTATACCGCATTAAAGGAATGGGGCGAATCGCGCAAGGGCGGCATAATGCAAACTCAATATAAGCTGGTAATTGATTTGGCAATGAATAATCTGGACAAACCGATTCACGTTTCGACAACCGTGGGGCTTTCCAACGCTGTTGGCTTGGATAAGTATATGGTGCAAAAAGGCATGATTTGGGATTTGATAAAAGGGACTCTCGCCTCCAGCAAAGACAGCATGGATATAGAAAGAACCGCTTATCTAATCGACAGCGTGTTCAAGTACAGGGGCTTGGGCGATGGCACCGCTTATGTGGACGGCGAAACCAGGCAGCTTCTTTTCAATTACAATTCCATGTATATTCGCCTTGCCATGTCGATGAAAGATTTGGACAGGCGGCTTCATTACTCGGATATGGGCATAAAGCAATTCCCCGGAGAATGGCGCAATTATGCTATAGCAGCCGAATTGCTGCAAGCAGCAGGCGATAATGCCAAAGCCATAGAATATTTGGAAAATGGGTTGAAAGAGGTTCCGGTTAGTTCCGGCGCTCGGTATTTGCAGCCTCAGTTGAGCAGGTTAAAAAATGGAGAATAAATGGAGGAAACATGGGTATTTTAGATAATTTAGCATTGTTAACGATTGTAGGGGCCTTTGCGCTTTTCGGTTTAGCAACCTTTGTGTTTCTTTTATTTTACCACGGCAAATACAAAAAAAAGCAGGATGAGAAAATCGAGCAGTTGCTTCATGATAGGGATTTGCAAAACCAAAAGGAAGTTGAGAATAAAATTTCCAAAACCAAGACCGATTTTTTAATTAAAATGAGCCGGGAAATGCGTTTTCCTCTAAATGCCATTATCGGTTTCAACGATTTAATACTCGGCAAAAAAGATTTAGATGGAGAGGTATTTGAAAATGCGTCTAAAATACGTGATTCGGGCATGGCTCTTTTAAGGATTATGGACGATATTTTGGATTTTTCAAAAATAGAACACGGACAACTTGAACTTATTCCCGTTAATTATGATATTTCCGGCTTGGTAAACAGTGTGATTTCTTCAAACATGATTAATGTGGAATCCAAACCGATAAAATTCGATCTGAACATAGACGCAAATTTGCCAAACTCTTTGATTGGGGATGAGTATAGGCTAAAACAGGTGTTTAACAATTTACTTTCCAACGCATTTAAATATACCAAAACCGGAACGATTATATGGAGCATCATAGGTTTTGAACGTGAAAATAATGATGTTCTGCTGATTTCAAGGATAAAAGATTCCGGCATAGGCATAAAAAAAGAGAATGTCGAAAAATTATTCTCCATATACAGCCAAGCCGATGCCCAAGCAGACGGTATAGGTTTAGGGCTTGCCATAACGAAAAATATAGTAGAGATGATGGGTGGCAGCATAGATGTTGAGAGTGAATACGGCAAAGGCACTACCTTTACCGTTAAGATAAAGCAACAGGTCGCAGATGTCACCCCGATAGGCGAAAAGGTTATAAATAATCTCAAAAAATTCACAAGCCAGTCCAATAAAGAAGAAAGAAATGTAAAGCCCGTTTATAATCAAATGCCGTATGCTCGTGTTTTGATAGTGGACGATATGGCCTTGAACGTGGAGGTTGCGCGAGGCTTAATGAAGCCGTACGGAATACTTATAGACACTGCGCCCAGCGGCAAAATAGCCATAGCGAAAATAATGAACCAAAGCACAAAGTACTCCGCAATTTTCATGGATCATCTGATGCCGGAGATGGATGGCGTAGAAGCTGTGCGCAAAATAAGGGAACTTGATAGCGATTATGCCAAGAAAATTCCGATAATAGCCTTAACCGCAAATGCTATAGCGGGAAGCGAAAAAATGTTTTTGGAAAACGGCTTTAACGATTTTCTGAGCAAACCTATGGACATTATGAAGCTGGATGCTATTCTAAAAAAATGGGTTAAGGACGAGAGCAAGGAAAAATGAACCTAAGCATAATAATTCCCATAAAAGACGAAGCCGGAAGTTTACCGGAATTGCTTGCGGAAATTAAGGCTGTTATTTTGGAACAGAGTTTTGAGGTGATAGCGATAGACGATGGCTCCAGAGATAATTCTTGGGAAATTTTGCAAAATTTGTCCGAGGAATATGATTTTTTAAAAATAGTCAGATTTCAATACAATTGCGGAAAGGCCGCTGCTCTTTCGCATGGATTTAATATGGCAAAGGGCAGGTATATCGCAACGATAGACGGGGATTTGCAGGACAATCCGGCTGAAATTCCCGAAATGCTGAAAATGCTTGAGAGTTGCGATTTGGTCAGCGGCTGGAAAAAGAAACGTTATGATCCTTGGCATAAAACAATACCCAGCAAATTCTTCAACTTTGTTGTTTCCATTGTTTGCGGGCAGCGTTTGCACGATTTTAACTGCGGTTTAAAGGTATATAAAGCAGAGGTTGCAAAAGGCGTTCGGCTTTACGGGGATTTTCACCGTTTTATTCCCCTAATGGCGAGTTGGAACGGATATAGGATTGCGGAAAAAGCAGTTGAACACAGGGCTAGGCGGCACGGAGTTTCAAAATACGGTTTTTCCAGATTTATATCCGGTTTTTTGGATTTGCTCACCTTGATGTTTTTGCGTAAATTTGCGATTAAGCCCTTGCATTTTTTCGGCACTTTGGGTTTGTTGATGTGCCTTGTTGCATCGGTTATTTTTTGCTACTTCGGTTTGGAGTGGTTTTTGACAAACGAATTGAGGGTTCGCCCTTTGTTGGTTTTAGCCGGCTTCGCATTTGTTGCCGGTGTGCAGTTTATATCGCTTGGACTGCTGGGCGAGATGTTGAATTCCAAATTGCACGCCACTTCCCTCCCCGCCATCGCAAATACAGAAACAGCGGGAAAATAGTGTATGTAAACACGGTAATGCTCCAAGTTGCCATAACGTCCATTTTCAAAACATTGAAGAACAGCCATACAATAGCGACTAATATCCAGTGCTGCCCGCTTGTGATGAACATAACGGCCAAAGTATCTCCTGCGCCTCGCAAAGCGCCTGCGTAAATAACGATAAAGATTGCAACGGATACATAAACCGCAGCGAGGCGGATCATCGATATGGCGAGTTTGCAGGCCTCTTCCCATTCCGGCCCGGGCGTGTGCGGAGCAAAAACATTAGCCAAAATACCAGGCATACCGACAAAGAGCAAAATTATAATCCCCGAATATATCGCTCCTATTTTCATTCCGGAATATATTGAGCGGTTTGCAGAAGCAAAGTCCCGTGCTCCTATGTATTTTCCAACTATGCTGGTCGCTCCTATTTCCAAGCCGATTAAAGGAACATAAGCTACCATATCCCAACTGAACATTATGCTTGTAGCGGTTGCCGCTATCCTCCCTTGAGAGTCAAAAACGAGTATCATAGCCTGAAAGGCGAGCATATTCAAAAATATTTCCGCGCCGGAAGGCAGCCCCTTTTTTATCAGGGTAGAAGATATTCTTTTGCTGAAACGCCAGCATTTATTTGTGGAAAATTTTTCTCTGAATTCCCTGCTGAAAAATTTGAAAAATAGGGTGCAAAACGCGGCGAAATTGCCCGCTATAATAGCAAGAGGCGCTCCGTGGATATCAAGCGCGGGAAATCCGAATTTTCCGAATGTGAAACAATAGCTGAGGAAAAGCGTTGTCACAAGTCCGATTAGTGTTGCGGTCATTACAACACGGGTTTTCCCAAGCCCTATGAAAAAGCAAGCGAAGGCATGGCGCAGCATTGTGATTATTGAGCCGTATAGCAGAATGTCAAAATATTTAATTTGCAAAACGCTTTGTTCGGCGGAAATGCTAAAGGAGTTCATAAATATGTGAGCGAGCGGCATCAGCGCAAGTGCCAAAGGATAGCTGCATATCGCTATTATTAGCGCCTGAACAAGCACGAGCGAGCATCTGGATATTTTTTGCGCCCCCAGATTTTGCGCAACCATTGCGGTGGTATAGCTTATAACCCCGTTGAAAAATGTTATAGTAACCATTTCCATCAATCCGCCGGTCAAGGCGGCATTCATATAATCGGAACCGAGTTTGGAGAGAAACATTCTGTTTATAAAAACCAAAAAAGTATCAAAAGACATAGACAATACCATAGGCACTGATATTATCAGCATCTCCTGAACTCCGCCTTTTTGCTGATTGTCTTTGAAAAGTTTCACAGGGGGAATGTAGTAAACGGCGCAGCGTTTGCTATATTCAAGGCAGGAGGTTTGTTTTTGGGGGGGAATGTGAGGGATTTAAATGCGACAATGAGGTTCACTGACCGGCGGTCGATGTCAATTAAATAGGAGGGCGTTGCCCGCAACGCCCCTACAGGGGCGTTTTTGCGCAAAAAACGCCATTTTCACTCATTTATCACAAAATTTTAATTTTTTTTCAAAAAACCCTTGCTTTTTTTGTTTTCTTTTTCTATATTTTAGCTCATATGGTGTCTATACCCAGAAATGTGATTGCAAATACACATAC
>LIUG01000179.1 GCA_001462245.1 Candidatus Fibrimonas termitidis
GGGGAACTCGTATTTGGAGAGCAGTTCGCGGATATCCATTTCCACCAGCTCCAACAGGTCGGGGTCTTCGGTCATCATATCTACTTTGTTCATGAAGACGACTATCGCAGGCACTCCAACTTGGCGGGCAAGCAGTATGTGCTCACGGGTTTGAGGCATGGGGCCGTCTGTCGCCGCCACTACAAGGATTGCGCCGTCCATCTGGGCCGCGCCCGTGACCATGTTCTTCACATAATCAGCGTGACCCGGGCAGTCAACGTGGGCGTAGTGCCTGTTCTCGCTCTGATACTCTACATGCGAGGTGTTGATGGTGATGCCGCGGGCTTTTTCCTCGGGAGCGTTGTCTATTTCGTCAAATTTCTTGGCACTGGCTAGGCCCTTGGAGGCAAGGGTCGTGCAGATTGCCGCTGTAAGGGTCGTTTTGCCATGGTCAACATGACCGATGGTGCCGATGTTGCAGTGAGGCTTGTTGCGCTCAAATTTCTCTTTTGCCATAACTCATCTCCAAACAAAATAAAACACAGTACTGTCCAGTTCGTTTTGGCAAAACGAGCCGGACTTTAAATTCTAAAGCCCAGAACGGGATTTGAACCCGTGACCTCTTCCTTACCAAGGAAGTGCTCTACCCCTGAGCTACCTGGGCGAATGGGTGGAAGTGGGTTTGAACCACTGTAGGCGTAAGCCAACGGATTTACAGTCCGTCCCCTTTAACCACTCGGGCACCCACCCAAAGCTCTTCAGCCGAAGATAGGACTTGAACCTACGACCGGCTGATTACAAATCAGCTGCTCTACCAGCTGAGCTACTTCGGCAGCTTTTTTACCAATTTATGCGGGGTCGTACAAATCGGAGGATTAAATATAGAAAAATTTTGGGGGCTTGTCAAGGGCTTAATCTTGTTATTTTCAAAAATCTGCATTCATTTTTAACTAAATCATAAGCTTTTATCGCTTTTTCCAAGGAAGAGAACAGGGAAAAAACGCTCGCTCCGCTGCCGGACAGCATGGATTTCCCGCCGCAGGCATTCAATTTTTGCCTGAGCGAGGCTATAAGGGGGAATTTTTCAAAGATGGTGCCTTCAAAATGATTAAAAAAATCCCATAAATCGTCTAAGGGGCTGGCGAAAACCCCGTTTTTTATTCCGTTTGCAAAATTTTGCCAACGTTCTTCGCCACCCGGAACAATATCCTTGTAAGCCTCCGCAGTGGCAACCGTACAGTTTGGGGTAGCTGCAATAACGGCAAATTGAGTGCTGTCTATCGGTTTTTGCGGTGTTAAAATATCGCCTATGCCCTCTGCCAAAGCCGCCCCGCCTCGTACAAAAAATGCAACATCCGCCCCCAAACCGGCACCTATTCGCTCCAATTCCTCTGTATTTATATTTAGCCCCCATAATTTGTTCAAAAGCCTCAGTGCCGCCGCTGCGTCGGAACTTCCGCCACCCAAACCCGCACCCAAGGGCAAATTTTTTTCCAAATAAAAATTAACACCGCCAGAAACCTTGTATATTTCCTTTAATTTAACGGCCGCTTTATAAATCAAATCTTTTTCCGGCGGATATTCCTGCGGATTATTGTAAGAAACGGTGATTTCCCCACTCTTGTTCAATTCGCCAAAAAGGACATCGCCAAAGGAGACAGTGTGGAACATGGTGCCGATATTGTGATAGCCGTCTTCTCTTTTTTTTATAACGGATAAAAACAGGTTTACTTTTGCAGGAGCAAATTCGTTTAGCATTTATCTTATTCTCTTCACCTTCAATGTTCTGTTTTGCCC
The DNA here is from genome assembly GCA_001462245.1 of Candidatus Fibrimonas termitidis. Classification (GTDB taxonomy): domain Bacteria; phylum Fibrobacterota; class Fibrobacteria; order Fibrobacterales; family Fibrobacteraceae; genus Fibrimonas; species Fibrimonas termitidis. Next base: position 1,777 of record LIUG01000179.1, read on the forward strand.
CTCTTCGGTTGGCGTAAGTTTTACTTTGGAATAAGATAGCATTCTGCGTCTTTCTTCTCTTCTTTTAAAAATTTGACCGAATTTTAATTTTGCCACAAACAAGATCAGCATAAAAAATACGAATACAAAGAACCATATATAATATATAGTATCGCTTGTCTCTTGAATTTCCATTTAAGCCTCCGCTTCGTGCTTTGCCGTGCTTTTATTTCCTTGGTCGCTTATTATGGTTTTCCGGTTTATTATTCCGTAGCCAAAGCCTATTATAAAGTAAATTAAAACCAAGGACATTAAATATTCCGGTATAGTTGTGGTAAAGCCCGCTACGTAAGCGATTGCTATATTTGTCATCTGATATATGTTTACTATAAGGCTTTTGCGTTTTTTGAGTTTTGCGAGGAAGAGCGGGCTAACCATCAATATTCCGGTTAAGACCAAGACAGCGAGAGGAATATAGAGTATATCCGGGCAGGAGTTGAAAAAACCGTATTTGCATAGCAAAACCATGAGCAGGGCATTTGTTACGCCTGCAAAAGTTGAAGGCATTCCGGAAAAGTAGTCCGGGTAGGAGTCGCTATCCATTGCATTGTATTTGGCAAGTCTCATGGCTGCGCATATCATATAGACGGCTGCTCCTGCGAAAACGGCAACTTTGTGGGCATCATACCAATCTGTTGCAAAGTCTTTGTAGGCAAACATTATCAAAAAGGCGGGTGCTATACCAAAAGCTATTAAATCCGCAAGGCTATCGAACTGCGCTCCGAAATCAGAGCTGGCATTAAAGGCTCTTGCGGCAAAGCCGTCAAGTTTATCCAGAAGCGTACAAAAAATTATGAATTGCGCTCCCCAAAAAATAGCCTTTTCGGTGCCAAACAAACCGGCAGACCAGCATATAGAGGCTGCTCCGAGCAGAAAATTTATGCTTGTGAAGGCGTTAGGGACAATGAATTTTGCTCTTTGCATAGAGGGAATATAGAAATTTGCTACGCAGGCTGCCCCTAACGTATCACGCCTATCCGCACCCATTTTTCCTTGTTTTTGCCGCTCTCTTTGAATTTTACGGTTAATCTTGCGCTGTAAACATCGCTGCCCAGTTTTGAAAAATTCAAACCCTCTATTTGGTTTGCGCCGTTGTCCACATTTGAAACGCTTTGGCTGAATACCTTGAAGCCTGTTATGTCAAAAACATCCAGTGTTGCACTGGCTGCCGGAGCCAAAATTCTAAATCTCATTGCGGCTTTGCCTCCTCTAACCGGGCTTGGGTAAATAAAGAATTCCGAGATTTCGTCTTTTTGGGAGGCTTTCGAAGGATCCGGTTTTGAAAACTCCTTTGCTTCCGGTAAATAAAAAGCTTTTATAGACTCTCTGTGCATAGCGAACAAATATTTGGTGTCTTTGCGCAAAAGAAACATCGGAGCGGGGTCGTCATAAATAAAGGCTCCTGCCGTTATGGGGAACTCATCTTTTAGCAATTTGCCTTTGCTGTTCACCGCTAAAATCAAACCGTTGTTTACAGGAATTAGAATTTCAAGGGTATCGTTTCCGGTAATGTCTATTGCGAGCGGCTTTGAGCGGAAATTCGTAAAAGGTTCTCCGTTGGATAGCAACACAGGGAAATTCGGCAATGGAACTCCATTGGAATCCACAGCGTAAAGGCGATTGTTGCCCAAAAATATTGCCTCTTCAACACCATCGCTGTTTATGTCTGCGCAAATAGGCAAAAATTTTTCGTTTCCAAGATTGTAGTTTTTGGCTCTGTCCGGTTTTAAACAATTAGTTTGCGGAATTTGATACTCATCAAAATCTTCTTTTTTTGGCGGGTCAAATGGCAATGACTCTATTGGAATTGGTCTTGCGTATTTCCCTATCCACTCTATTTTCACAGGAATTTTCAAGGCCCGCCAAGTTGTAACGCTATCGCCGATAATCCCATTAAAGGATTTTTCTTCTTTTGCTCCCGCCGGTATTTTTGCGGTTATTTTAATTCCGGAATATCCGCCAAAAGCGGAACCCGTATTGCCATAGCCGGAAGGATTTATGGAAAATACGGTATCGGACTTTGTTCTTTTGTGCGGAATTAAATCGCTGCCGCTGCCAAAATAAAAATAGCTCTCTCCGCCGCTCCTGAACTCCTTTCCCAAACCGAGAATTCCGCTCGCTTCAATCAAGGCCATGCCATATTGATGGTCCCTGAACGTGTCTCCCCCCCAAGCATTCACCGCTCCAAAAGAGAGAAGTTCTTTGACATACCAATCATTTATACGCCACGCCGCTATGCCGCTTGCGGGGAGCGCAACGTCTATATGCGAACTGTCTATTGCTCCGCCTTCTTGGCAGGTTTTTTGCCTATTTTCCAGCAAAATATATTCATTGTGATTTATGGGAATTTTCACTATTTGCGGAGTGCAAAACTCATCGCAAGCCGCTGCGCAAATTTCCACAGTTTCGTTTGAACCCGGGGAAATCTCTTTTACACTCACCCACCCCTTGTAAGCCCTCATCCATGCGCTTGGCAAAGTTGGCCTAAACCCATCTCCGGCATTGTATCCGGCAAAATCCATTCCGTCAAAATAACCCAACCTTGAAAAGCCTTTTACCACATCAAATGAATACGGCAAGCCCAATTCTCGCCCTATTTGGCTGGTTATTGTTCCTTCAATGCCCCATTTCAAACCGTCTTGGTTGGCGGTTTCGCTTGTGACCATCACGGATGTTATGGTATCTCCTTCCGAGACTTCAAAGCCCCTCCAAAACTCCCCCCATGAGGTATCTATATGAGCATCTGTAAAATCCCCCGGAGTGTTTGCGCCCCGGGTTCCCATTGTTCCGCCATCCACAAGGCGGGAGCTTCCCGCATGGGCAATTAGAATAACCCTTTTTGAGAAAGCTGAGGCTGTAGCATCAAGCGGTTTATCCGGATCATCTTTTGCCAGTTTCAAAACGTCGTTCACAAAGCGAGCATAATCCGCAGCCCTAACGGAATCGAATTCCGCCATTTTTTCGCCTTCTTTGCGACTGGTGCGGTTATAGCTGATTATTTCCTTATCCAATTTGTAAGGGGCTTTGTTTTTAGGATAAATTTCGGCGTTAATTGACACTTTGCCACTGCTGGCTTGTTCAAAATAATTCTTTGCAAAGTTTATATGCTTTTCCCAATAAGCAACATCGCCGCGAGACGAGTCAAAGGTTCCAAGCCCTGTAGTGAGGGAGTTATTGGGGTTTTCCCTTTTAAATTCAACTCTTAAAACACGGATATCGAGCTGCTCTATTGCAAAAGCATTCAAAACCAGAAAGAACAGCAATGATGTTTTTCCCATGTAATCGGTTATCGGCAATCTTACTCCTCATTGGTGAAATTAGAAATTCTTGAGTGGAAAATAACTATGTTTCCTTTATGTCTCTCATTGAGAAAAATTGGCATTTGGTGGAAGAGATGACCGAGCGGCTTAAAGAATTGAAGCCTTACAAGGTTATTTTATTCGGTTCTTACGCCAATGGCAGCCCAACAGAAGACAGCGACCTTGATGTAGCGGTTATTTTGGATTCAAATGATTTTGTCAAGAGTTTTACGGAGAAGATGGAGAGAAAAAAGCCTATTGTTGTTTCCATAAGAAATATTCGTTATCAAATACCAATGGATATAAAGGTTTATTCAAAAGCAGAATTTGCATATTTAGAAAAACAGAATAATTATTTCATTAATGAGATAAACAAAACGGGCAAGATACTTTATGAAAGATAAAACTTCCATAACCCATGATACACCCCATATATTATGCTTGACAAGCCCGCAAATTTTTTTTATATTTATACTCATGATGATGTACAATACCCGAAATACAGGAGCTTGCGGTGCAGGCTATGCCTGTTGCTTATGACATAAGCGTGAACAATGTCATCAAATTAAATGTATATTCTGCTCCGTTTTTTCCATACATAAGTCCAAAATTCCCAATTAAATCAAGGAGTTCGTTATGAACAAGTTCAGAATAGTGCTTAAAAGCATTTTCCTAGCCTCGACTTTTGTCATAAGCGCATTTGCAGAGGACAAGGATACGGCATTTGTGCCGTTCACGGTTAACGTTGACGCTGTCGCTACGGCACGGCTTGACGGCGTTGATAAGTTTGAAAAGCAGGTGAGGGCGGGTTATATAGATACCCTGCACATCATCACCGAAGGGGATCCCCTTTTGGCTAGGCCGGGCAAGACGCCAAATCCGGTGGTAATGCATAGCTCTCGAGGGAAAATATCATTGGAGTTGTCCCAGCAGTTTAGGAGTGCGGATATTGCTTTGTATTCGCTGAACGGGAAGCAGGTTTTGCGTGGCAGCGGTGAACACCCTAACCTTGCTATGGGAGTTTATTTGCTGTCGGTGAGGGGGGTTGGTGGGAGTACTTTTACTACTCGTTTTGCCCATAGCGGGGGCGGGTTGAATATTGATGTGGGGTTTGGGAGTGGAGGCACTGCCTCTCTGCTGGAAAGAGCAATTCCCGGGAATTGGACTATAACTGTTTCGGCAGAGGGGTATTTGGATACCTTGTATGTGTTTTTCCCTGAGACGGGGTGGGGGAATACTCCGGTGCAGATTATAACTCTGGTTCCGCCATCGCCAAGTTCAAGTTCTTCCGTTGACTGTCCAATTTCATCAGTTTCAAATGGCTCAGTGACTTGCGGTGGTCAAACATATAGGACTGTGAATATAGGCGGTCAAATTTGGTTTGCAGAGAATTTGAATTACAATGCAAGCGGCAGTAAATGCTATGATAATGACCCATCCAATTGTGTAATTTACGGCAGGCTTTACAATTGGGCAACGGCCATGACTGCTTGCCCTTCTGGATGGCATTTGCCAAGCAAAGCGGAGTGGGAAGTGATGACGGCTTATATCGGCGGTTGGGACACAGAGGGAAAGAAACTGAAAGCAACAAGTGGCTGGAACAATATAAGTGACTGGAATAATATTGATGTTAGTGGCAATGGCTCGGACGATTATGGCTTTTCCGCTCTCCCAGGTGGCTACGGTTATTCCAGTGGTTCTTTTTACGGCATCGGCGATTATGCTCGTTGGTGGGTTGCCAGTGAATATGAGGAAAACGGTAGTTACGCTTACTACCGACATATGTTCGGAAATGTCGCCTACTGGGAAAACTACGATAAGTCTTACTTCTTGTTTAACGTTCGTTGTGTCCATGGCTCAAATTCGTATGTTCAAAGTTCCAGTTCGTCTATTATTTCAAGTTCTAGTTCGTTTGTTCAAAATTCCAGTTCTTCTGTTGGCTATAGCGGTTCATACGGTTCCATATCCTATGGCGGGCAGACATACAAAACCGTTGTAATAGGTACTCAAGTTTGGTTTGCGGAGAATTTGAATTACAATGCAAGCGGCAGTAAATGCTATGATAATGACCCATACAACTGCGTAACCTATGGCAAGTTATATGATTGGGCAACAGCTATGGCTTTGTCTAGTGATTGCAACTTCAATACTTGTTCAAGCCAAATGCAATCTAAGCATCAAGGAATATGTCCTTCCGGCTGGCATATTCCTACGAATGAAGACTGGGATAAATTATACCGTTATGCAGATGGTACAAGTGGCACGGAAAGTCCTTACACTAGTTCTACAGCAGGCAGGTACTTAAAGGCTAAGAGTGGCTGGGGTAGTTGTGGTCCTTCTAATGCTTCTTGGTTGTGCGAGGACACGTACGGGTTTTCCGCACTGCCGGGTGGTCTCGGCTTCTCGGACGGTAGTTTTAACGGTATCGGTAACAGCGGTCGCTGGTGGAGTGCTAGTGAGTACAATATCAACGGGGCCTACGCAAAGGGCATGAGCAACAGCAACAACCAGGGTGCAAGCTGGAGCACTAACGATAGTAAGAGTTATTACTTATTCTCTGTTCGCTGTGTTCAAGACTGAGCAGGTGGCGATAGATGAGATTTTTTTGAAAATGGAGATTTTGGAATGCTTGAATTGAGAAACATACACAAATCCTTCGGTGATGTCCGAGTTCTGAACGGAGTTAACTTTCGTTTGGAAAAGGGGTTTGTATATACGCTTGTTGGTGGCAATGGGTCGGGGAAGACGACTTTAGTTAATGTTATTTCTGGTTTTATAAGGCCGGATGAAGGAAGTGTGGAGTTGAAAGGGAAAAGAATTGCCAAGTTTTTGCCTTTTCGTGTGAATAGGTTGGGTATTGGGCGGACTTTTCAAGACTTGCGGCTCGCCACGCAAATGACTGTTTACGAGAATATTTTATTGGCATTGGAAAAGAGAAAATTTGCCTATCCAAATAAAGACCAGCAGAGTCACGTGGATGAAATATTAAAAATAGTTTCTCTATCGGAAAAGCGTAACGAATTGGCAGGTGAAATTTCCTATGGGCAGCAGAAATTGCTGACTATAGGCTGTTGCATTGCCAACAATGCGGATATGCTTTTGATTGACGAACCGGTCGCGGGAATTGACAAAGACAACCGATTGAAAATAATCCAATTGGTTAAGCAGTTGAAACGAGAAGGAAAAACCATCTTGCAGATTGAACACCATCACGACTACATCAAAGAAACAAGCGACCATATCTTACAAATGGAAAAAGGAGTTTTATGCTAAAAGTAGAACATATAACCACAGGGTACGGCAAAAAGCAGGTATTGACAGACGTGTCTTTTTCTGTGGATAAAGGCGACGTAGTTTTGCTCAGTGGCGGCAATGGCTCTGGCAAAAGCACTATATTGAAAACCATATACGGCTTATTAAAGCCGTGGGCAGATTTACAAGAAGGGAAAATTGTTTTTGAGGATAGAAATATAACCGCCTCTCATGTTTCAGAAATGATACGGCAGGGCATTGCATATATGCCGCAGAAAAAGAATGTGTTTGAAGATTTTACGGTGGAAGAAAATTTGTTTGTCTCGGCAGGAATTTATCCGAAAACAGAAGCCAAAAAACGAGCATATAATGTGTTTGAAATATTGCCTAAGTTGAAAGCTATGCGGAAGCGGACACCCTTTCATCTTAGCGGCGGCGAGAAACAACTTTTGGCTTTCGGGAATATGCTAGTTCATTCGCCAAAATTGGTTTTGCTTGATGAGCCGTTTGCGGGTGTGGATGCTGAGAATTCGGAGGTTTTTTCTAGTTGTATTGCTGATTTAAAAAATAGGAATGTGACATTTATAATTGTTGAACATAAGAAGCAATTGTTGGAAAATGTTGTAAATAAAGAACTCGAATTAGAGTTAGGAGAAATCAAAAATGAAAAGAAGTAAAATTCTTTTGGTGGCAATGGTAGCATTGTCGTTTGTATTTTGTTCATGCCAAGAGAAGCGGGACGAAATTAAAATTGGGGCAGTGCTTCCTTTGACAGGGAATTTAGCACAATTAGGCGAATCCGGCAAAACAGGCCTTTCGCTTGCTGAAGAATACATCAACAGCAAATATGACAATAAAAAGATTAAATTTCTTTTTGAAGACGGAAAAGCGAATCCAACAGCGTCAATAAATGCCATTAATAAATTGATAACTCTTGACAAAATTGATATTGTATTCTCAATAATCAGTGCGGTAGAGTTATCGATAGTCCCCATACAAGAGAAAGAACATTTTTTGATGTTCTCGCATTCCTCACATCCGCAGTTAAGCGGCATAAATGATTTATTTTTCAGACAATCTCAAACGGTACAACAAGAATCCGATTTTATTTTATCAAATATTGACAGCGCTGCAACTTTAACTATCTGTTATATGAATGATGATTACGGTGTTGCTTTTGAAAAAGAAATACAGAAAAAAGTACAACCAAATCGAATAAAATCTGTTATTTCGTTCTTGCCTTCAGAATCTAATTTTGCAACGATAGCAAAAAAGGCAATAGATGCTAAATCGGATAAAATAGTGATAAGCGCAGGAGGAAAAAATATTGCTGACCTAGTTAAAAAATTGCGTGAACAAAATTATAGCGGTGAGATAATAACAACATTAGGATATATTGTTTCTGGTGCAAATAATTCTACAAAAGATATTCAAAATCTGACAATGGTAAATTTAAAAAAAGTAACTATGGAAAAAGAATTTGAAGAATATGTTAAGGCATATGAAAAAAAGACAGGGAAAAAAATCGGAACAGCAGAATTGATATTTTTTAACAGTGCTTGGATTGTTTATTCAAATAGTTTGAATGGCAATGCTCCTCAACAAATATCTACTGAAATTAAGAAACATACAACTCAAAATATTTTGGGAAATACCGTAACAATAACCTCAACAAATGATATTTTGCCGGAATTAGAGGTTATAAAACAATGAAAAAAGAAATACGAGACATTTTCATTTCTTTTGTCAAAGAGAATGATTTTCAAATAGTAGAACGAAGTAATTTGGTATCCAAATACTTCAAGGATGAGTTTAATTTGAGCGGTGGACATAGCCATCTTGTTCCAGCTATTTTAAATACGGAAAAGGTTAACAAAGATAAAATTGCGGTCGTTGACCTATGCGTTAGAAAAGTAGATTCTCAAATTTTGGGTATCAGTAATCAGCATCTTCTGCTTTTTGAAATGGGTGTATGGGGCAGTTTTGGTTACATTGAGGACAAGAAACAAGAAGAATTCTGCCAATTATCGTTGCTGGTGGATTTTCTCAACAAATGTGGCATAAGCAAAGACACTTTGTATTTTACCATCTGTGCTGGTGGGCAATATTTGGATAAACTGTTATTACCCGATGATGATTCTTACGAAATATTGTCTTCTTTGGGAATAAACTCAAATCATATATTTAAAACCTCAGGAAGAAGAAATTTTATGTTAAGCATAGGTGGACCTGCAGGTTACACTATTGAAATATTTGTAAAAAAAGGCAATCAATTCGTCGAAATCGCATCTTCAAATATATACCGATACATAAATAAACTTACATATTTAGAAGAAGCAGTAAACACGGGAATAGGTTGCGGAGTTGGTATTGAAAGAATTGAATTAATCACAAAAAATTATAATAGTGTATATGATTTGGATTTTTTCCAAACAATAAAAGAAGAAATTAGAAAAGTATTGAATATTTCCAGTGATTCTGTAGATATTATTTCTGATAAAATATATCGAACTATTGAATTAGCAAAAACACTCATATTTTTGATAAATGATGATCAAGAATTTGACAAATCGGCACAAGGAAAAATAATGAAAAGTTATTTGGCTAAAGTAAAATCCGAATTAAAATTTCTATCTATTCCCGTAGATATGTTCATAAATGCATTAAAAAAAGAGATGATTAAAATTTATGAAGAATATCAAGTAAGAATTGATTCATTCGATATTCTGTCTGATAAATTGGAGAAAAGAATATGAGCAATGAAAATGATAAAGCTACTTTGGTATGGGAAAAATTTAAACTATCAATTAGTTTCCCTGTTTCCTTGCTATGGCATTGCATAGTTTTTTTCGGTAATAGTGATGATAAAAAAGAAGAATGGTGGAAAGATAAAATTCACCGAGTTAGAAAGGAGTATGATAGAAATAATTTTGAAGTAATAGGATATTCTTTTTTTTCTGCATTATTTATATCTTTCATATTATGCATTATTATTGTTATAATATCAATGATATCACGTTATGGTTTAAGTCTATCGTGTTGGAATTTAGATTGGGGTTGGAATATTAACTTATTTTTATCTATATTACTTGCTGTAGGAGCATTGTTCGTTTCAATTATAATAGCTCTGATATTAAGAAAAAAAGAAGTGGAAAACGGAAAAGAATTTTTTGAGCAACTTTATTTGCATATCAATTATTTAGAACATATATCGAATGAAGAACAAGAACGTGAGCTATATATAATTTCCCCCAATATAAACATTGGTATAGGTGGAAAATTAAAAATGGGGAAATTTATAAAAGAGAACAAGAAAATAAAATTTAAATTTATATGTAAGAGCATTGATATTAAATATTTAAGACTATATGGCACTGGTAAATATAGTAGTGTGACTGGTAAACACGATTTTTTTAATCAGATGAATGAATCTGATTCAAAAATGTTAAAGTATCTATATGATCGTTATCAGTATGAAAATGCTGCGGTTCAAAAACTCGACGATGTTATTAATGAATTGATAGAAATCATGGATTATCCTAATTTTGAATTTATTCCAAAGTATGATGAAATATTTAAGGAAAACATGGCAGGCGAAAAAAAAGTTGCAGGTTATTTATCAACGAAAGAATGTCTTTTAGGTAGATATATAGATAAAATAGAAGGAAAAGATGGTGATGTGAGTTTTAGAGGAGAATCGGTTACATCGTTTGAATTTATAGATATTGTTAAAACATATATACTTGAAGTTGAGAAGAAAACGATAAAAAATGGAGAACAGTTTATGGAACATCTTAAAAACCATATACATGATTTAAACAATAACATACCACTAAAAAAAGGGAAAAAACATGAGCTATGTATAATTTCTCCTAATATAACTATTGGTTATGGAGTCAAAGAGAATTTACTAACGGTGATAGCAAATAATGCAAATATACAATTCACATTTATATGTAAAACCATTGGCGACAATTCTTTGGAACGCTATGATAATGCAAATGACAAGGAGGATTTTTTAAAAAATGTTGACAAAACAACAGATAGTATGTTAAGTTATATGTATGAGAGATATTATCCTAATAAGCGGCAGGGTACATTTGAAGAATCGATTGAAGTATTAAAACAAATCCTTGAAATTGAAAAAAAAGGTGGCAACGTTAAAATTATTCAAATATATGATGGAATATATATAGACGAAGATAGAAATACAAATGTTGGTGGTTACTTATCTGATAAAGAGTGTGTTTTAGGAATTTATAAAAATATTGACCCAGCAAATGGAAAAATATCTTATACAGGCGAAACAATTACATCACCCAAAGTTATAAATATTATTAAGGCAAATATACTTAGAAATATTTGAATTCAAGATGCAGTTGCTAATTAACATATTGATTTCATTTGGTGTATGCAACTTGGTTGCATTATCTATCGTCACAATATATTATCCAACCCGTTTCTTCCACATCGCCCACGCCGCCACCCTAACCCTCTCCGCCTACATCACCCACCTATTCTCCACACAACTAAACATCCCAACACCAATCTCCATTCCCCTAGCCATAACCTGCGCCACAGCCACAGGAATGCTATCCGAAATAACCCTATACAAACCCCTGAGAAAACGCAACGCCTCACCAATGATACTGATGATAGCCTCACTGGGCCTATACACAGTCCTGCAAAATATAATCTCCATGCTCTGGGGAGACGACACAAAAAGCATAAGAACCGGACAAGTAAAAGTAGGAAACGAATTTCTAGGAGCATACATCACCGACATACAAATAACAACAATCGCTGTCTGCCTAACGTTATTCATAGCCTGCATACTCTTCATGAAATACAGCCGAATCGGGCGAAACATCCGTGCAGTAGCAAGCAATCCGGAACTAAGCAACATAGTCGGCATCCCCTCCAACAAAGTTATTTTGCAAGCATTCGGAATAGGCTCAGCATTAGCAGCAGTAGCGGGAATTTTAATCGCTTACGACACAGACATGAGACCGACAATGGGCTTCAACTGGCTATTGTACGGCGTAGTAGCAATGATTATCGGCGGCGTAGGCAGCAATTGGGGACTGATAGGCGGAGCATTGCTGCTGGCAACAGCGCAACACCTAGCCGCTTACTACATAGGCAGCCAATGGATGGATGCAGTAGCATATATAATCTTGATACTGTTTTTAATAGCCAAACCGCTAGGCTTCAGCGGCAAACGTCTAAAGAAGATAGAGATTTGACATGGAATACCTGCTGCACTTATTGATATTGATTGGCATATACGCAATGCTCTCGCAAAGCCTAAACCTATCCGCAGGCTTCGGCGGAATGATTTCGCTAGCCCACGCAGGATTCTACGGCGTAGGTGCATACACCGCAGCACTGTTATCCGTAAACTGCCAGCTCCCTTTCCTACTAACATTACCCACCGCCATGCTCCTGAGCGGACTATTGGCATTAATCGTCTCCGCCATAGCCCTGCGCACCATAGACGACTATTTCATCATCTGCACCTTAGGCATCCAAGTTGTAATTTTCTCGCTAATGAACAACTGGATGTCTCTCACAAGAGGCCCTCTAGGCATCCCCGGAATCCCAAGCATCCAACTCTTCGGCCTCGCAATAGAAAGCAAACCAGCCTTCCTGCTCCTAACCCTATTTTTCGCCACCCTAATATTCCTCTCCCTAAAAAAACTCACAGGCTCCTCTTTCGGACGTACTTTGCGGGCATTGAGCGAAGACGAGATTTTCACTCAATCGCTTGGCAAAAATGTCTATCTGACCAAAGTAATCGCCTTCACCGCCAGCGCAATGCTCGCCGCAGTTCCGGGCACGCTCTACGCCCACTACATCAGCTACATAGACCCAACGAGTTTCACAGTTGACGAATCTATTTTCATCCTCTCCATTGTAATAATCGGCGGAATGCGCAATCTATGGGGAAGCGTCATAGCCGCCGCTTTCCTTGTTTTGCTGCCCGAAGCCCTGCGGTTCGTGGGTATGCCCAACTCCATAGCTGCCAACATGCGCCAAATCATCTACGGCGGGATATTGATTTTTATGATGTTTAGGTGCGGTAAACGCTGATTAATTGGTTTAGGGAGTAGGAAGTGGGGAGTAGGGAGTAGAAAAACGCTTAAATTCATGTTTTTTCCACTCCCCACTCCCTACTAGCCACTCCCTAGACTAGTAAATCAGCGTTTACTATAGTATTCCTGTGGGTTTATCTCAACGCCATAATTTGCTTCTTAGGAAGTTTGGTAATGCGAGCCACACGTGCAGGCTCAAGGCCATCTCGGAGCATAGACTTGGCGGTTCGCAAAACACCTTTTCCAACACCAATGCTAATGCCTCTTTTCTCGCCTATGCCAATACCTTCTACCACACCGGTCTTTTTTGCATAAGCAATGCTGGCTTCATAGTCATATCTGTTCATCATAGCGGCCTCGTATTTTGCAAGCTCTACTTCCGTAAAATTAGAAACTTTAGCCACCTCAAATATCTCACGAAGCTCCTTCTCCTTGAAACTTTTGGGAACACCTTTCAGCGCATCTTCACCTCTTTGATGGGGCGTTTGAGCTTCTCAGCGAGAAAGGCGTTCAAAAGGAACAAAAGCAGGTTCTTGCTTCGCTCGCTAGCGAATGCTTTTTTGAAAGTGGAATCCAAAGTGAGCGGAGCGAACTTTGGATGTTTGCTTTTAGGCATAATACCCCCTGTGGAAATAAAATTCGATGTAATTAAAATCGCTCCCTTGGAAGGGAATATAGAAAATAACGGGATAACGACAATAACGGGGAGCATTGCTTGACAAAGCAAAAAAAAATTGCTATATTTACCTTCCGTTATGCTTTTCGGCTATAAAACAGATTTTGAACATCTGTTCCCATCCATGTTCTATGGGAACTGGTTGTGTATATAGACAACTTTCTCGCCGTATAAAAAATGAAAAACAAACCTTTGGAGATTAAATTTTATGAGCGTTTTGGATGCAGTGGGTAATACTCCCGTAATAGAGTTGAAAAACATAATAGCAGGAATAGACGGTGTTTCCCTGTTCGTCAAGCTGGAATACCTCAATCCAAGCGGCTCCGTCAAGGATAGGGCCGCTAAAGCCATGATACGTCGCGGCATATACAACGGGAAACTCACCAAAGATAAAATAATCCTTGATTCCACCAGCGGCAACACCGGCATCGCATATGCCATGTTCGGCGCAGCGCTTGGCTACAAGGTAAAGCTGTTTATGCCCTCTAATGCTAGCGCAGAGCGCAAAAAACTCATACGGGCCTATGGTGCGGAAATTATCGAAACCGACCCGCTGGAAGGCTCGGATGGGGCATACCGCAAGGCAATAGAGCTGGCAGAGCAAGAACCCGATACTTATTTTTTCCCCAACCAGTACGATAATTTCGAGAATTTGCGTGTGCACTACGATACTACCGGTGTTGAATTGTACAAACAATGCAAACCTACGCATTTTGTGGCCGGAACCGGAACCTCCGGAACTTTTATGGGCGTTTCCAAAAGGCTCAAATCCTTTGACGAAACCATACAAATTGTGCTTATGCAACCCGACTCGCCCTTTCACGGGCTGGAAGGGATGAAGCATATGGAAACAACCATAAAGCCGAAAATATATGACGAGAGCATAGCCGATGCACGGATTTCGGTCAAAACCGAAGATGCCTATAAAACTACCCGCAAACTAGCATCCGAAGAGGGATTATTTGTCGGCATAAGCTCCGGTGCAAACGTATATGCTGCGCTGGAACTCGCAAAAACTTTGCCCGAAGGTTCTCGGGTGGCTACCATACTTTGCGATAGCGGTTTCCGCTATTTATCCGAACCTTTATGGAGGGACTTGTGATGTTATATTTACTGCCCGAATGCGAATCGGTTATACGGGATGAGGGTCAAAAAGCCTATCCCAATGAGTGTTGCGGCGTTTTGATGGGTTTGATTGAATCGGAAACCAAAATAGTTAAGCAAACTCAGGCTATCCATAATGCTCAAAAGGATAGCGAGCAATACCACCGCTTTCTTATAACCCCGGAAGATATGCTTGCTGCCGAGCAAAGCGCAAGAAAACTGGGGCTAGACGTAATAGGTTTTTACCACTCGCACCCCGACTGTCCGGCGGCTCCGTCTGATTATGATAGGGATCATGCGCTTCCTTTTTATTCATACATTATTGTATCTGTGGAAAAAGGCGTGGCAAAAGAGCTAACCAGTTGGGAACTGGCGATAGACAGAAGCGTTTTTTTACCTGAGAAAATTTCAAAGGAGGTTCAATAATGATAAAGGTACTCATCCCTTACGCACTCAGAGCGTTCACCGAACGCAACGCCGAGGCAGAGGTTAATGGCAGCACGGCAGGCGAGGCTATCCAAGCCCTCGCAGACACTTACCCTGCGATAAAAGCACATCTATTCGCAGAAGATGGGCAGTTGCGCGGGTTTATAAACGTGTTTGCAGGCGGCGTTAATGTGGACAAGCAACAAGGTTTGGACACTCCCATTGCAGATGGCGGTGAACTGATGATAATCCCGGCAATAGCCGGAGGTTCCGACGCTCCCGAGCTTACAAATGAGGAAATTGCCCGATATAGCCGCCACTTGTTATTGCCGGAAATTGGCGTTGAAGGGCAAAAAAAACTGAAAGCGGCTAAGGTTCTTATAATAGGCACGGGCGGGCTTGGCGCACCGCTCGCTCTTTATCTCTCTGCGGCGGGTGTGGGAACCATTGGGTTGGTGGATTTTGATGTTGTTGACGCATCAAATTTGCAGAGGCAAATAATTCACAGCACTCGTGATGTGGATAGGCCAAAGGTTGCATCGGCAAGGGACAGAATGAGGGGCATTAACCCGCTTGTGAATGTTGTTATGCACAACGCCATGCTTACAAGCGAAAACGCTTTGGACATAATCGCCGAATACGATATAGTAGCAGACGGAACCGATAATTTCCAAACACGCTACTTGGTAAACGATGCGTGCGTATTTTTGGGCAAACCCAATGTCTATGGCTCGGTGTTCCAATTTGAAGGTCAAGCAAGCGTCTTTGGCGCAAAGGATGGTCCTTGTTATCGCTGCCTTTATCCGTCTCCGCCGCCGCCCGGTCTTGTGCCTTCGTGCGCAGAGGGTGGGGTGATGGGTGTTTTGCCGGGCATTATCGGAACCATACAAGCTGCCGAGGTGATCAAGATGATAGTGGGCAATGCGAAACCCTTGGTTGGGCGGTTGTTGCATTTTGACGCATGGCGCATGTCTTTCCGAGAGCTTAAACTGGATAAAGAACCGAACTGCCCTGTGTGCGGAGCAAACCCGACAATACGTGAACTTATAGATTACGAGCAATTCTGCGGACTTAAAAAGAACAAAGAAGAAGAACCGATAGAAACAATTACCGCCGTTGATTTGAAACAACGTTTGGATAGCGGCGAGCGTATTCAATTCATAGATATTCGTGAGCCGCACGAGCGTGCTATTGTGAAATTCCCAAATGCTTTAGTAATGCCGCTGGGTCAGATATCCAGGCGCATGGAAGAGCTGGATCCTTCCGCTGTTGCGGTATTTTTGTGCAAGATAGGCCAACGCAGCATTCTTGGGATCAAGGCCTTGCGTGAGGCCGGGTATAAAGGCAAAATGCTGAATTTGCAAGACGGTCTGAACGCCTGGGCAAGAGACGTCGACCGTAGTATGCCGATATATTAGAAAAATAAATTGACAAATGTCAATGATATCCCTTTTCCTCCAGTTCCAAAGCTAACTCAGAGCCTCCGCTTCTGGCTATTCTGCCGTCCATCAAAACATGCACAAATTGGGGTTTTGCGTAGTCCAGGAGGCGTTGGTAGTGCGTAATTAGAACTACTGAACGCTCCGGATTCATCAAATTATTTATTCCGTTAGCCACAATCCTAAGGGCGTCAATATCAAGCCCGGAGTCCGTTTCGTCTAAAAATGCCAATGCGGGTTCCAGCATTGCCATTTGCAAAATTTCATTTCTTTTCTTTTCGCCGCCGCTAAACCCTTCGTTCAAGCCTCGTTCCTTGTAGCGGCTGTCCATTTCCAAGAGCTGCATGGCTTTTTCCATTTTTTCCTTAAATTCATTTTCACCGAGTCTCGGCAAATTAAGAGCTTTGTGCTTTGCATCTATGGCCACCCGCAAAAATTCCTCGTTGCCCAGGCCCGCAATTTCCAATGGATATTGAAAACCTATAAAAAAGCCGAGATTTGCTCTATCCGCCACCGAAAGCTCAAGAAAATTTTTTCCCAGAAACTCTACGCTGCCTTCTGTGACTTTGTAGTCGGGGTGCCCGGCTATAACCTTGGAGAGCGTGCTTTTGCCTGCGCCGTTTGGCCCCATAATGGCATGAATTTCCCCTTTGCCAACCGATAAGTTTAAACCTTTGAGGATCTCTGTGCCGTCTGCTAAAGAGGCGCGCAAGTCTTTTATTTGAAGCATTGGAAGGGTCATTTTAAATTTCCGCCTATTCTCTTTTTAAAAAGATTAAAATCAATTAAATTCCACACAAAAACTCCGCAAGAAAGAAACAAACCTGAAATGAACATAATAAAAATAAAAATATTTGAATCCTGATAATTCAAATAAAAATTATACAAAGCGAACAGCGCAAAAGGGGGAAAAGCCAGAACTCCCGCCGTGATTTTATTTTCGTTTATGGACCTGTACCTTTTTTTGCGAAATAGTTTATACTCTTCCAGTATAAAGGGAGGCTGTTCAATTTCCTGTTTAATATCGGAATTTTCGGTTGCCTGATTGTTCGCTATGCTTACTTTGGCATAAACACTGTTATAATATTCGGAGATATTTCGTCTGTATTCCTTATAAGCTTCTATCGCTTCTTCGTATAAATTTCGTTCCGAATTTACTGCAATTTTATCCCTAACTAATATTATAAAAAAAACTGCCGCGATTATTAAAGGCACTGTTAAATGCACTGATAAAATTACGGATATTGCGATTATAATTGCAGATAAAACCGGTCTAAAAATACCTTTTAGCGTGGAACCTATAGGCTCTTTTGGTTTAAGACCTGCCGTTCTTCTATTTACAAGCATCTCCTTTTTATTCCGTATAAAATCCGAGAGAATAATTGATTTTCCGAAAATTTCATAATGCTCATCGATTTTATCGACAAAAGAATCTATGAAATACTCATACTCCGCTCTATTTTTCGCATTTTTTTCCTCTTTATTCCACCAGTCAATCAATTTATTTATCAAACCATTGTTATTTTTCGCAAGATTATTAAACAAATTTGTCGCTAACTGAGTTGCCAATATGGCCGGTTCAATGGTGGCTGCTGCTATATCCACTATTGATTTTGCAAGCAGAGCGCATCCCTCTTTGAGATATTCCCTGCCTTTTTCCGAATTCCTATCTCCTTCGTAATGCAATCTCGCTTCCATAAAAAAGGCCATATTTGTCATCATTATAGATGCTCTTTGCCGAATTTCTTTTTTTTCATTTTCGTTTTCGGCAAATTGGATAGCTTTATTTAATTGTTCAATCATCATGCCAAAAGGATTTTCAAGCATTTTCGGGGAATTCAATATGCCTATCACCTTTATTTGCGCTTTGATCGAATATGTTAAGGCACACTCTGCCTCCTCTGCTTCTTGGATTTTCACCAAGATTTTTTCCAAATCCGTTAGATCCTGAATTTTAACAAGCTCTTGACTATAATTTGTCACGGTTGTATCCATGGTTTTAGAATATAGTAAGTGGATTAAACGCTTATGTTTTTTCTACCTTAGCACCCAAATGGATTTTGCCCATATATTAAAGCACGAAACCTGCGCAAAATGCAAAAATTGCTGCATATTCAAAAAAGAGTCCCTTGTCTATGTTCCAAAAGGGATAGAGGTAAAAGAACAAAGCGATGGAATGTTTGCATGCGTTTATCGCTGTGAAAATGCGGGTTGCACTCTGGGGAAAGATAAACCTACGGAATGCGCAGCTTGGCCCTTTAGCGTTTCCAAACGAGGCAAAGAGCTGCTTTTGGTTTTGGAACACAGTTGCCCGGAATTGAATAAAGAGGAAAAAACGGAAAGGGTAAAAAAATTCGCCTTGGAAATTATTGCGCCGGCATTGCTGGAATATTCAAAGCGAAATTCGGATACGCTCAGGGAATATGATGAAAAAAATGAGGTGATTGCGGTTTTTTAGGGCAAAAATTGAAAAAATTTTGAAAAAAAAACTTGCCAAACTGCAAAAATTTTTCTATATTTTGCGCAAATTTTCCTTTAACCAGAGAGGTAAATCATGAAAAACATTAAAATAGGCACCAAACTAATAGCCTCCTACCTAGCAATCACCATTATAGCAATATGCGCTTGCGTATATTTGCTGCTAAAAATGTCGCAAATTAACGATGGCACTACGCAGCTTTACGAAAAAGCCGTGCAACCATTGGAAAATATGGCTACTGTGGCTAGAGAGGTGCAAATGCTTCGCATAACCATCTATCAAGCTATATTGTCTGAATCCAAAGAAGAGTTGCGTAAAATTGCGAGAACTAATGATTCTCTTCGGGCCGAAGTGACCAAGATTTATGATATAGAAACCAAGAGATTAATTAAGCAGAAAAATAAGGACATTATGGCAGGAGCCAAAAAAGCTTTAGAGGACTACGGAAATGCATATCCTAAATTCATCACCAGTTTAGAAAATGGCGCTGAGCGTAAAATCCCCCGGGATTTATACGAAATCGCTAATAAATTGGCACAATATAATAGGGAGCTTGTTCTCTCTAAAGGCGAGGTATCGGAGGAAATAAACTCAAATTCCGACAAGACATACAATTTTGCAATGCAAATGAGCATAGCGGTATTATCTGTTATGATTATTCTTTCGATTATCATAGGCCTATACATGACATTCTCCATAACAAAACCTTTAGGCAATGTTGTAGAAGTCATGAAAAAGGGCGAGGAAGGCGATATGCGTGCTCGCTCAGGTATCAATCAAGAAGATGAAATTGGAAAGGTAGCGCGTGCAGTTGATAATTTCTTTGAAAAAATACAGCGTATTCTCAGGACTTTGCACGAAAATTCAGATTCTTTGGCCGGAGCTTCCGAAGAACTCTCTTCCGTGAGCAGAATGTTAGCGGCCGGCTCAGAGGAGACCGTTAACCAGAGCAACAATGTAGCCAGCACCGCCGAAGAAATGGCTGTGAACATAAATGCAATGGCAAGTTCCGCAGAAGAGGCAAGCGTAAACGCAAACGAAGTTGCGGGTGCCGCCGAGGAACTCAGCACCAATATGAACACCATCGCCAGCGCAGTAGAAGAGATGAGCGCAAGCATAAACCAAATTGCGGGCAATACCGGCGAAGTGCGCAAGGTTGCAACAGATGCAACAACCAAGGCATCGGCAGCTACAAACGCTATGAGCAAACTCGGCGCAGCCGCCAAAGAGATAGGCCAAGTGACCGATGTAATAAAGAAAATAGCGGACAAAACCAATCTTTTGGCACTAAACGCAACTATTGAGGCGGCATCTGCAGGTGAGGCCGGCAAAGGCTTTGCCGTTGTTGCGGGTGAGATCAAGGAACTTGCGAACCAGAGCGCCCAAAGCGCAGACGACATAGCTCACCGCATAGAGGGCATTCAAACCGGCACCAACGATGCGGTTAAGGTAATCCACGATGTTTCGGACATAATAGAGAAAATTAACGTGTCTGTTGTGGCCATAGCGGGTCATGTTGACCAGCAAACCAAGGCGAGCAACGAGATTGCGAGCAATGTTGCTCAGGCAAATACCGGAACAAAGCGCATAGCCGGTGCCATAGGCGAGGTGGCAAAAGGTTCCAACGATGCTAGTCGCAATGCAGGCGAAGCCGCAAAAGGCGCAAACAATGTAAGCAGCAATACCGTTGGCATGAGCAAGGTTGCCAAGGAGAGTGCGCAGGGCGCAAGTCAAGTTAGCGTAGCTGCCGCCGATTTGTCAAGGGTTGCCGGTGAGTTGAAGCAAGTGGTTGATCAATTTAAAGTGTAAAAAAGAGTTGACAAACGGCAAAAATTATTCTATTTTTACGTGTGTTATAAAAATTAGGAGAAGAAAGCGATGAAAAACATCAAAATTGGCGTGAAATTGGTATGCTCTTTCCTGCTCGTTTCTTTGTTAATGGCGATTTTGGGGATATACCTCATTGCCACAATGCGAAGCATGGACGAAAGAGATACTGTTCTATATGAACAAGGCGCAGATCCTTTGGCTACATTGGTAGGTACCAACGGAGAAACCGGTCTATTGCGAGTGTTTGCCCGCAATATCGCCTTGGCAAAAACATCGGAAGAGCGCCGTATTTGGTTAGATAGCATATACTCACACAAAAAAACATTAAAAGATGATACGGACGACCTGATAAAAACGGCTCTTTCGGATGAGGTAAGAAAAGAAGCAAGGGATTTGGATATAGCGATAAACAGATATATGGATGCAACGGCCGATTATGTAAAAGTCATAGACCAAGGCGGGCCTACTACTTTTACGCCGGCTTTGAACAGTGCCGCTAAGGATATGATGACTTTAGTGGATGCTCTTTCTCAAAGGAAGGTGAGCAGCGCAAAAGAGATGGCAGATAGCAATACAGAGATAGCAAACAATGCAATAACAGTTGCGATCACCTTTTTAATAGTAATTTTTGTGCTCTCACTGATTATAGGTTTTTACATGACTTTTTCCATTACACGTCCGCTAAAGATTATTGTGGATGATGTCAAGGCAGTGGAAGCCGGTGATTTAACCACAGCCGTCAACTTTGACCGCAAAGATGAGCTTGGAGAACTGGGAAAGGCACAGGACTCTTTGTCAGGCAAATTTCGCACCGTTCTCAAGGGTATGCGTATAAATTCGGATACTTTAGCCGGTTCATCGGAAGAACTTTCCGCCGTAAGCAGGCAATTGGCAAGCGGGGCAGAGGAAACCGTTAACCAGAGCAATACGGTAGCCAGCACCGCCGAAGAAATGGCCGTCAATATAAATGCGATGGTAAGCGCAACGGAAGAGGCTAGCGTTAATGCAAACGAAGTAGCCGGTACCGCAGAACAGATGAGCGCAAACATGAACACCATAGCCGCCGCCATAGAAGAGATGAGCGCCAGCATAAACCAGATAGCCAGCAACACAAGCGAAGTTCGTGAGATTGCAACAGATGCAACGAGCAAATCCGCAGATGCAACAAATGCGATGAACAAACTCGGCATAGCCGCCAAAGAGATAGGCCAGGTGACCGATGTGATAAAGAAAATAGCGGATAAAACAAACCTTCTCGCATTGAACGCAACCATAGAAGCGGCATCTGCGGGCGAGGCCGGCAAAGGCTTTGCGGTTGTAGCAGGCGAAATAAAAGAACTGGCCAACCAGAGTGCCACAAGCGCAGACGATATAGCTCACCGCATAGAAGGCATTCAGACGGGCACCAACGAAGCAGTTGATGTGATTAAGAAAGTTTCGGACATAATAGAGAAAATCAATGGATCCATCGTAGCCATATCGGGCCACGTGAGCCAGCAAACCAAGGCGAGCAACGAGATTGCGAGCAATGTAGCTCAGGCGAACACGGGTTCAAAACGTGTAGCCAGTGCCATAGGCGAGGTAGCCAAGGGTGCAAACGATATCAGTCGCAACGCAGGCGAAGTGGCCAAGGGCGCAACCAATGTGAGCAATAACGCTGTTGGCATGAGCAAGGCCGCCAAGGAAAGCGCGCAAGGTGCAAGCCAAGTGAACCAAAGCGCAAGTGATTTGGCAAAAATCGCTGAGGAACTGAAGCGAACAATTTCTCAGTTTAAGGTATAGGTAGCTGCACGATATCCTAGTTATTGGCGCAGGCATTGCCGGTTTAACCGTTGCCCTAAAAGCGGCGGAAAACGGCAAGAGTGTTTTGCTCCTTACAAAGGGCGCAAAACCGGATGGCTCCACGAATTACGCTCAGGGCGGAATAGCCGCCGTGACCTCCCCCGAAGACACCTTTGAAAGCCACATAGCAGACACTCTAG
Organism: Candidatus Fibrimonas termitidis; assembly: GCA_001462245.1. Taxonomy (GTDB): domain Bacteria; phylum Fibrobacterota; class Fibrobacteria; order Fibrobacterales; family Fibrobacteraceae; genus Fibrimonas; species Fibrimonas termitidis. The sequence goes on from LIUG01000179.1 coordinate 24,398, forward strand.
AAGCAGGGGACGGCTTGTGCAAAAAAAGGCAAGTGGAAATTTTAACCAAAAACGCCCCCAAAGCCATAGAGCAATTGATTAAATGGGGGGTAAATTTTACAACCGCCCAAGATGATGCGAATTCTTTTGATTTGCACTTGGAAGGCGGTCATAGCTTTCGCCGGATTTTGCACACCGCAGACTTAACCGGCAAGGAAATTATGCGTGCATTGCTCGCTAAATTAAAACGCAGTTCGCAGGGAATAGATTTTATTGAACGCAGCACGGTTTTGGATTTGATATTGCAAAAGCAACGTTGTGTAGGGGCTGTGGTAGCAGAGCAAGATGCAAAAAAGGCAAGGGCAGTTTACGCAAAAACGGTTGTGCTTGCAACAGGCGGGGCAGGGCGGCTTTGGTTGCATTCAACCAACCCTCCGGATGCTTGCGGAGAGGGAATTTCAATAGCGTATCGTGCCGGGGCAGCGCTTCAGGATTTGGAGTTCATGCAATTTCACCCCACCAGTCTTTATGCTCCGCAACTCAAAAAAACTTTTTTAATATCGGAAGCGGTGCGTGGCTTTGGCGGCATTTTAAAGAACCACAAAGGCGAAGAATTCATGAACAATGTTCACCCGCTCCGTTCACTCGCCCCCCGAGATATTGTAGCAAGGGCAATTCTGCGTGAGATGCAACTCACCGGCAAAGATTACATGTATTTGGATGTAACTCATCGCAAGTCAAAAGACATAAAAACGCATTTCCCCAACATTTACGCAAAGTGCCTTGAATGCAAAATAGACATCGCAAAGGATTGGATCCCAGTTGTTCCCGCAGCGCATTATATGTGCGGCGGAGTGCTGGTTGACTCCTACAGCAGAACAAACATAAAAGGCCTTTACGCCTGCGGCGAAATCAGCGCAACCGGCGTCCACGGCGCAAACCGCCTAGCCTCAAACTCGCTTTTGGAAAGCGTAGTTTTCGCTTTGAGAGCATGTGAGGACATGAAAAAAAATTGTCTGAACCCCGATTTTCAACTCTCTCCACTCTCAACTCTCAACTCTCAACTCTCAACTCTACGTAATGTGTCTAAATTAAAAAAGAAAGTTCAAACAGTTATGTGGGAGCATTGCGGGATTGTGCGGTCTATGGAGGGGTTGAGGAGTGGGTTTGAAAAATTGATGAAGCTGGAGAAGAGTTCTGATTTTGAGTTTCGCAATTTTTTGGAGAGCGCGATGCTTGTTATGGAAAGTGCGTTGAAGCGAAAGGAGTCCAGGGGTTTGCAATGCTTAACGGATTATCCTGAAAAAAATCCCAGATATTTGAAGCATTTTACGATAAAAAAGCACCCGGAATAATGCCCATATTCCGAGTGCTTGTATATGGATTTATTTGAATGCGTAATTAAGTACTAATTCAAATCGATTTAGCTTACCGCTATCAACTTTTTCCGCTTTTCCGTCTTTTATCTCATCCGCATAATCCGTTTTCAGGTTAGCATATTCAAAACCGATATACATGGTTTCAGCAATATTGTACTTCAAGTTTCCGAATATCACCGTATTCTTGTTCGGACTTTTCTTTTTCTCCCTGTTTTCGTCAATGGCTTCAAGACCCATGCCGCCGGCGATAGAAAAGCCAAGTGGAAGTTTTACGGTTGCTGCGCCCCAGCCGCCCATTGATTGTACGCCAGCTCCTTCTCTGGGTGTTCCGTCTTCTCTGTCGGCAGGAGTGCTGGTTATGTTTATACTTCCGTTGTTGTATTGTTTAAGATTCTGCCCATAAAAAAGTTCTCCGGAAAGATTTATGATGCTAATCACAGGCAAAGATAAACTTGCAACGCCAGACCAAGAAGTTGGCGGTGCAACCCAGTCATCCTCGTCTTTTGCAGCTACACCGGCAGAATCATTAGCAGCGAGTTCTTCAAAAGCATAATGTCCGCTAAGGATAATCTCTATGTTTTGTTTTTCCCCCGCCCAGACAGCAGGGATTTTCCCTTTCACGGAGCCTTGGAAGGCTGGGAAGGCTGGCGAAGCAGGTGCTTTGTCCTCTGTGGCTGCAACGGCTATTTCAACCGGACCAATGGCTTGGGTCAACCGGAGCTGTGGACGGCGGGTACCAAGAGAACCTTGAGATTTCAACCCGCCTTGGTTAAGTGTAGGAGCACTCAAAGGAGCTATCAAATCGCTAGCTTGACCCATTAACAAGGTGAAACCGATGTCTTTGAATTTTACCTGCCCATAAGATTGCCTTATGCGGAAGCCACCCACTCCATTGCCTGCTCGATCATTATTGTTTGAAAAGTCGGATTCAAATTTACCGGATATTTCAGGTGCGCCCTCTTTTTGAGGACCGGCTAAATTAAAACCTATTCTTGTTTGGTTCACATTAAAAAGGAAACGGCCTTCGCCGTCCTCGGCTTTTGACGGAATAATTTCCGTCCAGTTTTTGCCGCCGTTATTGCCGTCTTCGTAAACGGCATTTGCCTGCAAAAAGCCGTATAGAGAAATTTTTGTTCCCCCTACATTCACAACAGGTATGTCTTCTGCCGCTGCCATTGATGTACCAACTAACAAAGCGGCAACAGACAGCTTTGCCAATTTTGCGGTTTTGTTTTGAATCTTCATAGAATTCCTCTAGCTGAGTTAAATCGGATACAAAGTTAGAAACCACTTATTAAATTTCCATTAGGGATTAACTAAAAAACAGTTAAAGGTTTGCTAAGAAAAAGTTAAGATGATATAGTTGCAATAAACGTTTACTAAATTAAACTTGAATGCAAAAATCACTGAAGCATATAGCCGTTATAATGGACGGCAACGGACGTTGGGCAAAATCTAAGGGGCTGGAACGTTTTTTAGGGCATAGGCAGGGCACAAGGGCTACGGTTGCTGTTGTTGAAGCCGGAGTAGAACTCGGTTTGGAACATTTAACCCTTTTTGTTTTTAGCTCGGAAAATTGGCAGCGTCCTAAAAGGGAAGTTGAATATCTTATGAATTTGCTCGTTGAGATGGTTGCCCAAGAAGTTCCCAATCTGATGAAGAATAATGTGAAGCTATATGTTATAGGCAATTTGAACAAACTCCCAGAAACGCCAAGGCAAAAGTTGCTGGAAGCGGTGGAGCAAACTTCGCAAAATTCCGGAATGCAATTGAATTTGGCCATATCTTACGGCGGGAGAATGGAAATTGTGGATGCCACTCGCGAAATAGCAGAACTTGTTAAAAAAGGCGAACTAAATCCGGAAACTCTTGACGAGGCGGAATTCGCAAAGCATCTATATTTACGAGGTGCTCCGGATCCCGATTTGGTTATACGCACGGGCGGTGAATACAGGCTTTCCAACTATCTGCTATGGCAAGCAGCCTACAGCGAATTTTTTGTAAGCGATGTCCTATGGCCCAACTTTACAAAAGAGGATTTTGCAAAAGCCATAAAGTTCTACAACACTAGGCAACGCCGCTTTGGAAAAGTGGTGGAGTAATATTTACTCACAACTCCATCTTTCCCACAAAGGAAAACCTTGGCGAGAAACCGTTCTTAAGGTCGCCGTTCAAAGGCCAAGACAAATTTATGTGACTCACTATGCCTTGCACCGATTTTGAAGAAGATGCCCTTAACCCAATGCCCGCTTGGTAAATCAAATCGCGTGGCTCAAAGGCTTGCAACCTGTCGGTTGCTTGGCCTGCTGTTAAAAATACTGCGAAAGATGGAATTTGAGTTAAAAGTTCAAAGTTTGGAAAATACCTTTGCTCTGCCTTAAATGCAAATGTGTTTTCGCCTGCTAGGTAATGAGCGGGAAAACCGGTGAAAATTGAATTGCCGTCTAAATAGAGCTGGCGAGCATATGTTGTTTTTTGCCATGACTCAACTTGCGCACTCAAAACTGAAGATAATTTCAAAATTGGTTTAAAAATATATTCGCTAAAAAGCACATTGTGCATATCCCTGATATCTTTAGTATCGTTATCGTCATAGTAAAAAGTATTTAGCCCCCTAGTTAAAAAATAATGCTCTTTTGTGCCGAGCGATAGGTTTATTTTATGCTCAAAATACCAGTCATCATTTTCGGCTTTCAATTCCTCAAAATTTTTCGCAATTACACTCTTAATGTAATAACCATACTCCACATCCTCCGCCCATTTCACCCTATGCAAATTATATCTCTTATCCAAACGAATACGGCTAGCCGCCACCGAAACCCCCAAACGAGAATCCTTCCCACTCCCCACTCCCCACTCCCCACTCCCCATCTTATGAAAATCATACCCCACGCCCAAATAAGTTTTAAACGAAGTTCCGCCAAAAGAACGTGAGAGCCAAAAAGACAAAGAGTCTTCTTTAAAATTCTCTATTTCCTTAATTGGATCCGGATTTTTGCTTTCGTAATATTTTTCATCTCTCTCCGACCAAAGCCACTCTGCATTATACGACCACTGATTTTTTGCACGGCTTATAAAGGGGTAGCTCAGTCCCACGCTTCTGGAAAAACCATCCGTGTTTTCGCTGAGCAAAAAATTGAATCTGTTGTAAGGAAAAATAAAATCCTCGGTTTTGTAAAGCAAATATCTTAAATCCCTGTCTTCTGCACGTTCATAAAAAAAGCCTATGGTATGCCCAAAACCCAGCAAATTGTTCTCCAGCAATCCAACAGACCAAAGCCACTTTTCGCCGGGCTTCCCAAGCGAAATGGTTGGGGAAAAAGTCCAGTTATCGCTGGTTTCTATATATAAATCCGTATTTCCCAGCGAATCCTTTTTTGCCTCTATTTTTGCATCGCTAATGTATGGCAAGGCACGCAGATTTTTTTCCATATCCTGTATTTCCGAATACGGAATGGTATCGCCTTCGTTAAAAGGGAGTTTGGCTCTGATAACGGATTCCTTTGTTTCTATATGAAACCAATTTCCGAATTTGTATATTTTTTTTTCCGTTGAGGTGTGGGTTACGGCATCATCAAAAACATCTTTTGGGTAAACGTAAATTTTGGAAATTCTTAAAGAGTCTTCCGAAAAGGCAAAGGATATAAGGCAGAGTATCGCTATAAAAAATAAAGGCACGGAGTTTTACCTGTCAATTTCCGGTATCACAGGGTCCAGCGTTGCCATTATGGTTACCAAATCGGAAATTTTGTGCCCTCTGCTCATTTCATTAAGAGAAAGCATATTCGCAAAACTTGGGCTGCGAGTGTGAATGCGATGGGGTTTGTCACCTTTTTCCGCTACTATGTAAGTTCCGTAAATGCCTTTGGCTGTTTCCGTTTGTGCGTAATACCTGCCTTGCGGGAGTTTGTAGCTGAGTTTTGGAGGTGAGCGGTAGGGACCGCTGGGGAATTTTTTTATGCACTGTTCCAAAATTTTCATGGACTCGTGAATTTCCAGCATTCTAACTATATAACGGGCGTAGCAATCGCCTTCGGTGGCAGTAGGAACATCGAAATCCAGAGAGCCGTAAATTGAGTAGGGATCATTTTTGCGAACATCGTAATCGGAGCCGCTCGCTCTTAGAACCGGGCCGGAACAGCCAAGGGCAATGGCTCTTTCTTTTGAAAGAACTCCTACGCCTTGCGAGCGGAACAGCACAATAATATTTTTAGTGAGCAGGGTTTCGTAATCTTTCAGGGTGGGTTTAAGGTGCTCCATAAATGCCTTGATCCTTGGGATAAAGGTATCCGGCACGTCTTTAATGGAGCCGCCGGGTCTGAAAAAATTCATTGTGAGCCGTTGTCCGCACACCTCTTCAAAAATATCGTGTACCATTTCTCGTTCTTTAAAACCGTAAAGCAACGCTGTTTGCCCGCCCAAATCGCCGCCAAAGCAAGCGTAAAAAACCAAGTGCGAAGCAATGCGGTTGAGTTCGCAGAGCATTACCCTGATGTACTCGCCCCGCTCGGGAACGCCTATTCCCATAGCCTTTTCTATTGCCATGCAAACGCAGTGGTTGTTCTGGTGCGAGGTGAGGTAGTCTTGCCTATCGGTGAGGGGAATGTAGTGAATGTAGCTTTCGCTCTCCGCTTGTTTTTCCAAACCCCTGTGTATATAACCCATATGCGGCACAACTTCAATTATAGTTTCGCCGTCCAAACGCAAAACAAGGCGCAACGCTCCGTGCGTACTGGGGTGCTGCGGCCCCATATTGACAAAAAACTCCTCAGACACGCTGGAAAGCGGCGGCAGTTTAAAGCCCGGAGGCAGCGGGGTGTGTGTGGACATTTGGGGTAATATAGTAAGTGACTACCTTACCACTTTAAACGTTTTGCCTCCCGCCTTTACAATATATACACCCTTTGGCAAATGCGCTACGGAACTTGTCATCAATACTTTGCCTTGCAGGTTGTATATGCGCATGGGGGTTGCTTGTGATATTCCTGCGATTTGGAGGCTGAGGATTGGGACGATTCCCTCAATATCCGTAATATTCACCTTTATGTCTGTCGGCTGTGTAAGGATGTAGTTCCCTGCATCAGTGCCGGACAGTGTAATATTTGTCGTGACCGCCTTGTCGTTACCTATGTCTGCATCATCAATCGTGCCGATTCCGAGTATGAATACAACATCATCGTCAGGCACAATGCCAACAAGTGTTCCGCCGGTAAGTTCAACTGTTGTTAGGTCGCTGTCGTAAGTTCGGTTCGTTGCAGTTACACCGGTGACTGTAACAGATTTCGCTTTAATCTCATAATCCCCAAGCACAATTCCATCTGTTGCATAAAAATATTCGCTATCGTCCACATTAACCGTTACACCATACGTTCCCGCATTGATTGGAATGGTTGCGCTGCCGTTATACAATACCGTTATCGCACCCGTTCCGGGACCTGTAACATCACCGATTCCTTGTGCTGTGCCGGTGTAAATGTGATCGGGTATGGTAAAAACCAAATCCGTTGTTTTGGGTATTCTTTTTATAATTTGCATTTTTGAAGCTCCGGCTGCAAAATTTGCATTCGCTTTTGAGCGAGCGAATATATAATACTTTGATTCCTCATCAAAATTCTCAAAAACCGTTTCTGCTTGCCAGCCACTTATAGGCTCGGCAGCAATTGTATTCATAGCATATTCTACGGTTTGCCCTGTGTTAGCCAATAGTGTTGCTTCGCTTGCGAGTGCCGGATCGGATACATTTGCACCGACAATCAGGTTACCGATACGTGTTCCGTTAATGACGATAGCAGAGCTGTCCTCAGGTATCACCGTGCCATTATTCGCTATTGTTGCGCCACTGGGTACTGTAAGCGTTGCGTTGCCAGGTATTTTCAGCGTTTTGCCGCTTGGTATAGTCAGTGTTCTGCCGCTTGGCAGTGTATATTGAATAGGAGATAGCGTTATTGCGGCGTTACCATACCAGCTCGTAGCACTGCCGCTAACAAGAATACCGCTTGTTTTTGCGCTTGCATCGCCAACGGAACTTGCAAATACCAAGGCGTTGCCATTCATTGTGAGTGTACCTGTGCTGCCGCTTTGTCCGTAGCCTATACCTCTGGCATTACCGCCGCCTGTAGCCACTATCATTCCGCCGTTAATTGCAACATTTCCGCCTGCGCCGCTATAACCACCGCCTATGCCTGCTGCGCCTCTGCCACCCGTAGCGTTGACCGTACCGCTTTCAATAATAAGTGTACCGTTTGTTGTGTTGATGGCTGCGCTCCCGCCACGATACACATAATAATTTTCTTTATTGCTAACATTAAGGATACCGCCTGAACGGCTGTCTTTAACTGTAAATGTTTTATCCGAAGCAATTTTTATGCCGTTGTCTCCGCCGCTAGGTATCTCAATTGTCAATGTATAACCATTTAAATCAAGGATAAAGTCTTCTCCAATATCAAGTTGATTTATTAATTTATCGGCACCGGCAAAGTCTGCTTGCAATACGTATGTTCCGCCATTAGCAGCAGCATATACCAAATTATCTCCGGGCGAATCACTAGGTTTGATATTTATCACAGCAGCTTGGTTATAGCTAAAATTATCATTTCCGGGGTTTAAACCGCTGCCAACCGTAACAACATAGAAGCCGTCAAAATATCCTCCCCAACCCCAATTGATATGAAAACTATTATCGGAATTATAGCCATCTAAAACAAAGGCGTGCCCACTAGACCCAATAGAGTTACCGTCTCTTCCGGAATAATACACCGGCAAGCCATCGTCAATCTGATTTTTTAAAAGTTCTATCCAATCTAATGCAGTTCGGTCTCTATCTATATATTGAACTCTATAGTCATAATCAAAATATCTCATCAATGCAGAAGGGACGTCTTGTGAATACGCACCGCTGCCACCCGTCCCATAATCCATTTCAACAGAAATTCCCGCCGCATTCATCAAAGTTGCAACAGCATCTTTTTGCTCCGCGGTACTCCACGCTGTATAAGTATTCTCCATATTATCCCAATCAAAGGTGACAGGAGGCAAAGCCGAAACTAAAAGCCCGCCTCTGGTAGTATATGCCGGTATTGTGCCGGTTGTGCTTTCCGGGTATTGATGGTAATTCATTATTTGCGCCATAGCCGTTGCAACACAGCCTGTAAGAGTTTGCCGCCCCCCTATTGCAGGCGTTTGATTCCAATACGGTGCCGTTTGATTCCATTGCGTTTTTACTAAATACTCCCCCACAGCATAAGCCTCACCAGCAGCGAAAAGCTCCCATTCGTCCTTTATATCCTGTGTCTGTGCCCGCCCTTTCTCCAAAGCAAATTTCATTTCCCGCTCAATATTTTTAATATACCACGCAAAGTTGGGCGGCAAATTAGCCGGGTCGTAGGCTCCTTTATCTGAAATCCCTATAATAGGGCTAAAAACGTCATCTCCGGAAACAATAACAAAACCTTTGTCTTCATTGTTCTGGAAAACGTAAAGCAGAACATCTTCCCTAGCGAAAACATTGTGTTTAAGGCTCAGTTTTTTGCTTTTGGCAGCGTTTTCCGCTACCAGCGAAGCCTTTTCAAAAGAAACCGGAGCAGCAAAAACTGCAACCGAAAACACAAAAACTACAATTAAGGATTTTAAAGACATAATATCCCCCCCGTTGAAGCTCCCCTAACCGTATAAATATAGAAAAAACGTTTACTATATTACCCTCTTCATCATAGGAAATCGATTATGCTATTTGCTTTTATCTGCGACTCTTACTTTCAAAAGAAAGTATCAAGCACCTTGGTCAATGGAGACATTCCAAACCACAAAATAGTCACCATTACCGCAAACGAACTTTTAGAATCCGGAAAATTGCCCCAAGATATTTCCGGCGCTATATTTGAACGGGCTACTTGGCAAAAGAATTTCAGTTTGTTCCGCTATTTCGGCTTGTTGCCGCTCTTGGAGCAGCATACCCTTGCCTTTGTTGCAAATGCGCAAGATGCGGAACTCAAAGGTCGGGGAGCTATGAAAAACAAGGAATTTATAATTCCAAACAGCATTAGCGCAGAAGAAGCCTCAACACAGCTAGGTCGCTTGCTCGAGCTTCCCCCACCGGCTTTCACCCACCATAAATCTAAGGCTCTCGCTTAAAACTTGCCATGAGAAAAGCTACGCTTGAAACAATTCTGGACAAAGCGTGTTTTTTTGGATTGCGAAAAATTGAAAAAAACTTATTGACGCAGGTTTTGCCCGAATTGCAAGGCGATAAAAAAGGGCTTTTGATAGAACTTGGCAATAATGAGCTTTTCGCACGAAACGCTTTTAGCGATGTTTCTGCGATTCCGGATTTCAGCGAAAAAAACAGTTGGAAAATAATTCAGGGCAACCCGGATTTTGAATACCCGAAAGAAAAGGAAAAATGGGTCGATTGCTATGCCAATATAAGTATGCTAAAGCGGAGTTTTGCAAGAATTGCAGTGATGCTCCCCGAAGAAAAAAATGAAAATTTAGAAGGTATAGAGAAATCTTGCATTGCGGTTTTTGGCGAGAAAGATTTACACGGAACTGAAATTGATAATTTGCTCAGGTTAAAAATTGCAGAACTCAATATTCCTCAAACACCTCTGTTTTTGTCTGCAAAATATTCCTGGATCTTTACCTTATTGCTTTGCATTTTGCCGTTTTTTATAGCGAGCAACCAGGACAAGCATATTAGCAATCTGCGAAATATTTCCAACGATGTGCAAAAGTATTCGGAAAAAAGCGATATTGTCCATGTTTTTAAAGAGGGGGAGTCCTTAAACCAAATAGCTCGCTTTGCCATTGGAAAATATAATTCCCTTGTAAGCACGGAAACAATGGTAAAGAAATATTTAAAAGACAACGAATTGTCTTTGGAGAGCAAGATAAAAGCCGGTGATACCTTGCGTTTGAAATTGCCAACCTTCAACAACCCTCGCCATAAGTCTATGCAACCCGCATGGAATTTTTTCACAGGGCTTTTGAACGATAGCCTTGCTTATATAACAGAACTCTACAATGCAAACCAAACCGCAAATTCACGGCGGCACGATGGTGTAGATATCGGGGGGCGCAAAGGCACCAGAATTTTAGCTCCTTTTAGCGGAACAGCTTGGACAATGGAAGATGAGCGAGGCGGGCTTATGATAGCACTCGCCAGAGAAAAAGATGTGCTCATTTTTATGCACTGCGACCAGCGTTTTTATTTAAGCGGGCAAGCGGTAATGGAAGGAGACCCCATAGCTTCTGTTGGAACAAGCGGGCACACAACCGGGCCTCATGTGCATGTAGCGGCGGGAAAAATAACCCCGAACGGCGAGCGCAGCATTGGTGCAGTTAGGTATAAAGTTTTAGACCCATTTGAATGGTATAAGGAGATTTAATATGCGAAAAACAGTTTTTGTTTTTATGGGCGGCCCCAGTGCCGAACACTCGGTTTCTCTTGTAAGCGGAACCGGAATTGTGAGAGCCTTGGATGCTCGCAAATACGCAGTTCACCCGGTGCTTATTGCACAAGACGGTTATTGGACTTGGGGCAGCAAACCGCTTACGCCCTACCAGAGTCAGAATTTCAGCGTGAATTTTTTTAGCGGTGCAGATAACGGGATGCAAAAAAAATTGCGGCCTTCGCCGGAAGAATTAAAGCCTATGGACATTGCGTTCTTAGCCTTGCACGGTCGCTTTGGCGAAGACGGGCATATTCAGGCGATGCTGGATTATGCCGAAATTCCCTACACGGGCAGCGGAATGCTTTCCAGCGCGCTTGCTATGGACAAAATAAAGAGCAAGGAAATTTACAGGGCAAACGATATTCCAACTGCGGATTTTAGGGTTTGGCAAAGGGAAGTTTTTTCAAAGGAGCTAATAGAGGAGGCTCTTGAAAAACTGGGTTCGCCGCTTGTTATCAAAGATCCTCTCGGCGGTTCTTCTCTAGACATGGGCTTTGCAAAAAATGTTGAAGAAGCCGGCAAATTGTGCGAGAGGCTTTTTGAAAAAAGCAATCGGCTTTTGGCGGAGCAATTTATAGCGGGCCGGGAAACAACCTGCTCTTACATTGAAGGCTGCACCCCATTTCCCCCAACAGAAGTCAAAATGACAACAAGGGAATTTTTCGATTTTGACGCAAAATACAACGGCGAAGTAATAGAGATAACCCCAGCGGAACTTCCCGAAGATTTAACGAAAAAAATTCAAGACCTTGCTCGCAAGGCTCACCACGACCTTGGTTGCGAGGTTTACAGCCGCACGGATATTTTAATAAACAAAGAAGGCAATCTTTTTGTGCTGGAAACAAACACCCTCCCCGGCATGACCCCAACTTCCTTTATACCGCAGCAGGCAAAACACATCGGCATGGACTACCCCGCTTTGGTAGAAGCATTAATTGAAAAAAGCTTGACAAAATCAACCGGGCGGTAGGTCAGATTTTCAGGATTTAGGGGATTTCACCATTTCGT
>LIUG01000180.1 GCA_001462245.1 Candidatus Fibrimonas termitidis
CCGTTAATTTATAATGCGGCAAGGCATCAGGTTTTCAATTTTGTATTTGATGGCGAATCTTCTGCTTCTGTGACAGAATTTGCCGAACTGCACGCTGTGCTGGATAAATATCGTATTTCTATCCTAGCAAGTTCCGAACAAAGTACCGAGCAGGGAAAACTGGCCGGCTTTCTCGCTCATCCAACCCGTTTGCAATTAGTGGCGAATACCGAATCCAAAGATACTCACTACGTGGATTGCTATTTCCGAGCTTTTTTGGTAGCGTATGAATTGCAAGAACGTTTTACCGTTGCTCAGAATAACCAACCCTCCCCCACCCCCGAGGGTAAATATAACGCTTTGAATTATGTGGAATTTTTCTACGCTTTGTTGCGTACAGGTATTATATCCGGCAGTTCCGATCTTCTGAAACAAGATCCAACCCGATTGCTGGGCCATCTGCTAGGTGCTGTTTCCGAACAGATAATCGCCACGGATTCCGACGTCAAGGGATTTATTGATTTGTGGCATGAAATGTTTCAGACCCTGTCAGGGGATCCGCCTTCTCTTGGCGAATGGACTATTTATCATATTCTCCTGCTGGCTCTGAACAATTCTTTGAACGTATCAGACACAACCAAGGTACTAATTGCAAAATTGCTTGGCGTATATTACGATACCGGAGCGAATGCGAGGCGTTTTCTGGAATCCGTACGGCCGCCTCAGCCCATTTCTGGCATTGGCTCTCCGCTTACCGAAGAAGAATGGGCAAAAATAGAGTTTTTGGTGGATTTGGGAGATTTTGGCGAAAATTATCGTGATATTATTCAGGCATCTTTCCTGTATTGTGAACCCCGTGTTCCCAAAATAATCAGTCTGAAAGGAATGCTTATCCTGACGGAAAATGACTGGAGAAACATTGTTTCAAACGCTTCTTCCTTATATGCAGCCCGCACGCCCGGAGCTGCTTCTGGAAGCTTGCCTTCCGAATTTACCGGTGCAAATGGAGCTGAACAGATAGTCATTTACGCTCGCAAAATGTATAAAAAGCTGCTTATCTGGTTCCCTCAATTGGAACTAGCTGCAAACATTGAACAGGCACTCGCCGTTTTGCCAAATCCGCCTTCTATAGAACAACTCGCCGAATGGCAAGCGGTCAGCGATTTTCTCTCCAATGCGGATAATCCTCCATATTATTTGGACAGTACCAATTTGAGCGTTTATTTGCAGGAACATCCGAATATTGTGCTTGCAGACGGCATACAGCAGAAAATCCGCTGGCTGCAGCGGCTTTTCCGGCTTACAGAGCATTTGCCTTCCATAGTCTATTTGATTTCCCAGGGAATTGAGTCGGCATACCAGATAACGCAGATGAGCGAAGAGCGTTTTCTTGCAGATTTCAGCGTTGGTTTGGGAGGCATGAATAAAGCCCAGCAGATACACCGTCTGGCGGTGAATTATACTATGAACGCAAGTTTCCAGGTTAGCCAGTATCATGCAAGCCTCGCCATGCAGGGAGATTCCGCACCAGCCATTGCAAGAGGCATGACTTCGGAGGGAGTTGTTGAGCCGCAGATGCTGAATACCAATCTAGCGCTTCCGCGCACATCTACCAAAGTTGTCGCCAACTGGAAAACTCTTTTCGGTACCATCAACCGCAACGCAGCCATCAAAGGGCAATCAATTCTGAGCCCTTCCGCTTATCTGGTGGATTTGCTGGAGTTTCTTAAAGAAGGCGATGGCTACAATATGCTGATTGCCCGGCGTCCGGATATTCTGAATTTGGAACTGAGCCAACAAAACGCAGAAGTCGCCCTGCCCATGATTGACCTTGCCATTGAGCTGCTTGAAATCCTTGCGGTTGGTAAATCGCTGGGAACCTTGAAATTTCAAACAGAAGGAAACAGTGAAGATTTGCGTGCTCAACCGGAACATGAGCCAAGCCTGAATGCTGCCAATTATATGCTAAATGCGCTTTATCCTTTTGCCTTGCCGGCGAATTTCTCACGCGAGGAAGCTCGTCTGATTTTGGAGAAGCTGGGCCTTTCCTGGCGCGCTTTGGCTCTTGCGTTTCCTTTGGAAAACGATGGCTACCAGCGCCGCTATTTGGTTACCGATGCCATTTTGGACAAGGTTCTGCAACTGCCGAGCGAGCAGCCAAATGCAGAGTATTTTTTCAATGTCTGGGAATTGTGGGGATTGAAAGAGAACGGCAATACCTTGTATCGTCCGGACAAAGCGACTCTGGAGAGCAATAAGGACTGGGACCAAATTCTCTCTGTCGTGGCTATTTTCCTGGATCGCTCCGGCCTCACTTTGGATGTATTACAGGATTTACTTGCTATGCCGGCATTCCGAGAGAGCGGCGTTAAGATTCATGTTTCTGCCGAAGCTGCCCAGATCGGTGATATTAACGGTTATTGGCTAACGGGCCTTAACGAAACTTTTGCCCGCAAGATAAACCGCTTTGTCCGTTTACAGCGTTTGCTCGGTTGGACTTTGGAAGAGATGGATGTTGCCTGTGAGCTGGATCTGGATCTGGATTCATTGGACCGGATACAAGATTTATCCAAAACCCTGAAAGTCCCTGTGCTGAATGTGATTTTCTGGCATTGCGATATGACTGATGCCATGTTTGCACGGGTATTCCGTCCTTTGACGCTTGATAAAAGTATATTAGATGCATACAAAGAAATATTAGATGGAACAATCCCAGACGTGCCGGTGCCGATTGATGTTTTTACTAATTGGATAAGTGGCCGTTTGGGAATTTCGCAGGCTGACGTTGATTTGTTGATTTCAGAACCTGTAACTCGTTTGCAAGTGGAACAAGTTTATCGCATAAGTTCCTTTGCCAAAGCCGTTAAACTGAGCATTAGCGATTTTCTTGAGCTTGCAAAATGGTTGCTTCCGGAAAATGCTGAGGTTCGGAGTTTGGCTGACTATCAATGGTTTTATGAACAAGTACAAGAATTGCAGACAAATCCCCTATCATATTCCAATATTAAGCAATTGGTATTTGCACCGAATGCAGCTTTGCTGGAGAAAGGAGAAGCCTTTTTGTTAGAGCTGAAAGATGTAAACGAAGAATCCGAAATATTGAATCAACTTATTTCTCATTTCTCCTTGACGGAGGAAGTGGCACAGAGCTTGCTGAAGGAACCGGCATGGCTGAATTCAGTAAGAGATGGATATTCCTCCGAGCCAGCCTGGAACGATTGGATAAATAATGCGGATGGAGATTTCAAAATTCTCGCATACGTGCGTTTAGCTAAAGCAGCGATGCTTGTTTCTGCGTTAAAACTGCGTACAAAGGAAGAATTAGAAGCTTGGATGCCGGATAATGATGATAATGCAGCCAAGGCTATGTTACCGGATTGGAATGACTTCTCCCCGATATCTGAAGAAGATTTTCCGATTGCCTGTGATGTCCTTCTGCCGCTTTTGCGGGCTTTGAAAGCTCTGAAGGAATTGAATTTCCAAAATGAAGGCTATGAAAACCTAGTTACTTCAAACAATGATTTGCGTATGAAAAAATGGAATCTGCAGGATTCTGATTTGGAAAAATTGTTGGAAGCATCTGAATTAAACGGAAACACAAACAATGATCCAGCAAAATGGATACGTTTCTCCCGCTTGCTTGCTCTATTCCGCTCAAGTTCCGGTTTGCCGGATGTTCTGGAAGCTTTACTTTCCAAAATTGAAGGCGGAGGCGAAATTGAAATTAAAACCTATATAGAAAATGTTGCTTATCTGCACAGAAATGTTATGGGAAACATGCTCCCTGCCAACTGGCGCAAATTCATACAGCCGATCAACGATAATCTGCGTTCCCGCAAACGCGATGCTTTGGCGGCTTATGTGTGCTGGAAATCCCCGATGGTATTTATAGATACCAATGACCTGTACAGTTATTATCTGACCGATGTGGAGATGGAGCCGGATATGTCCACATCCCGCATCCGCCAGGCTTTGAATTCGGTTCAGCAGTTTGTGCAGCGTGCTTTGCTCGGGTTGGAAGGCCGCTTTACCCTTACCGAAGACCAGAAGATTTACTGGGAATGGATGAAGAATTACCGTGTATGGGAAGCCAACCGCAAAGTTTTCCTATATGCGGAAAACTGGATTGAGCCTGAGTTGCGGGACGACAAAACCCCATTCTTCAAGGAATTGGAAGACAAGCTGATGGAGATTTCCGATGACCCCTCTTCCATAGAAGAAGCTTTGGCGGAATATCTGGACAAGATGCGGGATGTAGGCGGATTGCAAATTGTTGGTGCCTGCAAGGAAGACGGCGATAGCTCCGTATTATACATTTTGCATATAGTTGGCTGCACCCGGGGCGATCCCAGCGTATTCTATCGACGCCGTTATTTGGCGAAAGCCCTGCACAGCGGAGAATGGACTCCCTGGGAAAAAATAGACACTGATATTCAGGCCAAATCGGTAAGCATGGCTATAATGAACCGGAATCTATACCTTTTCTGGCCTGTTTTCCAGCATAAAGAAGAAGAAGCCGAGGCTCATACCGGAGAGACGGCTTTGGGAAGAGATAATCCCAAATCCATTCTGGAGCTTCGCCTGAACTGGGTCTGTTTCAACGGAAAAAAATGGAGCGGCAAAAAGACAACCAAATCTGTGCTAAGCCACGTGCTCTATGATGGCTATGGCCATAAGCTGAATGCGGGAGAGAGCTACGAAGACCGCTTCCATTTCCGTACAGGGAACAATTCTTCGGATTTTCTTGAGGTTAAGGTTTATCGCACATGGTATGACTATGATATATTGGAGTTTAAAGGTGATAATACTCTGAATGTTAAGGTGACTAAGGACGTATCTACAATAAAAGAAGTGCCGACCTATCGACCGACGGAATTTCAAATGATAGAGGAATTCGGAGAGTTTCAGCTATGGAAAGACGGCCGAGATGAATCTGTTTACTATGGCAATGCATGGAATCGCAGCAATAAGGCGAATTATACGAACTTCTATCCTCCGGCAAACAGCAATCTGGTCCATAATTGCTGGGCAGAGAGCGGGCAGTTTAAAAGTTATGAAGAAGATCTGAACGCATATGCAGATAATGAAATAGAAAAAGAGCCGCAGCCTCCACGGAGAAAATGGTATGAACACATAAAAATTTTTAATATAAGATGGAATAAGTGGCATAAGCGGTATCTCTTATGGCAAAAGAAGGGACAAGAAGCTGCGGAGTTGGAAGAAAAAAGCCACAACAGACAAGGAATCGCCGACCTTGCGGATCCTTCCGAAGTCGGCAAGCTTGTATATCCGAGCGGAAATATCATTCTTCGCAAAATGGATGGGCCATACTCTTTGTATCCTGTGAACTTCTCATTTTATACCGGAGAGAAGCAGCCTTTCTTCTTTATGGGAGAAGATAGCACCTACTTGATAGAAGAGGTTGCGCGAGACAAGGGCGTGACGGTAGGTCCCAACGGATATACGGCATACCGCTTCAATCTTTTGACCCATCCTTTGGTGGATGAGTTCCATAAACGTTATCGGAGCGGCGGGAGAAAATGGCTATACACACGTGAAACCGAAGCGTTGCCCATAGCAGAAGGCTACTATCGCTCCTACTCCTATTACAATTATTATTTCAGTGTTTATTTGGGCTATTATATTGCAGGCGACTGGGAAGCTTGGGACCTGAGCCAAAGACTGTTTGAATATCGCCGGCAGCCGGAGCGCAATGCGGTTACCCGCCCATTCCCAAATCCTGTGGTGGATTTCAACTGGGGCAGCGCAAATGGCATTTACAATTGGGAACTGTTCTTCCATGTGCCTATGCGGATTGCAAACAAGCTGACCCAGGAGCAACGTTATGAAGAGGCCATGGATTGGATTCACATGGTATTCGATCCTCGCATGGATTTGAGCGTTTACGAGCGCACCAAACGCTGGGCACAAGCTCTTCCTAAAGGCTCGCGCTTTTGGCGTTTTTTGCCTTTCTTTGCCAATAAGGATGCAGATGCAAATATTCTGGAAACGCTGGGGCTTCCCAGCGCACGGAACAAAACTCCGGAACGGGATGCTTTGGAAGCTCTTATAGACAGATGGAAGCGCGACCCTTTCAATCCCCATCTTATAGCTCGGGCACGTCCGGCGGCTTACCAGAAATATGTGGTGATGAGATACCTGGACAACCTGATCGCCTGGGCAGACCAACTATTCACCATAGATACAATGGAATCAGTTAACGAAGCCATACAGCTTTACATGCTGGCTGCCGATATTTTAGGTCCCAGTGAAGCAACAACCGACGGAGCTAACTTTACAGAGGCTCTAACAGTCAAAACAGTATTGAACGGCAAGCGGGAAATTTTCGGCAATATAATGGTCCGGGTGGAGGATGATCTGATACAGGTCAATAAACGTGAAAAGACCGTTCCCCAACCCAATCTTTCTGCCGAAGCCGGGCAATTGGTTCATATTTCGGGTGATATGTTCTATTTTGGAGTTCCCCGCAACGATAAACTGCAAGGCTACTGGAAAACAGTTGCGGATAGGCTTTATAAAATCCGCAACAGCCTCAATATTGAAGGTGTAAAGCGGATGCTTGCTCTGTATGCGCCGCCTATTGACCCGGCCTTGCTGGTGCGGGCACGTGCTTCAGGCCTTGACATTAGCAGCGTGCTTTCGGACATTGAAGAACAAGTTCCTATATATCGTTTCCAATTTATGGTGCAGAAGGCAATGGAAGTGGCAAAGGATATGCAATCTTTGGGCACGGCCCTGCTTTCTGCGCTGGAAAAGAAGGATGGCGAAGCTTTGTCTCTTCTGCGTGCCGAACAAGAACGCGAAATGCTCACACTCAACAAAAGCATTCGCAAGTTGCAGATTGACGAAGCAAATACGCATTTGGATTCCCTGCAGAAAAATCGGGAAAGTGCCGAGATTCGCTATGAATTCTACAAGAATATCGAAAAAATTTCCGATTTGGAAAAATCGGCCATGAATTTGACTAGAGATGCAGACAATTTACAAGTTACAGCATCGCAGGTCAAAATGTATGCTAGCGTAGCGAAATTGATTCCGGATATAAATATCGGCGCTATTATCAATGCATTCGGCGGTCCGGATTTTTCATCAATAATGGGCGGTTCTAAATTAGGCGACGCAACTTCCATTATCGCAGATTATTTGCAGATAAACTCCCAAATAACCCGTTCAAACGCTTATATGGCTCAGACAAAGGGAGGGTATGAGCGCCGCTGGAGTGACTGGAAGTTGCAGGAAAAGCTGGCAAAGATGGAGATGGAGAATTTGGACAAGCAGATTCTGGCAGCCGAGATACGCATCCACGTGGCCGAGAAGGAACTGGAAAATTTGGAGCACCAGATTGAACAGTCGGATGAAATTTATGAATTCATGACGAACCGCTTTACCGGCAAGGACTTATATACATGGATGGCTACCCAGCTTGGCAACTTGTACAAGGATACCTTCAAGCAGGCATTGAATGTTGCTAAACGTGCTGAAAAATGCTACAAGTTTGAGCTGGGGCTTGGCGACAATGAACCGCCTTTTATCAGGGCGGATTACTGGGATGGTTTACGCCAAGGGTTGTTGGCCGGGGAACGCTTATTATTTAATCTGCGCAATATGGAAATAACCTATCTGGAAAAAAATGAAAGAGAACTGGAAATCACCAGGCCGGTATCGCTGGCGCAGCTAAACCCGGATGAACTGCGTCTGTTGCAGAAAACAGGCACTTGCACTTTCAACGTGCCCGAGGTTCTCTTTGACATGGATTTTCCGGGCCAGTATTTCCGGAGAATCAAATCGGTTCGCTTGGAAATTCTCTGCGCAGCCAGCCCATACGACAGCATCAGCGCAAAACTGACTTTGTTAAGTAACAGTTTGCGGATATGCGATGAAACCACAAAAGAATATGTAACGATTAATAGAAAGGTTGAAGAAGGACGAAGCATTGCCACCAGCCAAGCTCAGAACGACTGTGGCTTGTTTGAATTGAATTTCCGGGATGAACGTTATCTGCCATTTGAAGGCGCAGGGGCTTCAAGCGAATGGAAATTGGAGCTTCCCGCCAAATTCCACCAATTTGATTACCAGAGCATTTCAGAAGCAGTTCTATATATCAGCTATACAGCGCGAGATGCAGGCGAAACATTGAAGGAGACTGTCGAGAATAGTATTGCTGAGATGTGGAATGCCTATTATGCAGAAGGAGGACTAAAACAGGAAATCTGCCTGAGCCGTGATTATTGTGATTCTTTGCAGGGATTGCGAGCAGGGCTGCCTGTGAATCTGCGGATAGGTGACAAGAATTTCCCTATGTTCGCAAAAGGTCGGGTAAATGTGAAAGCTGTGCGCATTCTGGCCAAGACTAGCAATCAGGATATAAGCAGCTTCAGCTTGAGTTTCAAATTGCCGGGAAATGCTACAGTATTTAGCGTATCGGAAAATATAGGCATGGATGAATGGGCTGAAATTTGGGATTCGGAAAAAGCCGGACTAGCTCAACCGAATTTCGATGGCGAATTGATGCTGGATGCAAGTACCAACACAGAGGAACAGTTGAATAATCTGGAGGATATTATGATTGAGTACCGCTATCAAATTTCTACGGGGGAATAAACCATGCCAAAGAAAATTCTCTTTTGGCCGGATGTTTATCTGGAACAAGGCCATTGGCTGCCAACTGTTGTTTGGGCCAACGGGCTTAAGGAACAAGGGTATGATGTGGATTATATGGGCATAGAAGACTGCGCTTCTGTGGTCGCTTCCTTTGGGTATGTTACAGACCCTGCACTTGCAATAAACCCCAAAGGTAATTTCCATATTATATTTCCGGAACTCTACCCTCTAGGCTATACAAGTGAAAACCACGGTTCCATTGCCGAACGCTGGAAAACCGACCATGTGTTCGCCATTGCCGACGGCGAGCTGGATAGCTTGTTCAGCGATGAAAACAAACCTGATTTGCTGGTATCGGGTTATTTCACATCGCTGGAGAGCCTGATGATTCACTACAAGTACAATATACCCGTGGTGATTACAACAACTTTTTTGCGGCACCCCCAGCAAGATCCGGCTATCCGAGCACTCCAAAACATGCTGGCTTTTCCCCGTGAAGTTGCACGCAAGCTGATGCGGCAAGCAATTGGGGTTGAATGGGATAATAGCATGGAGGCAGAGGATTTTGTTAAGCCTTTGGAGGGATTCCACGAGTTGATTCCTTGCCCCCGTGAATTTGAGTTTGAACACTATCAG
>LIUG01000181.1 GCA_001462245.1 Candidatus Fibrimonas termitidis
CAGTGTTAGAGCCTTGGACGCTCGACGATTGTGGCTGTTGAGAAGTCCCAGACGTTTGTGAGCCGTTAACGAAATCGGTCTGTTGTTCCTGTCTCACCGTATGGTTGCCTGTCGCCACCGATTCAGTGCTAGACCCTTGAACGCTCGGCGATTGTTGCGATTGGGCAGTCCCAGTCGATGGAGCGCCGTTAACGAAGTTGGTTTGGCTATCTTGGCTAATTGTTCGTGTTACTGGCATTCCATTTTCCTCTAAATATTGATTGTATCCCTGTTGGGCATACGCTCTATCTTGAGGATTTGAAATCCCATCAATCGAACTTTGCAGATTTGCAAACGAATTTTCTCTAGTTGTTTTATCTTTTATTCCACCGATAGCTTTTGCACCTTCATAGGCTACTGTAATAGCTTCTGCTGTAGAAGAACTGGCGACCATGCTTCCGATTTGCTCTCCCATCGCTTGTTCCCCACGATGGTTTAAATTCAAAGTGCCGTTGTTCATGCGATTTGAGATTTCCCCCATCGCCACACTTTGCTGTTCTGGCTTCATTTTTCCAAACGACTTTCCGAATTTACCCATGCTGTTCTCGATTCCACTTGAATCTGGATTGTTGTTTTGCATAGCTTGAAGGTTGTCCAACACGCTATTTGTCGCATTGGCTGTCATTTGACTTTCAGGAGAGTTCTTTCTTATTCTCCCCGCAATATTTATAGGTGTATTCACCGCTGATTTTAAAAGCGAACCCGTGCTAGGGAGATTGGCTTGATTTTGGCTATTGAATTGGCGACCGAATGCTATCCCTCCTAGGGCTTGACCTGCCACAGAACCAACAGCTCCACCTGCGAATCGCCCAAATTCTCCAAGACCTCTAGCACCTATTTCAGCAGTAGCTAGACCATTTGCCAGTCCTTTTGCAACGCCAGGGCTTACATTGACATTTCCAATCCCCGGGATTTTTGCTGACCTCATACTTTGAAGCTTGTCCCTTCGGTCTAAGGCTTTATGCGCCCCACGCTCGACTCTATTTTTACCATCATGCCCGACAGCTTGTGATTTCGCTAAAGAGTTCTTCGCTCCACGTCCGATAGCGCCACCTGTAGCGACCGCACCCGCCTTCATTCCTAGCATTGCCGCAAATCCACCTTTTGTGTTTGTATCAACCCCGAAGAAGCGTTGCAAGAATCTGCTACCTTGAACCAACGCAAACACACTGGCGAACATGAAAGTTATTTGTACAATGAAGTTGTCGAATTCACTAGCGCTAAAACTCATCGTATGGGCAAATACACCCAGAGCCAAGCCATAAAACGCTATCTGCAAATAAGAAGTGACGATATCCATAACCACTTGTTTCGATTTTTGACCACTCTCAATGTCCGTTGCAAAGATGACAGGAGCTAAAATTCGAGAAAAAAGCATCTGAATGACCGTCTTGAAAATAGAGATGAGAATGTAAGTATGACCCAATAAGCTTGCTAAAAGCGCTAGATTCAAGGCAAAGAAATTGACCTCATATCTGAAAATGGTAGGTGTTCCCTCGATACCGAACATCGAAGAAACAATGTTGATGCCGACATTGTTGACAGTACTACCAACATCGAATAAATCCCTGAACCAGTTCCACGTTCCACGAAGCACCCCATAGTCTCCTTCTGGTTCAATTCGTGGAACAGAGCTCCATCGACCATCATCTCCGATTATTAACCTGTTCCTAAAATGCTGAGCATATAGATTATTGTCAGGAAAACCCTCTAACCATTCGTAACTTATCGTCTCCGACCAGTTAATCAAAGGAATAGTGGCTTGATTTAGGTTATTCCCTTGAACGCCAGAAGAAATCGCATCACCTACTCTTTCATTAGCAATCGCATAACGCCAATCTATAACGTGATTTTGAACAAGATGGGTGGACAGTGAATCTTCACTGTTTCCTAGCGAACTCAATCCTCCGAATAAATAGGGTACGATATTGTTCATCGTAGAAAACATAAAGGGCATCGAACCTATCAATACCACCGACCAAATAATATTCAACGCTGTGTTCTTAAACGAGACCTCCTTCGCCTGAACAACTTTTAACGCAAGGATTAATACACTCAATGTCAAAAGCGATATAATCAGTGCCCTAAATCCACCAGCTCCAATTCCTTGGATATAGTCACCTCCCAATCCTTCTCCTGTTATCAAATTACCGAAAGGTTCAGTCAAGAGGTTCAAAGACTGAGCAAGACCGTCACCAACTATTTCTTCCACCCAAATATTGAATCGGTAATTCCAGATGGTAAAACCTCCAGATATCCCACGCCCAAGCGAACCGAACCAATCGAACTCCGTGAAATAAGGGCTTAATTCCCCAAGCCTATCTGCCGTATTTGCACTTGCGGTCAAAGACAATGATGCCGTCATCGAAGTTACAAGCCCTAATTGCCCCAATTTCTTTTTATTTAACTTTTTTTCCATCCCTATACCGCCTCCTTAGAATAAAATCCATCTGATTAACTTTATGACATTGCCGATTAACTTCCTAATTTTTTTAAAAGCCCACTTAAAAACAACTACGATTGCAAGAAAAATAAAGGGGACAACAATAGGCGAACTAATCACCAAGAGAATTCCCAAAAATATCATGGGATACTCAAACAAGAGCATCAACAAGAGCAAAAAAAATCCAAAGAAACCGATGATAAACTCAATCATACACCTAACCCCCTCACTTAGTAATTTATATCATACTTAAATTGTACCACTTTACGGAAACAAAGTAAAGTCGCATAGCATGGAGCTATGCGACTTTGGAGTATAATTCTTCACCTTTAATCTTATTCAATTCATCGAAAATTTTATGGAGCGAATCCAGATGTTCATCAAGAAGAATGGGGTCAAAATTGATGTCCTCATTTTCGGCTTTTTCCTGAATCTTTTCAAATTCTAAGTTCATTTCATTTCTCATCGTTTTCAAATCCTCACCAATGAACTTTTTCGGCAAATCAGAAAGATATCTGTAGTAACTTTTTCCATGAATGTGGGAACCCATCCATGACTCCGCACGCTCCTTGATAGTATTAATATAGGCATCAGCGTTATTTGTTTCATTGTTGTCATTCTGCTTTTGTCTAGCCATTGCGATTTCCTTGATTTCATCAAATATCTTAATACTCTCAATCTTAAACTCTGTCAATCGGGAGTCTTTCACCAATTTCAGCGCTTTTTGGTAGCTTTCTTTAGTGACACCCTCTGTTTTAGAATATTCAAGGAGGTCTTTTTCCGAGATATCTTTTCCGTTGTTGATGGCGTATTCTACTCTAACTTTTGTGTTTTTGATGTATTCCGCAAAATCTACGGAGTTTTTTACCAAATCAAGCCTTGCGTGTTGGCAGTTAATATCAATCATGTTGATGTCGTTCTTCGGCTCAAAACCACTGTCCTTGAAAAATTCCCAACGCATCGGCATCAATGTTTTTTGAGTGCAGAAGATGGGGGCCAACCTAACTTTTTCATGGTTCTTGTTACGTCTCGTATTGCTGATGACAATCCATTCACCTTCTAAGAGTGAGGAAACACGCTCTGGCGAGATTAGGCGCTCTTTTTCAGCACTCTTTTGCAAGTTGTTTTTTCCGTCATAATGCTTGCCGTCAGCACCACTCACATTTTTCCGTATGACCGTTCTATGACCACACGCTTTAGAGAAATATTCGTTGCTGTTGTCGTCAGTTGAGAAAATAAGAATCTGGTTCAAGCAGTTATTTCTAATGGTTTGATGACCATCTGGATATTTCCCTTTTAACTGGTCGAAGTCTTGCAAAAATATATTAAATAGCATATTTCGTCCTAGACATACTGTAACGATGTTATCAAAATCACTGATGGATGGCATATTGCCGAACTCATCCAATATAAAATGTAGTCTTCTAAAAAGTTTCCCACCAGGGGCATCGCCACATTTTTCAGCCAATTCCGTGTAGAGTTGGGAAATAAATATGGATGCCAAGACATGGTTAGAGGTGTCGTAGTCAGGGACTATCATGAACAGTGCGATTGGCTTTTCCGCATAGGTCATTTTCAGGTTGTGAAGCCCAAGCAAATCATTATCGCCAGATAAAAGCTCCAATTCGACCTTATTGTCGATACCAGAATATCTTTCAGGCTTACTATCGTCAGCTTTGAAATTCATTTTGTACTCTAACACTTGTTTCTGTTTACCGCTCTCAAATACGATTTCTACCACATCATCGTTTTGTAACTTCCAGTTGTAGTAAAGTGACACTTGCCCAGAGGGCTTTATTTTTGCCACATGAGAAGCCGTTTTGACTTTCTTTCCGTCTTTTTCCTCAATGAGCTGTAGACCCATCTCTTTGCCTTTCACTACCTTTTGTCGCTTGAAATTGATAGTGACACGCTTACCAAGCAAATCTTTTTCTTCGGACTTGTCCACAAGAAATTCAAAGGTTTTGGGGAATCCGATTTCCCTTAGATTGATGCAGTTTTTAGAAGTCAGCTTTCCGAAAGATTCATTCGTGAAAATATTGATTTCGGTAGTCGCTGTTGCCAATATATTCCCTTTCGCCTTGTCCCCAGACAAACAAGCCGTCGTGTATTCGGCTTTTGATGGGTCATCAGCTGGCAACCCTAGCATGAAGTCGTCTAATCCGTTCCGCTCTTTGCCATTTTCATCGGTGTAGTTCAGCGAGCCAAGTTCCCTAAGCATCTGTGCCACATTGTAAACCGTGATTTTTTCAGGCGTTTTTTCGAAGTTTTCTTCGATTATTTTAAAGCACAAGGCATTGACAACTGCCTTACCGCCCGTGTAGAAGAAGCTATTTTGACCTGCCATCCCCTTGCTGAATAGGCTATGTGTGAACGTGTTTATCCGTTTGATGGTGTCTTCCCTGTCCCCACGCCCATAAGCATCAATGGAAAGTTGCAACGGATTGAAACTCATGGATTCATTCGGGCTTTTCAGGTTCAAGACCAAAACATCATAGCCACGCTTTTCCAGATTTTCTTTGGATGCTGCGAATAGCTCGCCTTTTGGGTCATTGAAAATCATGGATGACTTCTCATCCGCACGAGACAAAATGTCAATCATCGGGAATATTGCTGTTTCACCCTTCCCCGACCGTGTAGAACCAAGAAAAAGCGTGTTGACCGTGGAGCGGTCAATGTAATACCTGTCTTTATAATGAGTCACTGGGACTCCGCCAACGCCAGAATAGCATTTCTTTTGGTCAGGAATCGAATGGAAAGTATTCATGATTTCGTCGATTTTCATGAAATGGGAATCTCCGTGCTGTCCATATGCCATGTCAGAATCTTCCGTGTTACGTTCTCTGTTGTAGAAAAGAAACGCCACAACCAATGCCCCACCAATCATCATAATCAAAAAGTCTTGCGTGTCTTCCGTAAAAGGCTCTAGCAACCCCATTCCCCAATAAAATTCAGAGTATCCTTCGGCTGATTGATTGTTCAAAAGAATCGGCAAATTGACATTGAGCGCATTGAATAAATAAAGGAAGCCTACAGCTGTAAATACACCGAATATCAGGGAGAAGATAGCCCTACCCTTGTTAAACTCTTTTTCAGCACTAGCAAGTTTTTCTCCTTTTACTTTGCCCGACCTATGCTTGACTGGTCTTTTTCTTCCCATCTTATCCCTCCTCTACCGATTCATCACGCTTTTTGAGCAGTTCAAGTTCCTCAAATAGCTGATTGCACCGTTCGCTAAGCTTGCTGATAACGACTTTGAGGGATTCTATTTCCTCGTCTTTTTCTGCTTTTTTAAGGGAGGCGGTGGCTTCTTTGTCACGGACGGCTAACTCGTAGCGATACTTTTCCTCTTTCATCCTCAATGATTCCGATTCCTTAAATTCTGCCACTTCTTTTTTTATGTTCGGCATCACCATTTCTAAATCGCCTTTGATTTTTTCCAAATATTGAGTTATCTTTTGGTTGGAATCCTCTCTCAAAGCGTTTATTTTTTCAAAAACCTCTTGCGAAATGTCTGATTTTTTGTTTTCCATGAGCTTTACATCGTCCAACTTCAACTCTTTGACTCTTGAAGCCACTAAATCCTTTTTGACTCCTTCAAAATCTTTGGATACAAAATCCTGTTTGGCTTTTAGGGAAACTTCGTTTTTCTGGCGATATTCCTCTCCCAGTTCCATTACCTCGCTCTTTTGACGTTGCTTCATCGTCAAAATTTCTTGATTATGTTTCTCTTCCAATCTATCCATTGCATCTTTAAAGGCATTGTCCAATTCGGATTTATGCTTAGTTAGATTAGCCTTGTTCTGTCTTCGTATCGCTTCTAATTGACCTGAAAGCTCATTTTCAGCTATTTCAGAATAGTCTTTTTTCCATATCTTGATTGAAAAATCCCTTAGCATTTCTTCTGATTGAGAGACTGCGCTATTTATTTGTTTCAAAAATGACGACTTGATGCTTTGAAATTCGGTGTCCGTGTAGTAGCCGTTTAATTTCTGATAGATTTTAAAATCAACGGTCTCTTGCTTGTATTCTCCTTTTTCTGGAATCCCCATCAAATTGAAAAAACGCTCTTTATCAAAATCTTTAGAAGCATCCTCTACAACGGAATCAACTTCGCTACCGAATCTGATGTATTCTTGGATTGGCGTAAAATGAATGACTTCAGCCCCTTTTGAGTCTGAATTTTTATCACTAAACTTGGAAAGCAACTGTAACGGCGCTTCCTCTTTCACCTCGTCAATCGACTCTCTAGACTCTGCTAAAATTGAAAATTCAGGGTCAATATTTTCATTTACCGTTTTTGTAAGTTCAGAAAGCGACCTCGGTTCTTCCGTTTCCGCTGTTTCTGTCGACCTTTCTTCCTTAACCTCCGATTTTGATTTTTGCTTCACATATTCCGCTTTGAAAAAATCTTTCAACTCTTTCGGGTCGGCACTCAAGTCTCCTTCCGTAAAACCTTCCAGTTGAGCATTGAACTCTAAGGGCAAGTTGACGGTTCTGCCCGCCCCAAAACGGATATTTTCCAAAGTGTAAGATGTTCCATTATCTTTGAAGTAGACCAACAAATCAGTCACCAACTGATTGACGGCTTTCCTTGATAGATTGTTGATGATTTCTTGCGCTTCATTGATGGTGTAGCTTTTCTTGCTGTCTAATTCTGGAAAATTCTTGTTTCTTTTGACATGCTTTTCTTTTCCTCTGAACTTCCCTTTTTCGATTTCGTGTTTAAAAACAAAACTTGTCTCGAATTGATTCATCATTTGACCCCCTTATCTTTATTAAAAAGGCGACAAGCCTTCACTTGTCGCCTTAATTCAAAACCAATGTGCGTTTTTAGAAACCGCCAGCGACATCAACAACAGAGTTGATGATAGTTGTAGCAAGCACGCCCATCCCAACGCCGATGCAGATACCGATTGCCACTTTTTTGGCTTTTTGTTGGCTGTTCTCACCGAATTGATACCAGATACCACAGCATAGAAGCGCCAAGCCACCGCCTAGCAATAATGTGTTGCGCAAATCACCAGTGATTGCTCCAATCATTTGATTAATATTACGAATTACTTCCATAACAACATCTCCATTCTTTTTTAGATAAGCCCTTCGTAAGCTTTTAATTCTTCGATTTGTCGCTTGTACTCCTCAAGCCTTGCTTCACGAGCTTCTTTGACAGCTTTTTCAGCGAATTCTTTGGGAGTCATTTTGTCGAATTGCAAGATGATTTTGTCAATAAACTCATCTTGCTTTGACTTAACAGCTCTTGCACGCTTTTGTTTCTTTGGTTCTTCGACATCTGTCACTTCGCTAGCAACATTTGCCATCTGACCACCAGACATTCCGTTCGTGTTCATACACTCACCCCCAGTGTTAATTTAACTTACCTTTATTTTAACATATTTGGAATTATTTGTAAATATATTTATGTTAATTTTTGGAAATTATTTTATATGAAAATTTGGAAATTAATGGAATTAAAATCTTATCATAATCCTACGTGTTTTTCCCCATGAAAAAAGACGCTCGAAGCGCCTTTCATCCAATAGTTATTTCATTTTTTCCTTTTGAGAATATCTCTTTCATGGCGTTGCTTTCGATTTCGTAACTAGGGGGCAACCCCAATACATCTGCCAGTATGTTGTTAATCATTTCTGCCCTACTAGTTTTTCCTTTAGTAATTCCATTTAGTTCAGCAGTCTTCACATCAATCAATGCAATAATCTCATCTCTGATTTCAACTGTCGTGGTTCGCTTTTCTGATTTTCTTGGTCTACCTGACCTCTTGCTTCCTTCTCGAACTGCCATGACTTTGCACCTCTTACATCTAAATCTCTTGTAAGGGGATTATAGCATAGTTCTCTTCCAAATTCAATATATTTTGGTAAATATTTACAAAATATTTTCTAAATTATCGTTATAGAAATATCTGTATAAATACCGAAATGACGAACAAGGAAGCGATGAGGCTCAATGCCATCTTCATTTTGGTCTCGCTGTTCCGAACAAACCCATTCGCTTTTTCCCTCCTCTCTTTTTTGATGGTCAGAAATATGCCTGAACCAATTAAGCTAAGCGCAATCCCTAAGACCGCATTTCCGTTCATTTCACGATGGAATAACAGTAACAGCACATACAAACCTAAAATCCCATAAAAAAGCATAGCTTCAAACCTTTTATCGTCCATACAAACACCTCCAAGCATGATGATACCACTTGAAAAATGGATATTTTGTTGAAATAAAAAAGATAACCGTCAACTGCGGTTATCTATCAATTTTAGTGCTTTTTTGACTTGCTTGATGGTGTAGACTTTCTTGCCCCTACGCCATTCACTTGTGAGCAATCCCTTTTCCTCGTAACCTTTGAGCGCCCTACGGTCTATGCCAGTTATTTCGGAAAATTCTCTGGCGCTAAAGAAAATGTTTTCCTCATTGCGCCTGACTGCTCTAATCGTAATCTCATCTTTTGAGAACACGACTCTTACTTGACTGTTGTTTTCATTGAGTGACATTTGACGCAATATCAAGTCAGGTATCAGAAGCCTTGCGTAAATAACTTTTCCGTTCCGTTGCATGAATTGGACTTTACGTTTGTTTTTTTCAGAATCTGTTAGTGAAGCGCTACGGACTATCGTTTTAATTCCCACAAATTCGATTTCCATATCAGGCGTGTCTACGGTGATTCCGATGGATTTCAGTTTATTGATGGGCAATTCTAATCTGCCGACTTTATATTCACCGATTTTTGCCTTCATCCCACTCTTATCGAATTTTACTTCCGATATCATCTTCGGAAATTCCCAACTCCTATTAGACGATTGGTGATAACAAAGTCTCCCCCATCTTCCACAATCAAATCACTAGTGTTGATTCCGATTTGTATTAAATGAAAACTGTTAGAAAATAAGTCGCTTGAAAAAAAATCATTTACATCAGTTAAATTTTCGAGATAAGCTAAGTGCCCCATTATTTCCGAATCATTTCCTAGTCTTAATTCCCTTTCTAAATCCTCCAATCGAAAAGGTAGTGTCTGTATCAGTCGTCTAGAAAATTCAGATTCATCTATTCCAAAATCCATTGGATTACGATTCTCCGCTATCGGGTCACTGAAAAAAAGTATGGCTGTATCATCTTCAATTAAAAACGTTCGTGAAGTCGTTAAATCCGTCTCCTCTACCCACTCTCCTTGAAGCAACTCCAATAGCTCTCTTGAAAATTTTTCTGGTTTTGAATTAATAATTCTGTCAAATCTATCTTCAATCTCACTAGTGAGCGCTGTAATCCTTACTTCTTCAACCCTTAAATTTTCAATTTTCTCATCAAGTTCTGGACTCCCATATCTGAAAAACTCAACATCACCCATGACAAGTCTATTTTCTTCAAGTTCTAAGTCAAGCCAAGCAACCTGACTTCCCGATGTTATTTCAATCGTCCTTCCATCATCTACTAATTCAAATCCTACAATGTCGCCCTCGTCAGTCATTAGCGTTTCTTCACGAATTTCCATTGTGGCGTGTAAATCGGCGGAAACAGGATTGACCCAAACACCTTGCAACGAATCACTTTCGTTTCCGCAAGCACTTAGAGCCAGAATTGTTGTAGCTGTAGCCACGAATCCCAGTGTCTTGTAATGTCGTATCTTTTTTTCTCTCATTACTTCACCCTCTTTTCTTTTTTTCAGTAAGTGGCAAATCAACCTTAAAAGACAAACTCAATTTTTTTACTGTTTGAATTGAATTTTAAGGTTGCATCAAACTTTTTGCCCGCCTTGCTTGTAAATCCTGTGACTTTATCCGTGGTTTGACCCGTTAACAACAATTCATCCACGATTTTCTGGTCGATTTCCTTGCCAGAAATGCTTTTAAAGAAAATAAACGACTCGTCAGCGCCTGATTTTTTTACCTCAAATACCTTTGCTTTTTCTAGGACTTCATAATCGCCAACAGTTTTGACTGTTGCTTGCGGTCTATCTGTGCCACTATTTTCAAAGTGGACTTTTACCTTTTTGGAATCTCTGTCAAACACCAAGTGTGCTTCATAGGTTTTGCCTGATTTTGATTTCAGTCCTTTGACTGGGTTTTTTGTCTTGCCGTTCGCCAACAATTCTTCTACCAATTTCAGGGTCAATTTCTTTCCTGAAAATTCCTTGAAGATGACAAACTGGTGGCTCTCTGCATCCGTGACTTCAAAAACTTTTGCTTTTTCATTGATGGTATAGTCACCGACTCGTTTTGTGGTGGCTTCCACTTGCTCTCTGATATATTGGCTCTCAAAATCCATTTCTTTTAATTGATTAATCATGCTGTCCAGAAATTTGTAGATATTGTTCAGGAAAGATTCTTGTGTACCTTCGCCTTTACTGATTTTAGAAAGGTATTCTTCCCATTTCGCCGTCATTTCAGGGTCGCCAATCAGGAGGTTCTTGTTTTTCGTCAAATCCCATAGGAGATAGCCCTTAGCCGTTGGCACGATTTTGTTTTTCTCGATTTTAGCGTAGCCACGGTTCAGGAGCGTCTCGATGACAGAGCTTCGGGTAGCTGGCGTTCCCAAGTTGAGCTTGTCCATCAGCCCACCTTTTCCGACTAATGTCCCCTCTGTCAGCTGTTTAGGCGGTTTGGTCACCTTAACAATCTTTTTGACCATTGAAGGGACGACCTCACCGACTTCGAACGGAGGTAATTTTGCTTCCTCTTCTTTTTCATCCTCGTCGAACGACAAGACCGATTTCCATCCCATCTCTTTCGGGACATTTCCGATGGCATGGAAAGCCAATCCATTCACGTCAAGCTCCACTTTGGTGTTTTCGTAAACGTACGGTTTGGCAAACATGAGAATCGTTCTCTCCATGACTGCCAAGTAGATGTTTTTCTCGTCTGCGCTCAACGACTCCAAATTCGGGATTTTTTCGGTGGGAATCAAGGCGTAGTGCTCCAGAACCTTGTTGTCATCAACATAACGCTTGTTGGGAGCTGTATTAGGTAGCTCTTGAGTGATATTCAGGAATGACTTGTACGCTTCCAAATTAGCGACCAGATAGGCGTGTTCGTTGGTGGTAATCAGTTCGCTGTCGGTTCTGGGATAGCTCAAATAGCCTTTTTGGTAAAGTTCTTGAATCAATCCGTCTGTCTTTTTGGTTGGGTACTTCCAACGGCTGTTGGCGTATCGTTGCAAACCGCCCAAGGAGAATAGCTTAGGGCTTTGCTGTTGCTTCTCGGAAACCTCGACATTTTTGATTTGACCCGACTTTGCTTCCTCTAATCGGTGTTTTTCCCACACTTCTTGAAATTCATTGTCATCGAAATATTCGGTTTTGTTCTTGAAAACGACTTTTGGAGTCGTTTCCGTCTCGCACTCGATGACTTTGTAATTTTCAGGCTTGAAATTTTTGATGGCTAAATCGTTCTCGACAATCAATGTATTGACTGGCGTTTGCACACGTCCTAGGCTGTAAACGCCTGTAAGTCCCTTCTCTTTGAGTTTTAGAGTATACATAGGGCTTGCGTTCATTCCGACAAGATAATCCCCTATTTGACGTGAATTGGCTTCATAGAAGTATCCGATGGTCTCTTTAGCATCTCTCAAATTGCTGAACCCACGAATAATTTCTTTATCTGTCAAGGAGTTTATCCAAAGTCGCTTCATGGGCTTTTGATAGGTCGATGATTTGCACAGCTTCATGATGTTATAGAAAATGTTCTCTCCCTCTCTATCAGGGTCAGTTGCGACGACAACAGTAGAAGCACCTTCGATTGCTTCTTTGACGACTTTGAATTGTTTTTGCTTGCCGTCTGAAACTTCGTATTTCATGGTTTTTGCATCAGGAAGAAATGGCAATCCGTCATATGTCCAAGTGTTTTTCACGTCATAGGCTTCTGGCATGGACAAGCCCACAAGGTGACCAATCCCCCAAGTAACTATTGTTTTCTAAAACTTGAAAGAACAATTTT
>LIUG01000182.1:0-12001 GCA_001462245.1 Candidatus Fibrimonas termitidis
GCCGCCGAGAAATAAGAATGCCCGATGCGGTTAGCCGGAACCTGCAAACAGTATTCAAAGAAAGCGATTCCCCAGCTAATCAGAATTACTATCCATAATGGACTGTTTTTGAACTTCAAATGCCCGTACCAAGCGAATGTCATAAAAATGTTTGAAACCGTCAGCATAGCCAACGGAACTAGGCTCTTAAAATCCATAAGCGTTTCTCATAAATATTCATTTGTCTGCTAAATGTAGAAAAATCAAGGCTGGTTATTTTTTTTCATTGATTTCGTAAGTTATTACATATGAGCCAGTTACGAATTTGGTGCCAATGTGGCCGCCACCAGAAGGCTTCCTCTCAAGCCTAGGTAAAGGGTGGGGTGGATTTTCTATATTACACCTCGGTGAAAGCAGCATTCGTAAATCCACCTTTTTTTCCTAAATTCAGCAGGGAGTCCCGCAGCCCGGGCGTTGCGAAGTCCGGGACTCTTTACTATCCCATGTTCCTCTCCTACGCCGCAGGAGCAGCAGAAGCCGATGGCAATGAAATTTTACTGCTGGATGCTCCGGCAATGGAACTGGACAAAGAGGCTACTCTAAAAAAAATAAAGGATTTTGAACCCGATTTGCTCATTTGCGAGACCTCCACCCCAAGCATACTAAACGATTTGGAATTTGTGCGAGCGGCTAAAGAAGCAACCCAAAAGCCGGTAGCCCTGATGGGAACCCACGCAAGCGCAGAACCGCTTGAGACTTTGAACTTGGAACCTGCTCTTGACTTTTGCATAATAGGCGAGGCAGATTACACAATAAGAAATTTGATAAGGCATCTGCGTGGAGATGGGGCAGAAAAAATATCCGAAATCACGGGGCTGGCTTGGCGAAATTCCGATGGTTCAATTGATTTTCAACCCGAAGGGCAAAAAATTCAGAATTTAACCGAGCTTCCTTGGGTCAGCAAAATTTATCGCAAGCATCTGTATTCCTGCTATAAAAAATACTTTTACGGAGCGAACTTAAATCCTCTTGTAGTGATTCTCGCAGGGCGCGGCTGCCCATACCGATGTACTTATTGCGTTTTGCCCCAAACCATGAGCGGGCACATTTATCGCAAACGAGAGCCTAAAGACGTGGCAGACGAATTGGAATACATAAAGGCAAATTTTGAGGATTTGGGTGAAGTATTTTTTGAAGACGACACTTTCACAGCAGACAAGGAAAATGTAAAGGCCATTTGCGAAGAAATCTTGAAAAGAAATTTGAAAATCACTTGGAGCTGCAATGCCCGAGCGGATGTTCCCAAAGATTTGCTTTTGCTTATGAAAAGCACAGGGTGCCGTGAGATGTGCGTGGGCTTTGAGTCTGCAAATGCGGGTGTTTTGAATAGTATTCGCAAGGGTTTAAAGCAGAGCGGCGTTGCCGAGTTTATGAAGGCGGCAAAAAAAGCCGGAATCTTTGTTCACGGCTGTTTTATGGTGGGGAACGTTGGAGACACAAAAGAAACCTTGAATGACACTTTGAAATATGCAAAAAAACTTTCTCCAAACACAGCGCAATTTTATCCCATTATGGCTTATCCCGGCACGGTTGCATACAAAGAGGCTTTGGAGAGCGGCGCATTGAACAGCAATGACTACAATCAATGGCTGGACAAAGACGGCTATCACCGCACAACTATCAGCCGTCCGGAACTTTCTTCCCAAGACTTGGTGGATTTTTGCGATAAGGCACGCAGAAAATTTTATTTGCGCCCAAAATATTTAATCCAGCAATCGGTGATGGCAATTTTCAACAAAGCGGAAAGAAAACGGCTCTTGCGCGGTTTTAAAACCTTTTACAAACATCTGTTCAGAAAACACGGCGAAGTTAAGTAGCTATATTTCTAGATTCTCCTCCATGCCTACTATAAATATTTCCAAAATTTGGAAGCAAATCCAATCTCCGGATTTTAATTCCGCACGCAATGGCCAACTTGTTGAGCAGGTGAAACGTTCTGCTATGACCTCTGCAAAGCCTGCCAAGGTTAGCTTTGGCACAAGCGGCTGGCGCGGTGAGATTGGCTTGGATTTTACGCTCAGAAATATTCAGGTTGTTGCGAAGGCCATTTTGCAGGTTTACAGAGAAGCTGATGCCGCAACATTTGAAGCTTTGGGAGTTAGCTCTTTTGAAGAATTGCAAACAAAAGGCTTAGTGGTTGGCCACGATAACCGCCTGCTTGGCAAAGAGTTTTGCGAGGTTGTGGCAGACCAGTTCATAAAAGCGGGTATAAAAGTGTATTACGGCGGCGAAATGCCAACACCGGAATTCAGCACGGCAATAGAGTCTTTGAGTGCGGCTTGCTCCGTAAACATAACACCATCTCACAACCCAAACAACTACAATGGCATAAAATTCAACCCCGCAGACGGAGGACCCGCAGGCCCTGAGATCACCGATAAAATAACCAAAAATTCAAATGCCCTGATGGAAACGCATACTTGGGAAAAACCGAACAACATAAATTGGGAAATTATAGATCCCGTTAAAATTTACAAGAGTTTTTCCGAAAAACAGGAAACAATAAAATACGGCAGAATTTTATCCCTGCTTTCAAAAGAAAGCATAGACTTGGTTTGCGACCATGTTCACGGCTCAACAAGAGGCAGGCCGGCTGCAATGCTGAACAACCCGCAATGCCTAATCAGCCTTAGAACCGAAACAGACCCCTTATTTGGCGGCGTTGCGCCGGAACCATCTTCAAAAAATCTCGCCGGAATAAAACAGGTTTTAGACGCAAGCAAAAGCCGCTTCAAGCTCGGAGCGATTTTTGACCCGGACGGGGATCGCATTCGCTTTTACGATGGCACCAGAGAAATAGACATGAACAGTTTCGGAGCAATCGCTTTTCACTATATGGTAACTTGGCGCAAGGAAGAAGGTGTTTTGGCAAAATCCGTGGCCACTTCAAATTTCGCAAATATAATAGCGACAAAGCTAGGCATTCCGGTAATGGAAACCCCTGTTGGTTTTAAAAACTTTCGTCCTTGGTTAAAAAGAGATGCAAATCCCAAAGCGCTTATAGCTTTTGAAGAATCGGACGGCATCACCGGCTTGAACAATACCTTGGAAAAAGATGCCATGTTCGGGCTTTTAATAGCTTTGGAAATCATGGCGGTAACAGGCAAAAATCTGGGTGAGTACTTGGACCTCTTATATGCGGAATACGGCCGCCTTTACCCTGAGCGTTCCGGCTTTGAGGTGGATAAATCCTTGGTTGGCGAACCGCTTTTGGCGCAAGTTGCGGAAATAGCAAAATCTGCGCAGCCCGGTTCAAAAATTGCCATCGGCAAAAAAAATAAAGTTGTGCGTGAATTGCTAACCATAGACGGCGTTAAAATAATTTTTGACGACGACTCCTGGATGCTCGTCCGCCCAAGCGGAACCGAGCCTAAAGTCCGCATTTACGCAGAGTGCCGAGACCCTGAAGAAAAAGACGAGATGTTCGCCACAGCTAAGGAACTTTTCTTTAAAGGATGAAAATATCACGTTTCAGCAGTGATTTGCAGGGAAAAATCAAAAAGGCGCTTTCAAGATTCTGGCAGGAAAGGTTTATATCTTTGGACGATGAAGACTCCCCCACTGCAAAGGATTTTTTGCTGAAGAATCCGTTTTTCTTGAATTCGGATCATTTTGTTGAAAGCGAGCCTTTTCCCAAAACAAACCTCGCTTTGCTAAATGAAGCCCTTGAATTAGCGGGTTTTTCCGAGCAAATACTCTCGCAAAAACTGATAAGCCTCTCCAACGGAGAGCTTCGCAGACTCATGCTGGCACGCAACTACATGGAAGAACCGGATTTGTGGATCTTAGATGACCCCTTCGGCGGCATGGACCCGGTCTATAGAAATTTTTTAGCAGAGAGAATAAAATGTTTCAAAGAAAAAGGCGTTAATATTCAGGTGAATTTACGTAGGGGCAAGGCGAGCCTTGCCCAACAAAATTCAGGGCAAGGCACGCCTTGCCCCTACAGCCCACACATAATCCTTTTCTCTTTAAAAAATCTTTGCATTTCTTTTGGGGCAAAAAAGGTTATTGAGAATTTGAACTGGGAGGTGCGCAAAGGAGAGCATTGGGCAATTACAGGGCCGAACGGCAGCGGAAAGAGCACATTGCTCGGAGTTTTGAGCGGAGACCATCCCCAGATTTACAAAAATGATTTGAAGCTTTTGGGGCAAGATGTAAAAAACGGATTTTCCGTTAGCGAACATAAAGAAAAACTTGGTATATTTTCTCCGGAAATGGCTCTGCAAGCACCGCGCGGAATGACCCCTCTCGAAATTCTGCTGGAGCATTTTCCGCAACCCGTTTTAACAGAAGAAAAAAAAACAGCCCTTGACCTGCTGGCTTATTTAGGGGTAGGCGAAGAAGATGTGAAGCTGGCTCTGCTCGCAAGGGCAATTTTAAAAAAACCGCAGGTTTTAATTCTAGACGAGCCAACCCAAGGCATGAGCCGCCCGACAAGAGAAAAATTATTTTCGCTGCTGAACAAAATAAGCGACAAAACAACGCTTATTTTCACAACCCACTACATAGGCGAATGGCCGCAATGCATCACGAATGTATTGCGAATTTAATTTTAACCAACTCCTCTTCCAAAGTCCAAAGCGTTGTTGTTTTGCCATATTGCCTCGCATGGTTTATGGTGAAGTGCTTGCCGGGAACGCAACGGCCAAAAGCCCTATGCGACCCTGAGCTATGTAAGCTGCACTTATCTTGCGACCCAAATCCGCAAGGCAACTCGCTTCACGGCACTCCTTTTCCGCACGTTCCTGAGAACCCATGCGGTCAACTATGCTCTCTTGCGTCATTATGCCATATTTGTCCTTGGGCAAAGTCTTGCCTGCAATCTCACGCAGCTTGCCGGTGAGAAAATTTAAGTCCATATACTGAATGGAATCCGCATCGTCAACGGTGGGCATCACCGCCACACGCATTTGCTGGCTGTGGACGGCAAGGGCTAGAAGCAGCAAAAGGAAAAGAGGCTTGTGTATAGAGTTCATAGAGTGAATGTTCTCAAAAAATCTACTGGTTCCAAACAACAAACCCTTGATTTTGTAAAATCTTCTTTATTTCTGGAAATTATGCAATCAATATCATTTTGCAAAGAACTCACTTCTATTACTGCATCTTCAAAATCTTTTATTTGAGAATTTAAAGCACTTCTCAAAATATTCTCATCTATAGAAATAACTGTAAATGTATCCATAATCGAAGTCAAAATTTTATTAACAATTTCACTCTCTTTATCCTTTTCCAAAAAATAAGACAATGTTGTAACTTCATGAGCGCAAACATAGCCTTGAATTTTTTTATCCGAACATAATTGCATAACTTGCTTTGCTAATTCGTAGAAATTTCGCTTGTTAAAAAAATCTAAAATTATGTTTATATCAATGAGAATTTTTTTCATGAAATTCCTTGCGAAGTTCTAATTTATCGGGAATAGGCTTGTCTTTGAATATACCATAAAAATCCATGAAAGAATTATTGGGTATAGCAATTGCCTTATTTTTTTGTTTTTTTTGGATATATGAACTTATAGCATCTGATATCACCTCTGTGACAGAACGAGCTTCATTCTTAGCCTCTGCATTTATTTGCTTAAGCAAATCTTCATTTATGGATAGCGTAGTCATATATATAATATACAAAATTTTCATAAAAAATTCGCCCAAGCCACGTCCCAGCATAATTGTCAGAACCCCAACCGCTTAGTCCTTGAGACAACGAACTGAAAACAACGAACTCTTATCGTCGTAGTCCCTGCCCACGTTGCTGCTGTAGTACATGCGCCGGTCCCAAGCGCTGTTGCTATTGTACTCCGTGGAACTCCACCAGTTGCCGTAGCTGCCGACACTGTAGAAATTGCCACCAGAGTAGCCGATGCCGCCCGGCAGGGCCGAAAAATCGTACTCGTCCGTACCATTGCCGTTCTTATTCCAACCGCTCTTGGCTTTCAATTTTTTACCTGCAACTTCTTTACCGCCAACAGCATTCTCCAGTGCTGTCCATTCCGCATCACTGGGCAAATGCCAACCGGAAGGACAAGCTTTCTTAGCCGTTTCCCAATTATACAATTTGCCGTATTTTGCACAGTTGGCAGAGTTATTTTCATAGCATTTACTACCACTCGCATCGTAATTCAAATTCTCCGCCATCCAAGTTTGACTACCTATTTTGACAACTTTGTACTTTTTGCCGTCCCGTGCATCCGTCAACACCCCACCGCTTATGCCACCGGCAACTGACGACTGAGAAGAGGAAGAGGGTTGAGAAGAAGAAACCGCTTTATTCTCATCCAGTATCTCTCCGAACATATCGGGGGCTTTGTTATCTAAAATAGCGGCAAGAGTGAGCAGATTTTTGGAGGTCTCGTTAATCGTACCTATCAGATTTCCGCTCCTGCTGTTATAAAGCTCAACTTTAATCGCAAGCATTCCGCTAAAACGCCCTATGCGACCCTGAGCTATGTAAGCTGCACTTATCTTGCGACCCAAATCCGCAAGGCAACTCGCTTCACGGCACTCCTTTTCCGCACGTTCCTGAGAACCCATGCGGTCAACTATGCTCTCTTGCGTCATTATGCCATATTTGTCCTTGGGCAAAGTCTTGCCTGCAATCTCACGCAGCTTGCCGGTGAGAAAATTTAAGTCCATATACTGAATGGAATCCGCATCGTCAACGGTAGGCATTACCGCTACACGCATTTGCTGGCTGTGGACGGCAAGGGCAAAAAGAAAAACTAAAAGTGTTGTTTTTTTCATAAATCGCTCCATAGAATTTGAGGAAAATCATCGCCCTCTTCACCAAGCAGCAGGAGTGGCTTTAAATCCGGGCTGAGTATGAGCGTTTTTGGCAACGACATTTCACTGCCACGCTTGGAAAGACCAAAATCCTCAGGAACATTCTGGAATGAATCAAAACCGAGAAGCCATTGTTCCTTGAAATATGCCTTTGCCCATTCATCTATTTTTATATAATCATTTTCGCCCACATTGATCAAGACCACCAGAATTCCCCGCTTTTCAAGCTCCGCCGCATTCCGGCTCATACGCACCAAACCCTCCTTGCAGGGGGTGCACCATGTGGCGAAAAAGGAAAAAACAATCCTCTTTCTGCTACGTTGCTTTGC
Source organism: Candidatus Fibrimonas termitidis (assembly GCA_001462245.1). Taxonomy (GTDB): domain Bacteria; phylum Fibrobacterota; class Fibrobacteria; order Fibrobacterales; family Fibrobacteraceae; genus Fibrimonas; species Fibrimonas termitidis. Next base: position 7,151 of record LIUG01000182.1, read on the forward strand.
AATATTTTTGATTTTGTCACTACTTAGCACCCCGCCATAAGACTTCTCGCCATCTTTGGCGTCAAGAGCAATCCAGGGCAGGTCTCCCCCTAGTTCCTTGGGCAGGGAAAGCCTCTCGGAAGGCTTGGCTAAAACGGCAAATACCGCCAGTAAAATGAAAATGAGCGTCAATCTGCGCATAGAGGTATCCATCTTTTGAGTTCTTTTTCCCATTCACTAAAAAATTCGGCGGAGGGCAGTTTTTCAATAAGCGCTTCCTTCGCTTTGCTTACGCTGTGCATATCCCTGCCGATGGCGGGCTTTTGCGATTTGAGCAGAGAATACGATTCGCCGCCGCAAGATTCAACGGATAGGGATGGCGAAAAAGAACATTCAACGCCACCAAACGAAGACGGTGAGCATTTTTCGGGGCACGAGAGTTTCAGCTTCAGTCCGTTCCGGCACTTCGATTTTTCGATTTTCAGCTTGCTAGAAAGAACCGAAAACATCGCATTCTGGCATTCGCCGTCTGTGTCTTCCCAGTGAATTTTCATATTTTTACAGTAGTTTTTATAGTCATCGGTGGCTTTTTCTATAGTCTCTGTTTTTGAAGCAAGCGGCTTTGCTCCCAAGCCCTCAAGCAAGCTTTGAATCCTTGCATACTCGTTCCAAAGCATTTGCGTTTTATGCCAAGCTTCATTTTTGCGTTTGGGATGCTTCGTATTCAGCAAAGCATGAGAAACCAAATCCAAAGAGTCTGCCACAAGCAGCCCTCGCTCCATAAACCCTTTGGCGGCATCGCTTTCTGACATACAAGCCTTTGACGAGTAACCGTTTCTGTCTTTGCCATCCGTGTATTTGGCGGCATGGGCATTGGGAAGCTCGGAACTTATATTTTGAATTGTGGTGTCTTTTTGGAAGGATTCCACTCCGTCTATGATTTCCTCTGTTGTTGAGTGGATAGAAATTCTAGAGTTGATTGCCTGAGAAAGAGATGCGAGTGCCCTTTGCCTCGCTTCTTCCTGATTTTTTGCTCCTAAAATCTGCGCACTGCAAATATTCTGGGCACTTGCCTGGATTACAAGCAGAATAAAAATTAGAGTGCCTAGAGGGAAGGAGTATAAGTACATTTGAGGGCAAATATAGAAAAACGGATAATCACACCACCTCGTTCACCACCTTCCTAGGCACAACAAAATCCACGCACAGTGCGAGCCACACAGAGACCGTGCAGGAAATTAACGGGTTCCAAGGCCAAGAAAAAACTTCGCCCATTGGAGGAGCATAACTTGGGATAAAAGGAATGCCGTTAAATAAAAGCAAACTTAGCATTCCGCACACAACACCGCTCAAAACCGAAAATGAACGCAAATAAGGCGCAAAAAAGGAAAGCAAAAAAAGCGCAAGCAGGGGGCCAGTGAAAAGACCGGTGAAAAACAAGGCATTTTTCAAAAGAGAACCCACCTGCGATGCAGCGATAAATGCCGCAAATGTTCCGCACACTCCCCAAAGCACAATCCACATCTTTGCCCTGAACATGGACTCTTGCCCCGTAGTTTTGCACAAAACATCCTTTTCCATAGTGTTTCCCAAAGCATGTATCGCACTTGAAATGCTGCTCATAGCCGCCGCAAAAATAGCCGCTACCAAAAGTCCCGTTAAACCGCTCGGCAAACCGTTCACAATAAAATACGGAAACACATCGTTGACGCCGAGATTTTCAGGCAATGGGCTTGCATTTTTAACCCTGTAATAAACAAATAATGCCGCTCCGAGCCAGTAAAACAACAGCGAAACAACAAGCCCCAAAACCATGGAAAGCACACTTGATCTGTTTGCTGCCTTAACATCCTTGCAACTCAAATATCTCTGCACAAATTGCTGGTCGCAGCCTCTGATAGCAATTTCCAAAACCGCATACACAATACCGGCAGAGAGCAAAGTTCTGGCATTTGACGGATCCAAAGAAGCGCTGAACCAATTGCTCTTTCCCGCTTCGCCGGCCAAAACCACCAATTCTCCAAAGCCTCCAATGCCATTAGCCAAAATGAACAGAGCTATAATTCCGCCGCCAAAAAAAACCAAAAACTGCATCACATCCGTCCAAACTACAGCCCTGAAGCCCCCATACCATGTGTATAAAATGGCCGCAACCGAAGAAATTAAAATCGCCGCCCCCACGGGAATCTGCAAAATCGGAGCTAAAACCAAAGACGGAGCAAACAGCAAAATACCGGTTCTCAAAACCAAGTGCATGGCGTAAAACACAGCGGCAACCCTGCGAACCGAACGAGAGAAACTCTTTTCCAAAAGTTCGTAAGCACTTTGTATTCCACAGCTTCTAAGGCGGGGAATAAAGAGCCAGCCGATGACCAAAATACTCAAAAAACTCCCGACGTTGGTCATTATAAAAGTCATATCCACATCAAAAACATCTGCCGGAACGCCCAAAAGTGTTGTTGCGCTAACGGAAGTTGCAATCAAACTTATGCCAACTGGAATCCACGGCATTGAGCCGCCGCCCAGCATATAATCTTTAAAAGAACGATTTTTTCTTGCGGCTCGCAAACCTATGAAAACGGATATGCTCCAGTACGCTGCAAGCACAAACCAATCTATGGCACCAAACATTACTCCCCAGCCTCGGACATTTCCTGGAATTTATTCGTGATGCTCACAATAAACAAGGTTCTGCCGCTTTGCCCAAGTTTTTTTTCTATCTCCTCTACCCTATTCTTGTTTAGCCATATAAAATGGCTTTTTATGGATAAAGTGCTTTCGTCAAGCAGGTTTTTCGCATTCGCTATAATCTGCCGCGCTGTTATTTCAAAAACGCTTTCCTTCAAATCGCCTTTTATAAATAGCACAAATTCACCGCTTCCGAGCATAGCCAAATGCTGCCCATTCCATGCTTTTTTTATCCTTTTCAGCTTCGCCAAAAAATCTTCAAAAACCGTTGCCTTGCTGTCTTTTTTTAGAGGTATGCACTTCAAGAATAAAATTCCAAGACTGTCTTCGCTGTTTTTTAAGCTATGCATTTCCTTCTCGAAGTAGTTCAAAAGCTCACCTAAGCCATTTGATTCGACTTCCGCTAAAGTATCTTCTTTTTTTTGCTTGGAATCGTCTTTGCTTTGAATATCGGATAGTTTGAGCGCAGCGTTAGCGACTACGTAAGTGAGCATAATCTCATCTGCTATGGAAACCACTTTATCGTTTTTGCTTTCTAGCACAATGACCAATGGGTATGAATTATTCCGTGCCGGAGGTGTAACGGCGAAGAGCGAGCGAAGTTCCAAGTTTTCGGGTTCATTTTCATAGAACCTGCGCTGGTATGGGTCTGTTGAAATTTTTCTTTCATTTATCACGGAAACCTTTCCGGCCAAAAGCTCATAGAGCAAGCATTTTACATGAACCTCAAAAGATACCCCTTTAAAATCTTCCTTTTGCTCACCCACCACTTCGGAAATTTGCCATATGTCCTTATCTTGTTCATGCGGCGTGATGATCATTAGCCTATCGAATCTGAAATTGTCCTGTAAAACCTTGGATAAATCGGAGATAAGGTTTCCTTTTGAAGAAGAATTGAATAAACTCAATGTTTCTTTGAGTATTCCGTTGAATAAGCTATTTTCCCTGTCCAGTTTGAAATTCCGGTCCATGATTCTAAGCACTTCTTCCGTCAAGGTCGCAAGTTCTCGCAGTTCCATGCATATTTCATCGTCAAAGGCATTTGAATTTGTGCTGTCTATGGTTATATAGCCGTGCACTTTTCCATTGCCGGAAACTACCGCCCCCGCCATGGAGCCGATTATTTGCTCTTCGGTGCGATAAACATCTACGGGAATTTCGTCTGCCTCGTTCCAGTTGAATTCTTTTTTCGAGAAATACCTGTTATTTCTAGGCACAGACAAACTCTCGCTCAGCATATACGGGCTATTGGAAAGCTTTAGGTTAAAGCCTTCTTCATTGGCTGCCCAATAACATATGGAAAGAATATTGAGGTTTTCTTTTTCAAGGTAACTACGGAAGAGCGCAAGCAGTTTTTTTACAAAGGCATCTCTGTTCACATTTCCTGTTTCATAGCATGTTTTTTCCTGTTCCAATCTTTTTATAGCGGAACCTTCTTGCCCCGAAGCGACAACAAATTCTACGGGAACGGTCAAGGTATCGGTAACTTTTTGCGGATTGCCCCTTGGTTCTTTGTGCAAATTTCTGTAATTATAAACCCAAGCAAAAAGGCACCCAAGGAAAACAGCGAATCCCAGGCAAAAAAGAAATGCAGATACGGATATAGACACAGAGGGAATGTAGAAAACTATATTAACACAACTGATGGAAACCATAGTTGCCCTAGCTACGCCGCCCGGTATTAGCGCAATAGCCGTAGTGCGAGTGAGCGGCAAAGCCGTGCGTGAGGTGTGCAAAACCATTTTGCCGGGTTTTAATATGGAACCCCGGATGGCAACGTTGGTTAAAACATTGGACAACCTAATCGCAATTTTTTTCCCTGCACCCAATTCCTATACCGGCGAAGATGTTCTGGAATTGTTTCCGCATGGGAACCCTTTTATTGTTCGCAAGCTGATAGAAGAAATTTGCAAAGTTGAAGGTGTGCGTTTGGCAAAGAGAGGCGAGTTTACAGAGCGGGCTTTTTTGAATGGGAAAATGGATTTAACACAGGCAGAAGCTGTTGGCGATATTTTGTCTGCAAGCAATTCAAAAAGTTTGAGCAATGCGCTTCGGCTTTTGAGCGGTGAAATTTCCGGCGAAATCAAGGTGCTTGCGGAACGTGTGAAGGAAGTGGCGGTGGAGTTGGAGCTGGAGGTGGATTTTGCGGAAGAGGTTGGGGGAGTTGAGAGTGGAGAGTGGAGA
>LIUG01000182.1:12012-15269 GCA_001462245.1 Candidatus Fibrimonas termitidis
AGAGTGGAGAGTGGAGAGTTGTTTGAATGAGATTTTGCGGGGGTTGAGTGCTCTTAAGAAAAGGTTTCGCAAGGTTGGGGATGAGTTGCCTAGAGCGGTTTTGTTTGGGGCGCCTAATGCCGGGAAGTCCAGTTTGATAAATGCCCTTGTTAAGGAAGATAGGTTGCTCGTTAATGAGGCTCCGGGCACAACACGGGATTTTGTGGAAGTTCCTTTGCACCTGCCAAGCGGAGATATTTTGTTAATAGACACGGCTGGGCTTGCTGACGTGGCTCAAAACGAAATTGATGAACAAGCGATGCAAAAAAGCAGAGAAATTTTGGAAAAAGCAAATTTGAAAATTTTAACAATAGACATTTCCACCCCTTTGCCGCCGGAGTTTGAAAAATGGCAGAACAAAGCAAACATAATTGTGTACACCCACAAAGATATCAACTCTCAACTTTCAACTCTCAACTCTCAACTAACATTCAAAGTAGCATCCCCCAAAAGCGAAGGAATCAAAGAACTAAAAGAAGCATTGGATAATATATTTTTCCCAAAAGAGGAAAGGGAAGAGGCTTGGATTACAAGCGAGAGGCAAATAGCCTGCATAAAAAAAGCGGAAGAATGTGTGCTCAGAGCCTTGCAAGCAGGAGCGGTTGAACTGATGGCTTTTGAAATGCGCGAGGCCAGAAATGCCATTTGTTCCGTTATAGGCGAAATTTCAGATGAAAGTGTTTTAAACGAAATTTTCAGCAGTTATTGCGTGGGAAAATAATTTTCTATATTCGATCACAGTATTGCGGATGTGGTGGAATAAGTATACCACCACACTTGGTAAAGAATGTGTAGATGGGCGTATTGCGGATGTGGTGGAATTGGTAGACACGCTAGATTCAGGTTCTAGTGCTGGCAACAGCATGAAGGTTCAAGTCCTTTCATCCGCATTAAACTCATTTAGTACCTCTTGAATAGACATATTTTTTTCATTTGCGATTTTAACTATATCTTCATATTCCGGTTTGGATTTTGTTATGCCAAAGCCTTGAGAGGTTTTTATTTTTACTCTGCCGAATTTTGTTTGAACCTCTTTTTGCTCCTTTTGCAATGTATATCTGCGGCAAACGTATTCCCTTATGCCTATTGTGCTTGTATGTTTGAAAATGAGAAAAAGCATTTTATCTTTTAATTCCGCATTGCACATACATGTGAAAAGCAGACCGGGGCGGCCTTTTTTCATGCCGATAGGAGTGGTATATACATCAAGCGCGCCTTCCTGAAATAATAATTGCTGCGCAAATGCTACCGCTTCCGGAGTCATATCATCTAGGTTGCAAGCGAGTTCCACAACTTCTTCGCTTTTGCCGGCAATGTTTCCCATATAAGCACGCAGGCAATTCGCTTTCTCAAAATCTTTTTTCCCTAAGCCATAGCCCAGTTTATCAACCGCAAGCTCCGGCATTTTGCAAAATTCCTTAACAAAATATTTTAGCAAAGCTGCGCCCGTCGGAGTGCATAGCTCGCTTTTGATTTCATCGCCGTACATGGGTATGTTTTGCAAAATTTGCGCAGTGGCGGGTGCCGGAACAGGCAGAATACCATGAGCACAACGAACTTGGCCGCTACCGACATTGATCGGAGAAGCCAAAATCTGCTCGGGCGCGAGTTCTTCAATGAGCATACAAACACCTGTGATATCGGCAATAGCATCCAACTCCCCTACTTCATGAAAGTGAATTTGGTTCACCGGCACTCCGTGAACATGGCTCTCGGCTTCTGCTATTATTTTGTAAACCCCAAGCACATTCTCTTTTACGGTATCTGAGATTTTTAGATGCCGTATTATATGGCTGATGTTGTGAGGGTCATGGTGATGGTGGTCGCAATTTATATTTACGTTTATGTGCGTCCCGGTAATGCCGCATTTTTTTGCCGGCTCAGCAGTTATGGTTACGCTTGGAATACCGATATTGTTCAATTTGTTTAGAAAGTCTTTTGGGTTTTCATGCAACTCCAGCAAAGCTGCCATAAGCATATCACCTGCAGCCCCCATGTTGCATTCCAAATAAAGAGTTTTCATTTTTATCTCCTTTGATGGTTTATTATGCTCGCCAAGTAACCCGCTCCAAATCCGTTGTCTATGTTTACAACGCTCACACCGCTTGCGCACGAATTGAGCATTGAAAGCAGGGCAGATATTCCGCCAAACGATGCACCGTAGCCCACACTGGTAGGAACGCCTATAACGGGGCAATCAGCCAAGCCGCCTATAACGCTTGTAAGTGCGCCTTCCATCCCGGCTATTGAAACAATAACCTGCGCATTCATAATAATATCAAGACTGGAAAGAAGCCTGTGAAACCCTGCCACGCCAACATCATATAAACGGACAACTTCATTGCCGAGTGCTTCTGCCGTTAGCGCAGCTTCTTCCGCCACAGGCATATCGCTTGTGCCTCCGGTTGCAATCACAATTTTTCCAATACCGCTAGGCTCCGGCATCTCACCTATTATGCCTATTTGCGCAACCTTATGATATTTTAACGGCAAACTTTTTTCCACAACTTCAGCCACCTCAGACGGTAATCTGGTTATCAAAATCAATTTCTGCCCCTTGCCCAGCATAGCACCGGTGATGCCTATTATCTGTTCGGGAGTTTTTTTAGCGCCGTATATCACTTCGGGAACTCCACGTCTCAATTCACGGTGATGGTCAACCTTGGCATATCCCAAATCCTCAAAAGGCTCAGAGCGCAATTTTAACAAAGCATCTTCAGGCGAAACCTCCCCCGTCTGTATCTTTTTTAAAATATCCAAGGTGTCTTGTTTATTCATGGTATATATCCGTCATTTGTTAAAGCATACTCCCCCTTTCCCTTGAACACAACAACTGCAAACTTGACATCATCTCTACCCACAAACCTCGGATCTTTGCGGTACTTATCAATCTGAATTTCAGCTTCGGTATATTTTGCCTTTATCTCCGCCTCTGTTGCCTCGGTCTTTGCATACTTTATCTCAAGCACATATTCATATTTTATGTCCGGGATAGTAGGATTCTTTTGAAGGTAAATATCCGTGGGCAAATACAAGCGGCTTATAAACAAGGTGGAAAGCATCATTACTTTTATGTATTTCTCGTCAAGGCTGTCCGTGTCAAGGCCGGAGAAATCAAAAAGCATAACAGCGTATTTGCCCTGCTCCGGCGTTGGGTTTTTGCCGATGTAGAGATTTTCAAAAAGAGACTTGAACTTATTTTTCCTGCTCAAATCGTA
>LIUG01000183.1:0-295 GCA_001462245.1 Candidatus Fibrimonas termitidis
GCTGCTATTTGCTTCTAGAGCAAATGGGGATATAAATATAGAAAAATTATTGGGCAATGTCAAGGGTTATTCTAAAAAATTGTATTATTGTTTGGCGAATATTGTTGGCAATTTTATTTTTCTACCTTATATTCAGTGTTTTTGAAAAAATTTACATTGACGTTTTTAACTTGCTTGCTGGCGCAGAATATCGTTTTTGCTTTAAGCGACAACAGTGATTTTTTGGTTGTACCCTCTGCGCAAGCTTTGGGAGATAAAGCATTTCAAGTCAGGGGAACCATTGGCTATCACCAGT
>LIUG01000183.1:422-29387 GCA_001462245.1 Candidatus Fibrimonas termitidis
GGGGAACCATTGGCTATCACCAGTCCAGTTGCATTGCAGAAAATGGGTTTAATATGTGCGACAGGCACCCATTTGTGACCTCGGCGCGTTTTGGGCTTTTCAATTCCTTGGATTTTGGCATTCAGTTTGGAAAAACGGTTTCTTTGGATGTAAAAGACCAAATAACCAAGGCTTACGGTTTTGTTCCGGCATTTGCTCTCGGAGCGAGAGCCTTTGTGCAAAGCCCCGAAGCATATTTTTATTCGGTCCCAAAGAGTGAGCGCAGAGGGCAAACCGGAGAATTTTACGCAGTTGCGGAGTGGGGCAGCGAGTGGTGGAGATTTTTAGGCGGAGTTTCGGCTTTTCCATCCATGGATGCAGACGCTGTTGCGCCTTTTTGGGGCTTTGAGCAGTGCTTAGGTACTCAAAAATTGAGTGCTCTTTATGAAGGTTTTTACAGATACGGTTTTTCGCACCACAACATAGGGTTATCTTTTAAGCCTGTAAAAGCGTTGCAAATCAGTGCCGGAGCGAGCGAATTTTACAGGTATTTCTTCAATAACGACCGAGATTTTAAGTTTGGAACCAAAAGACCGGGGGCGAGCAACGGCTATCATGCTCCCGGAGTTTATATGTCCATTGCCATCAATGGAGGATTCAGCCCCGGCATACAAAGCCAGAAAGCTGAGGTTGACAGCCTTAAAAAGCAAATCACTTTGCACGAAAAAGATTTAACCTTTATGCGTGCAAGGATAGACCACCTTGAAATGCTGTATTACGATGGAGACCCAACTGTAGGTGGCGGTTATATGCAAAACTTGCAAAAGGATTTCATGAAAATTGTTGAAGGCTATAAAGCCGATGAACTCAGCTTGGATTCCCTGCTTGCAAGGGAGCGGGTTTTTATAGAAAAGGGAATGGTTGCGAAAAGATTTGTAGTTAGAGAGGCAAAGAACAGGGAAGCCGCGCAGGAAAACAGAGTTATGGCAATTCGCATTATGAGCCATTTCCCGGACTCAACTTTTTTGGAACCTCTGGGCAGCTTGGTTGCAGACAATTCAAACGATTTGATTGCCAGAGAAGCAGTTCTTGCTCTTGGCACCATAAATACTCCCGAAGCTCGTAAAATTCTTTCTGCCGTTGCAAACCAAACTACCGGAATAGTTAGAGAGACTATAATAGAAATAATGGATGCTTTGTGACAAATGCAATTTTAGACATAAGGCATATTAAACGCTATTTTCGCATGGGGTCAGAAACAGTGCATGCCTTGCGAGGCGTTAGTTTTTCGGTTTCTAAGGGTGAATTTGTGACCATAATGGGAGCGAGCGGCAGCGGAAAAACAACCTTGCTCAACACACTCGGCTGCATGGACAGACCCACGGGCGGCGAATACCTTTTGGACGGTGAGCCTACGCATAAATTGAGGAGGGACGCGCTTGCCAAACTCCGAAACAGAAAGATAGGTTTTGTGTTCCAAAGTTTTAACCTTTTGCCGCGCACCAGCGCACTTGAACAGGTTGAATTGCCCTTGCTTTATAATTCGGAAATCTCGGCAAAAGAGCGCAGAGACAAGGCAATGGCGAGCCTTGAAAAGGTTGGGCTTGCTTATCGCAGCGGGCATTTTCCCAACCAGCTTTCGGGTGGCCAGCAGCAGAGAGTTGCCATAGCAAGGGCTTTGGTGAATGATCCGGTGATGATTTTGGCAGACGAGGCAACAGGGAATTTAGACACACGCACCAGTTATGAAATCATGGCGCTTTTTCAAGAGTTGAACAAGCTGAAGAAAACCATAGTTTTTGTAACCCATGAACCGGATATAGCGACATTCAGCAGCCGCACACTAAAGCTCAAAGACGGGCTTTTGCACAGCGATTATAAAAATGAGAATATAGCGGATGCGGCAAAGGCTCTCTCAGAATTGCCTGTGCCTCAAGATGAAATTGCTTGATGCGCTTTTTTGAATTCCTCTTTAACATCAAAAAATACTTTCACTATTTTGGGATCAAAATGCTTACCGGATTCCGACATTATTATGCTCTCGGCTTCCTCGTACGGAAGCGCCTTTTTATACGGCCGCTCTGAGACAAGCGCATCATAAACGTCAACTAGCGCCATTATGCGGCCTTCCAGAGGAATCTCTTCACCCTTAAGCCCTTTAGGATAGCCGGCACCATTCCAGCGTTCATGGTGACTGCCGGCAAAAATTTTCGCATGGCTCAGAAAAACGTCGCCTACTGTTTGAGTCATAATCCGGTCTATTATCTTTTCGCCTTCCTCGGCATGGGTTTTTATCACAGAGAATTCCTCTGCATTTAGCTTGCCGGGTTTGTTCAGAAGCGCATCTGAGATGGTTATTTTTCCAACGTCGTGCAACCGCGCAGAAGAAACTACAGCATCGCAATCCCATTTTTTTATTTCATCGGTATATAAATTTTGTTCCAGCATTGCAATTAAAAGGATTTTGACATAAACGGCTGTGCGTTCCACATGACCGCCTGTTACCCGGTCCCGTTCTTCAACCATATCTGCCAAAACCGATATGATGCCGTTTTGCAAACGTTCAACGTGTTCTGTGCGTTCATCTATCAAATCACTAATATGCAGATGCCCGGCTATTCGGTTTAACAGTACAGGCCTTGAAAAGGGCTTTGTGATAAAGTCCACAGCTCCCAGCTCAAAACCTTGAATTTCAGTGGTTGCATCCGCTTGCGCAGTCAAGAAAACGATAGGTATTTTTGCCGTCCACTTATTTTCTTTCAATTTTTTCAGAGCCGTAAAACCATCCATTTCCGGCATTTCAATATCCAATAAAATCAAATCCGGTATTATTTTTTCCAAAAGCGCAAACATCTTTGAGGCGGAAGGCATTGTAAGCACCCTATACTTGTCTTCCAAAGCTTGCTTCGCTTTAGTCAAATTGGTATCCGTATCGTCAACTATGAAAATGGTGTTCATATGAGGGGAATATAGTAAAATGTGTTTACTATATTTCAACTTAATGGGCAACAAATACAATATCTTTATTTCGTATAGGCGCAAGGGTGGTTATGATACTGCTAAACTTATTTATGATAGATTGAGAATGGACGGTTATTCTGTTTCTTTTGATATAGATACTTTGGAGAATGGAAATTTTGATAATGAATTGGAAAAAAGGGTCAAGAAATGCAGGGATTTTTTAATAGTATTAAGCTCAGGGATTTTTGACTGCTTTTCCGAAGATGACTACGATGCCAAAGATGATTGGGTGCGCCGTGAAATAGCTTGCGCTCTTAAAGCGGGAAAAAATATAGTGCCGCTTATGCTGGATGATTTTGCTTATCCAAAAAGAATGCCTAATGACATTAAGGAAATAACCCGAAAAAACGGGATTGACCTTAATCCCAAACATTTTGAAGCCGCTTACGAAAAACTCAAACAGACTTTTTTGCGTTCAAAACCGCATTGGAAAATCAGATATCAGAAGAAAATAAGGCGGTCTATAGCTGGGCTTATCACAGTGTGCGCAATTTGTTTGGCTTACTTTTTATTTACAATTTATCAGCAAAAAAATTTGGAAGTAAAAGAGGCTCAGATGGCGGCGCAAAGAGCAGATGCTATGAGAATTGAAAGGGAAGTTGAATTTGAACGTGCAATTGACTCCTTAAGATTCGCAATAGAAATAGAAATGGAATTAAAAGTGATACACAAAATTGATTCCATAAAAAATATAAAAGAAAAACTTGAACGCAAGTTGGATTCTATAAAAACAGCAAAGCCGGTTGCAAAACCCGCAGTAAAACCAACGGCGACAAAACCGCAACCTGCGAAGAAAGGCAAAAAATAACAACAATTTTCTACATTGACCCCATGTTAGCATTTCACGACGATGATTTCATCAAAAGCGAACACGGAAGGCCGGTTCGCATTATGTCTGAATTTTTAGCTTCAAAAGCGATTATAGAAGATAATGAGATAGACAAAACCATTGTAATCTTTGGTTCCGCAAGAACGAACCCCAAAGACAAATATTACCAAGCGGCAAACAGTTTAGCATTTAAATTGGGTGAGTGGGCAAAGACCCAGCCCGAAAAGTATGCTATATGCACAGGCGGGGGTCCCGGCATTATGGAAGCGGGGAACAAGGGCGCAAAAGAGGCAAATGCTCCATCCCTTGGCTTTTGCATAGAGTTACCATTTGAGCAGAGCACAAATCCCCATGTGGATAAAAATCTGGAAATTCAGTTTCATTATTTCTTTTTGCGCAAATTTTGGTTTTTGTCAAAATCCGCGGCGATTGTTGTTTTCCCCGGCGGTTTTGGAACGTTTGATGAGTTGTTTGAATCATTGACCATGCTTCAGAACAAGAAGACGGACAAGGTTCCGTTAGTTTTGTTTGGCACGGAGTTTTGGAAGAACATTGTGAATTGGCAGAGGTTTATAGATGACGGGTTGATAGACAAAGAAGATATGGATTTTATACATTTTTCGGATGACGTGAGCGAGACGGTTGAGTATATAGCAACGCTGATCAAAAAAAAAGGGCGACCGTGAAGGCCGCCCCATATTATATATGATCGATTATTTCTTTGTCTTTATTCTTCTTACGCCTAGCATTTCTATTTTGTCTGAATTTTTGTCCCTTACTTCTTCTTTGGCTCCACCGGGATTCTGGGTGTATTTGAACGTCCAGTAGAAGGTGTATTTTTCAACATAAGCACCTGCGCCTACCCAGCGGTTTTTGGCATCTTTTAGGTTCCATGCCAAATAGACACTCATATTGTTTGTTATGCAGTCGCCTTCGCCGTTCACCTTGAAAATTTCATCGGTGCACTTTATCTCTGTGGGCTGGCTTTCTACCACAAAGGTACCGAGGTTGGTGTAGTAATAGGATTGGGCATAGAATACTATGTCTTCCACTTTATATGTGCTCCCATCCGGCAAGTTGTTTAAGACATCACCAACCGATATTGTGAATAACTGACCCACAGAGCCCGGGTAATTTTTCTTTATGTCATCTATTGTCCAAGACTCATTATTGAGAGAAGGAAGGAATGCCACTTGCCTGTCTTTGAACAGATCCCTAGGATTCTTATTCCCGAATAAACCAAGGCTATCCTTAAGCCTTTCCAATTTATCTCCGAGAATATCCTTTTCCGGATCAATTGATGCTATAGGAATGTTTGATACCTCAGATTGTCTCACACCTTCTATGAGCCTGCCTTGTTCTATCGGATTCGGTTCGTTGCCTTCCAAGTCAGTAAGGACATGGGAGCCGAACTTTTCCTTCCAAACAAAGCGGACTGAATCGCTTGCTACCGGAGTATTGGAACGATCTTGGTCACTATTGGTGCCGTAGCGCAAATAGGTAAACTCAACAAGGCTGTCTTTTTTAGAGGTATCCGGAGCTGTTACTGTTACAAGGCTCGGTTTCCACTGCATTCTATCGGGCAAATCCTTAGGAGTGGTATAAGCATCATAGAACTCTCCATTGAAGGTGTTAGGCTTGCTACCGCGGCTTCCTAGCCAATAGGCGAATGGTGCTTTAGCTACTTCATCAGAAAGGCCTTCCACCGCTCTTACCGGTTCGGAAGCAGTTATCTGAACCTTATCTCTGCATTTGTTACCGCTGGTTCCGCAATTTTTGGTCGTGGTATCAGGGAAGTAAACACCTTTAACAACAATCGGCGGAATTTTGTCTTCTATAGCCCGAGTAAAGAATTGATTTATCGGAAGAGAACCCTGTTCAGGATCAATAAAGGTGGTCCAGTTAAAAACCTGGGCTCTTTCACGGTTGGGACCGTCGTCATAAACATACGTTTTTACGTCTTCGGTGAAATTTTTGCCGTAAATTACCAGAACCGAATTACCTTCTTGATCTTCTTCTATTTTCGTTTTGTAAGCGAGACGCTCCGTGTTGTTCCAATATTCATGATTTTGCTGAGCGGTGGTACCGTTAGGTAAGACGTATTGCTTGCTACCATTTAGCTGCCCCAACCCGAATAGTAATGTATCGGTCTCGGAGGCTTGCCCCCAGTTAACCACCAACATATTAGGCAGAGTATCATAAATAGTAGTGGAACCGTCTAAGTATGGGAATTTCCTGCTATAGGTCACTCTTAAGGAATCGCCTATACCGTCTCCACCTTTGCTATCAAATATCTGCGCTTTAATTGGGTATGGGACCGGCGGTTGCTTAAATAGCAGCGAATCCCATTTGTCAAGCGTATTGGGATTGCCGGAAGGGCCGTTGATAGTGAAGAAAGCGAATGTATCCGCAGTCACCGGAACCACACCGGAAATATCGAACTTCGCAACACCGTTTGTAATACTTATAGATCCGGGAACAGATACAATTATATCGGAGCCTGTGCCAAAATTGGGATTGTCGTCCAATCTGCCTCCGTTATTATCTGTGGCCCATGCGTTTATTAACGCCCGGAAATTACATGTTTCGCAAAGCACTCCCGTGGCTCCGCCACCGGAAACATCGTATGCAGCAACAGCTCTCTCCAAAGGTGTTCCCAGATAAACCTCCATATTCCTCGCATTCCAAGGTGGAGCTTTGCTAACATCGCTGCCTTTCTTTTCACCATTAGGTACCGGAACAGGGGTGCCAGTGGCTGTTGAGGGGTTTATGAACCTCAAACGAGGCAGAGAAACATTCACCTTCAACTCGTTGCTAATAGTGTGTTCTTGGTCATCCGCAGCATTGTATTCTCCCATAACCCAGAGTACCAGCAAGCCTGTTGATGGTATCTCAAAGCTTCCGTTTGGATTAACCTCTTCCAAGCCTTCGGCATCTTTGAAGAATTTAAGCCCTGAATTGGCTCCGCCGGGGGATGTTAGAACATTACCGATACCATTCACCTGTTGCCCAACAGCACCGCCTTGCGAGGAGTGTTCCACAAGCACATCGTATCCGCAGCCATCGTTATCATCAGACGGGTTTTCGCATCGCCAAGCACCAAAACTGAAGCCGATTGGAACAAGTTTGCCGGAAACCACGTTCTTCACCTTGGGTCCCAAGTCGAAAATCAACGCTCCGTTGTCTTCGTTGTAAATTTTACCCCAAACAATGTTGCCAGCGGCGGCACCGACTACCTGGCCCATATAAATAGGCTCAGCACCGGGGTAGTTACTTTTTTCACTTTCTTTAACTTCGGCCCAAATCCTGTGAGTGCCCAACAAGCCGACTAATTTCTTATTATCCCCGCGGACACTAGACACAGTCGGGAACATGTTCAAGGTCACGCCGCCGTAGCAAACAAGCGCACCGCCACTTGGTACACAATTTGGATTGCTCGTGTTAAGCTCAATCCGCTCGCCTTTGCGGTTTAGCATATAGTAGGTCATTATATTGCCCATTGCCGCACCGCATTTCTCTCCTCCACCGACGTTGCCACTCATAACGGCGGCACAACTGCCATCGGAGCCGTTTTCGTTAATACAAATATGCGCTCCTTCCGGGGTACCGGTAATACCCACCGATTTGAGTGCATTGCTTTGCGCAAAGTACATATTGGTGGTAATACGAACATTGCTCATAGTTGTGCGGCGGTCGCAGAAGAATATGTTCATGGGAATGGAGTCTGTTCCGGCTTTCTGCGCTGCTGTTAGGTTAAAGTCGTTAAGCCTAGCGTCCATGTTCACATAACCCGGGGCAGCCAAATGAGTGCCGCCCAAATCTATGGCAAGCGTGTTGTTGATAAATACCCATATGTCATCGTCACCGCTGAAGAAGAATTCCTGACCGGGTTTATAATAAAATGTTGCCGGAGTGCTTTCAAAGCAGAAAAACTGATTTTTGTCGGCGGTATTTGAAGTGGTTCCAGAAAAGTTTGGCCTGCCCTCCCAATGCCAAATCTCAGGAGTATTGCCATCGCCAAGCTCACCTTGGGCAAACTCTGCTCCGCAACTGCTAATGTTGCCTGTGGCGGTGCCCTTGCGCCCTCTGTTGTAACAAAATTCGCTAATCTCTGTTCTGCCATTGCATTCATTAGGGAGCTGATTATTAGCATTGCGAGCACACAATGGAGCAAAAGCTTCAGCAAAGCGCTTTGTGTTGCAAGTTGGGCAACCGGTGTAATCCGCAGGGTTAGTGTTGTCTAGTTCAGGAGGGAAAAAGCCGCCCATGTAGCCTCCCTTGCCGGCGCAGGTGCCGTCCAAGTCCATGGAGCCGTCTCCGCAAAGCTTGTTACTGTTGAACTCCCACAAACCTTGGGAGTTGCGCCTGAAAGGCATATCATAGCATTGAACAATATTTTTGCCGGGGGTGGGTTTGAAGGCGTCTATAAAGTTCTGCGACGTCCAGCCGTCGTATTGCGTTGCACCGCTGGCAAACTGCATTTTCCCATCTGCTCCAAGCGTGCTTTGGACAATGCCCTTGTTAATTCCATAGCCTGAAGGAGTCGTTCCACCATTAGCATTTGGGCTTAGCGAATAACAAGCTGAATTTTGATTGCTACTATATTGCGCTTCGTATCTCCCGCATTGGAAAGAACCATTCACAGTCCAATCCGTATCGTAAATTATGGCAGCGAAGTTATAAGTGCAAACACCATCCCCGCCGGGGTCGGTTGCAGTCCAGCCGGCGGCTCCATTTTTGGGTACAAAAAACAAATTGTTAGAGGTGCCAAATCTTTCGGCAAGGTTGAACGGTTCCGGCATTTCGTCTTCCCCCCAATCAGTGGGGTCTTCGTCAGCACCAAGATTACCAAACTGGTCTTTCGGTGGATTGTTCAGCCAAATCCAAGCAGCACCGCTCGGAACCGTGCCGGAAAATGTGGCCTTATACCACCCGCAACGATTGCCGTCAGTGGAGTACTCAAGCTCTCTGCGCTCCAAAGTGTTGCCGTTCATGTAGGCAATGTAAGGCGTGCCTAACGTCCACTCCGGGTCGTTAGGTGGCAAAAAGTAGAGCGTCTTGGTTTGAGCCGCTGCGCTCACAGCCAGCAAAGCCAGCACGGAAAAGGTTAAAGCGAGGTTTTTGAGAGAACCTTTCATTTTAGTCTCCTTGTTAAAGTTGAAGCCGCTGCGTGAGCGGGTTTGATACGTTCTATGATTTCGTTGGCTATTTTGAAGCCTTCGTCTATTGTAGTGGCAAGAAGAGTGCCATCATAATAGCCGTATAAATGCAAAGAGTCATAAACACCATTTAGATCTTTCAATAATTTTTTATCCAACCTAGCGATGTTATCTCTATAAAATTCTATTGATTTCCGATTTTTTTTACCGCCAGCATTATCAGGCACTTCCACTCCTTTAAGAGAAAGCCATTTATCCAAAGCAACAAGAACTCCCTTATACGCTACCCCACTAGCAGAGCTAACATATTTAGAATCCTCATAATACCTACCATCACGTTTAGCGTTTTTCAAAAGAGCTTTAGCGTTATTCATATAACGCACTGCCTCTTCGTAGCCATCTTTCTGTTTTTCGGTCATAAAGATGCCCCCTGAACAGGTTTTATTGAACTGATGATTTCCATTGCCTCTTTAAAACCTTCTTTTATAATATTGGGGTTCAAGTTGCCATCATAATAACCGGCCAAATGCAACGTATCGTAAGCGCCATTTAAGCGAACAGTCATTTTTTTATCAAGTTTGCTTATATTTTCCTTGTAAAATTTTATGGATTTGCGTCCTATTGGAACTTCAATCCCTTTAAGTTCAAGCCACGTATCCAAGGCTTCCAAAACTCCGCCATATGCCGTGCCGCAAGCCATGCGCACATATTTGCGATCTTTGTAATGTCCGTCTTCCATGCCGGCCCTAGCCAAAACATCCTTAGCATTAGCAATGTAACGCATTGCCTCTGTATAGCCCCTCTGCTTAACATTTTCCTGTTCTTCTATCATAGAGCTGCCCCCCTTGCGGTGGGTTTAATTTTATTTATAACTTCCATTACGTTTTCAAAGCCCATTTCAATAAAACCGGTATAATTCATGCCATCTTCACAACAGCCCCAACGTAAAATATTGTGAGCGGAATATACGTCTACGCTTAATCCGATGTCAATTTTACGAACAAGCCTTTGCATATAATAAATATTGCTGCGCTCTTCCCTCTTTGGAACAATATTGTGGATTTTTAAGTAAGCATCCAAAGCTACAGACATACCTTTATAAGCTGTGTTGCAAATTTTGCGAAGATCCCTTTTGTACCTTATAAAATCATCATAGCCTTTGTCTTTAGGGGCCTTTTTCATAAAAGTCTTTGCCTCTTTAACGTAACGTATGGCCTCTTTGTAAGCGGCGGTCTTGATGGCTTTTTGGTCTTTTGCGGTAGCAATCATTGAACCCCCCGATCTGAGGGTTTAATCAGGTTAATGATTTCTTTTGCGCTTGAAAACCCGGCTTTAACTACGCGACTATCGGTAGTGCAATCATAATAACCGGACAAATGCAATGTGTGGTAAGCACTATTCATATAATCAACCATTTTTTTATTAAGTTTGCCCAAATTTTCCATGTAAAATTCTATGGACTTGCGTTTTTCTTTTGGAAACTCCACGCCTTTAAGGGAAAGCCAGCAGTCCAGGGCAACAAGAACACCCCTATACGCAATGCCACAGGCACTGCTAACATATTTCTCATCTTTATAAAAAATACCTTCAATATCAGTCTGGGACAATGTCTTTTTGGCATTGTCAAAGTAACGCATGGCCCGCACATACTGTTTCTGTTTGGCTTTTTCTTGGTCTTCTACAGTCACAATTCTCCCTTGGGGCTTTTATGCCCCGTAGGGGTAAATATAGATATTTTTTGGCAAAATGTGTAGGATTTTTATTATTTTGGGTAAAAATTGCATTTTTTGTGTGATTTTTGAGGGGGTTTTATACAATGTTTAGCGGCCGTAGCGGATATCAGCCTATTTTGCAAAACGTGCCAAAGCGTCAAAACTCAGTACCAGACTTTCAGCGGTATAATCTCCGAACCTGAGCAGGTAAATGAAATTTTTTAGCCATTCCCCGAATTCAGGTTTTGACCAAAGGCTAACGACCTGCGGCAAATCTATTTTGCCGTCTATTTGTTCCGCACAGATGCAAAAGCCGTGAAACGCCGCAAGAACCTCGTTTTCATCGCCGTGAAAAAGATTGCCGTCGCTTCCGTTTTTTGGCAATACAGGCCTGAATTTCATAATAGCCGCCGTTATAAAACCGGCCGCTTTTTGCGGTTGCGCATTGTCTTCTATGCCGTAACGGATTTTCAAGGCTTTTAAATTCCTTGAATAGTGTTTTACCGTTAGTTTAAGCAATGATGCGTTAAGAGTGAATCTGTCGCAGTCTATGAAGCCTTTTCTTGCAAGTAGTATGAATGCCCCAAATATTGATTTTACACGCTTTTCTTCAATAGTTTCATCGGTTTGCACTGCTTATCTCCCGTGCTTTTCCCAATGCCTCGCCGAATGGCTCTATTAGGGCATTTGCGGCATCGCAAAAGCCTTGCAGAGTAAGGTCGCCGGAGTGGTTGGAGCAGTTTGGGTAGCTAGTGCCGTCTTCTTTCAAAGCCTTTATATAGGCGTCAACTCCTGGCATATTACTTGGTTCAAGCGAAAAATCTTTTTCCATCCTATAAATATACAATTTTTAGGGGTTTATGGCAAGAAAACACTTGCCCAGCCCCGGTCCACGGGGGCGGAGTTTTTGCTTTTGGCTGTAATGTTTTGGTAGTCCCAGAATAAAAGCTCGCCTTTTTGAACGTCCCATAAACTCCATTCGCTCTCCCAGTCAAAGGTCTTTTTGTCTTTTATGGTTACTTCTATAAAGGATGCAAAGGCCAGATAACGGATTTTGTAGCTGCGGCCTAGTTTTTTTAGGAAAATTTTCAGTTCTTTGTTTTCGTTTAAGGGTATGTTTTTCAGGTTCGCAAAGGCGTTCCAAAATTCTGCGGAATCCCTTTCCGGGACCTGAGAGCCGGGGAATAGCAAAACACGCTCGTTGTTGGGGAACCGTGCCGCTAAAATGGAGTCCTCTTTTGCCGCAAAATCAAATTCTACTGCGCTCTCGCTGAAACTGTGGCAATAATCGCAGTTTTTTGGGGAATTTGCGATGACATTTAAGGCCGGCAGGATGCCGATTAGGGAGCCGGAGTCTAACGTTAGGGGTGTTTGGGGGTTGTTTGGTTGTGGGTCGGTTGGTTGTTCTCTGTAGGTTCGGTTTATTTTTATTTCGAAATTCGGGGGTTGGCCGCTGCGGCAATCGTCGCAGGGGGGGGATTCGGCAGGGTCGCCCCTACGGTTATCGTTGGTTGCGCATGAAAATAATATTATGCTAATCAATATTAATGTTGTTGATCGCATCTAGGATGGCCTTTTTGTGTGGCTCGAATTTTGCGGTTTCGCCGGTGGCTTCTATTACTAACATTTTTTCTTTTGATTGAATTGCTACTACTAGGTATAGGTCTGTGCTTGCGCTGTTTGCGAAGGAAAATATGTAACCTATTGCGGGTTTGCCGGCTAGGGTTATGTTTAGGGAATCTTCTTGTTTGTAGTTTGCGTTTTTCATTTTTAATAAGAAGGCTTCTCGCCAGAAATCCGTTGAGGCTTCCGCTTTTTGTTCGTATTCCGATACCCTGTAAAGAACGCCGTCCGAGCTTATAGCTCTGAATTTATCGCTTGACCAAAAGACACCGCTTGGGGTATCGTTGTATTCGGCAAAATTCTCCGGTGCCTTGGCTTTGAAGGTGGCGCAAGAAACTAGGATTAGCAGAATAACCCCATACCCCATACCCCATACCCTATACCCTAGTTTCATTAAAAATCCCTCCGCAGTGAGTTTAAGTCGGTTGAGTTTATCCATAGAAATGGCGAGTTACTCGGAGTTTTTGCTACGGGCGAAATAAAGTTAGAGGCGGAAATTGAGATTGAGGCTAGAGCAGCCCTTTTTTCTATCGCTTGCTTTTGGCCTTGCAGTTTCTCTATTTGCGCATTCAAATTTACCATCTCGCGTTCTACGGATTGCAATTCCGCAAAAGGCGCTTTTTTAACCATATCCAGGTATGTGTCTAAGAGCTTTTTTCTCGACTGTATTTGCATATCCAACCTTTCCAAATCCTCTTTTCTGTCTTGGCTCGAAAAACTTTTTTCCGTTATCTCGGCAAGCCCTTCTACGCTTTTCTGAAATTCCTGCAACTCGCTTACCGGCAATCTGAGCGAAAGCGCAAAGTTATTGTAGTTTGTGAAATACCCGCCTTTTGATTCCACAGTCTGTATTATCTTTTGAAAAACGCTATCCACATTTGCGGTTCTTAGGGAAAAATGAAATTGCTGCTCTTCTACAGCGGAAATTGTCTGAACTATTAAGATAAGGCTAACCACTAACCACTGACCACTGACCACTCTCATTTTGCCCTCCTTAGAGTTTCTTTGATTGCTTCGGAATTTTTTTGTTCGACATCCGGGCTTGGGAACCTTGCTATTGCTATTTTTAAGGTTTTTTCATCGGATTTTTTTAGAATCGCTATGTAAAAAATTGTCGGTTCCGTTTCAAAACTTTGGAGGCGAATTAGGGAGAAATTTTCTTCGCTTTTTAGTTCCGTATTGTATTGCGATTTGAAGAATTCAAGCATTGCGTTTGCCCAAAAATCCGGCGTGCCTTTGGGGTTGTTTTCTCTTTCAAAAGCCAAGAACTCCGCATTCAGGGCAGAGGCTGCGCTCCATTTTCTTTTGGAATCCTCTGTTTCTATAAAATCTTGCGGAACGCTTAATTTCAGCGGGTCGCCAAGGGAGTACATATTAGGCAGTTGCGCAAACCATTCAAAAGCACTTATGTTTGCGCGATAAGGAACGGCTTGCACCGGGGTGTTTCTTGCAAAAAGGTTTATGGTGGAAAATGCCGCTTTGCGAAGCAGCTCTTTTTCCGTGAGTTTTCTCTGTTCAATTTGCTCGCTTACCCTTTGGATTTCTTTTAGGAGCGCAATTTTTTCCTGTTCGTTTTTTGCCACAGCCAAAAGCTCTTGCAATCTCGCTAGGGTGCTTTCTGCGATGCGGAGGCGGGCGGCGTTATCGGAGTAGGCTTCGGTAATGTCGTTTGCGTAGATGCTTTTGCCGGTAATTTTGCCGAGTGTTAAAATGTAGTTGAAAAAAGTTTGGAATTCCGCTACGGGAATTTGCAGGGAAATGAAGCCGTTCCTGCGATTGCTAACCGAGCCGCCTTTGGCAATAGCTCTTCGCATTACCGTATCTATAACCGCTTCCGGCTGAGAACTTTCAAGATGAATTTCGCCATTATAATTCACCATCCGTTTTTGAGGAACCGGGCTTTCAAGCGGGGCGGAACCACCGTCTTCCATAGCAACGGCATCGTAGGCCATATCAGCACCGGCGGCTGAGGCATAGACTGCTTTTCTCATGCCTCCACCGGAGAATCCCGCTAGAGCTAGAGATTGATCATTCAAAGACTGAGCTTCCGCTTCGGCTCGCTCCTCATAGACATACCTGGGGGACGCACACGCCAAGAGGAGGAGGACGGTTGTTAGTAGTAGGTAACGCACGTGGGGGAAGATAGTAAAACGTGATGGCTAATACAAATAATCCTTCTGGTTTGGCTCTCTTTTTCCAGCAGGTTTTCAATTATTTTGATATTTACCTCGTCTAAGCCGGCGAAAGGTTCGTCTAAGATCCAAATTGGGCGGTTTAGCAGGATTATTCTCGCAAGAGCCAAGCGCCGCTTTTCGCCACCGCTGAAATTTGCGGCGTATTCTTGCACTTGTTCGTTTAATCTTTGCGCAAAATGGCCTAAGTTGACCTTTTCCAATGCATCCTTAATTTCCTCTAGATTTCGCAACTCAACGGGGCAAAGGTTTTCCATTAGCGTTCCCTTGAACCACACGGGATTCTGGGGCATCCAAGCGATATCGTTTTTGTCCCCTTCGTAAAATAATTTCATTTTGCCGTCGTTTTGCGGTTCGATGTGACCCAGCATTTCTAAAACCATTCTCGTTTTTCCGCAACCCGATGGGCCAATAATGTAGGTTAACATACATCTCCCCACGCTGTTTTCGCATTTATCGCTGCATGAAAGGCAGTGCCGAATGTTCTGATCGGGCGGTAAAATTCGGGTGTGATCAATAAGGCTAAAAAGGCAGTGCCAAATTCTGCGCTGCCGTTCATTAAGCGGAGCGCTAAGCCTACTGCAATCAGAGCTATGCTCAGTGAACCGGCCCATTCTTGCACCAAGGCGGAGAGGAAGGCTGTCTTTAAAACCGCAAATGTCTTTTCGCCGAATTCGCTCTCCGCAATTTCCAAATCACGCTCTCGCTCTTTGACTTTTTTGAAGATTTTTATGGTTTTATAACCTTGCAAACTCTCTAAAAAAAATGCCCTCAATTTTGAAAAACTCTGCCATTGCTCTTCGGATTTTTTCTTTGCGATTTTTCCTATTAAGAATAAAAATACAGGGAGCAAAAGACCGGTGAAAAACAGAATTATAAAGGTCAATTTGTCTATAAAAAACATAACGGACAAAATTATGCAGGGAATGATCACCGCTAAAAATGCGCTTGGCAAAAAACGGCTGTACCAAGGTTCCATTAAATCTGCGGTTTTCATGTAGTGCAAAGAGAGTTCCTGCAAAGGCATTCCTTTTTGCGCTCGGTCTTGAATGGGCATTGTGTTTAGGAATTTGTTTTGGAAATATGTTCGCAAATTTTCTTTTGCTTTGCCGCCTAGTATGAGAGATAATTTTTGCGAAAAAAAACGAAACAGAGCGAAGAAAAAAACTGCGGCGAGAAAATAACAGATATGCGTATTGGAAAATTTTTTTGCCAACACCGGAATTTGAAAAATGGCAAAAACCAAGGCTATGCGGGAAACGCATTCGCAAAGAATTGTATATACCAAAAATATTTTAGGAGTGAATTTGCTCATCTGAAATTCGGGTTATCTTAACCTTGCTAACCCTCTGCCCGTTCATGCTTGAGATTTCAAAACGCAAATTTTTCCATTCAAAAACATCACCGGGCTGGGGGATTTTGTTCAGAACGCTCATCGCCATTCCTCCGAGCGTGTGATAGGAATCCGCATCTTCTTCGGGCAATTTGGTAAAGGAAAATATTTCCATTATGGTGTGAATATCCGTTAAACCGTCTGCTATCCATGTGTTGCCTCGTATCAGCTCGGAATCCGAGACAAGCACGGATGTTATGTCTTCTATGGTCACTATGCCGCTGCAAACTCCGTATTGGTCTATAACCAAGGCCATGGGGTCTTTCAATTTTTGCATTTTGTGCAGAGCGTCTAAGGCATTTACGGATTCCGGAAGGAATAAGGGGGGTTTGAGCATGGCTTGCATATTCAGTTCGCCGCCCGCTGTGAGTTGGTAAAGCAAATCGCGCACATCCACAGTGCCTATGGGTGTTTCCAAGCTATCCTTGGCAACCGGAAATTGCGTGTATTCGCTGAGCATAACAACCCCGCGCAGTTCATCCTTGTTCATATCCAGCTTTAGCCACTCAACCAAAATCCTTGGGGTCATAACGGAGGCAAGCGTTCTATCGGATAAATTGAATACCCTATTCACCATGGTGAGTTCGTCTTTCTCTATGCCGCCCTCTTGATGGCCTTGTTTTGCCATTTGCTGGAGTTCTTCGGCTGTTACCGGGCGCTTTATGCTTTTGTGCAGGTTAAAGGGGCGGAGAATTATATCGCCGGAGAGGTCAAAAAACCAGACAAGGGGTTTGAGAATGATTGAAAGCCCGTGCATAGGCGGCGTGCCAAGGCAGGAAATTTTTTCTGCGAATTGCAAGGCCAGTCTTTTGGGGACAAGCTCGCCTACCACCAAGGAGATGTAGGTTACCGTAATCACTATGGCAGGCAAAGCTACTACCTCTGCATATTCCGCCAAAAAAGGAAGAGACTTCAAATAATTTTCCAAAGGCTCCCTAAGCGTTGCTCCGCCATAGGCTCCAGATAAAATTCCAACCAGGGTTATGCCTATCTGCGCGGTGGATAAAAATACATTAGGGTCTTCTAAAATGGCTATTGCCCTTGTTGCGCCCCACTTGCCCTCTTGCTCCATTTTCCGCAAAAGAGAGGGCCTCGCAGAAACCACGGCAATTTCTATAAGTACTAATATCGCATTTGCCAGCACCATCAAGAGCAAAGCTATTATGTGAAGAAGCATTGTAATTAGAAGATAGAATTTTCTACATTCATATTCATTAGCTCCGGAGGCAATTTATGAAGCCCCTATCAAAAAGAGTAACAGAAATACAGCCGTCCATGACTGTAGAGATGGATGCGCTTGCGAAACGTTTATCTACGGAAGGCAGGTCTATTTGGAGCCTTGGCGTTGGCGAGCCGAACTTCGATACCCCTGTTCATATAAAAGAAGCGGCAATAAGAGCCGTAAACAAAGGTTTGATGCGTTATACCGCACCGAGCGGAATGCAATCGTTTAAAGAAGCCATGTGCGAAAAATTTTTGAGAGAAAACAAACTCAATTATGCTCCCGAGCAAATTGTAGCCACGTCCGGCGCAAAACATGCCGTTTTTAACGCCATATCCGCCATAGTAGGGAGAGGAGACGAGGTGCTTATACCGGCTCCCTATTGGGGAACTTATCCGGAACTTGTTCGCTATTGCGGGGGAGTGCCGATATTTTTGGAATGTACCGCAGAAAATAATTTCAGGCTGAAGGCGGAGCAAATTTCAGAAGCGATTACGGAAAAAACCAAGGCCTTAATTCTCAACACCCCGTGCAACCCTACAGGAGTTACGTATAATAAGGCGGAACTTGAGTCTTTTGCAAAGATAATAACGGAAAACGATTTATACTGCATAACAGACGAAATCTACGAGCATTTGATATACATTAAAGAACCCACAGTTTCAATAGCCTCGTTTGCCGGTATGCCGGAGCGAACCGTGGTTGTAAACGGATTTTCAAAGGCGTATTGCATGACCGGCTGGAGAATAGGTTACTTAGCCGCTCCTTTGGTTATGGCAAAGGAGATAGTGAAAATGCAGGGGCAAACCACGCATCATCCTTCCAATATTTCGCAATACGGAGCAATAGCCGCCGTAAACGGCTCTTTTGATTCGGTAGTTGTGATGAGGCAGGAATTTTTTGAGCGAATGTACAGAATGTGCGAGGTATTTGAGTCCATAGGAGATATTCATTTTTCAAAACCGGATGGGGCATTTTATTTATTTGTAGATGTGAGCGCATATTACGGCAAAAAAACAGCGGCCGGAACGCAAATCTCAAATTCAATAGATTTTTGCAAGGCCTTGCTCGATGAGCAGGGCGTGATAATAGTGCCGGGCGTGTCGTTTGGGCAGGATTCCTGCGTGAGGTTTTCTTTTACGGCATCTCTGCCTACAATAAGCGTTGCGATGCCGAAATTCAAGGATTTTGCAGAGGGGATTAAATGAGCGAAATTTTTCCTCGCCCCTTTAATGCAGATTATGAGCTTCTGGGCCTTCTCGGGAAAGGCGGCATGGGAAGCAACGTATATAAGGCCCGGCAAATTAAGATGGATAGAACAGTAGCCCTAAAAGTTTTGGATACTATGGGCGATGAAGAAACCGAAAAGCGTTTTTACAATGAAGCCAAAGCGATGAAGGAACTAAACCACCAAAATTTGGTGACGGTTTTTGACATTGGAACGCAAGGCGATAAAATATTCATAGCGATGACTTTTGTAAACGGACGACCTCTCTCCGATATAATAAAAGAGGGAAGAATTTTGCCCGTGGATCACGCTACATACATAGCCGATAAAGTGGCGACAGGTTTGGAATATGCGCATAAGCGAGGCATTATACATAGAGATATAAAACCCTCTAACATAATGATAATGGACAATTTGGAGCCTTGTATAATAGATTTTGGAATTTCGCTGATGTCCGGCAGCCAAAGGCTCACAAGCACAGGAATGACGATGGGAACACCGGAATATATGTCTCCAGAGCAGTGCCAAAACAGGAATGTGACTTTGCAAAGCGATATTTACAATTTGGGAATAGTTTTTTATGAAATGCTCACCGGCGACCCTCCTTTTTGCGGCGGCGCATCGCTTGCGATTTTAAATAAGCACTTACACGAGAAGCCCGAATCTTTGAGAAAAAAGAACCCTAGTGTTTCGCCGGATTTAGAGAGGATAATTAACAAATGCCTTGAAAAGAAGATTGATAATCGCTATGCGAATTTCGGTGAATTTATAAAGGATTTAAGAGCAGCCGGCAGCAATGACCCTAGCACAAAGAGGAATACCGCTGTAATAAACAAGCTCTCAAAAGCAGAACGCATAATACTTTTGATTTTGTGCATTCTGCCTACTTTGCTGATTTTTGTGATATTTCTTTTATCCTTTAAAAAAGTTCCCGAAAGCCCGCCTCCAATTAGTTATTTAACCCCTGCAAATTCATGGGCAATAGATAATAAGGTTCAGCCCGGGAGGCCGGTGGATTCGCTGCTTTTCGATAAGAATTTAAGCACAGCTTGGATTGTCACCAAGGAAGCCGCATTTAAGGCGAATGACGGAAAGTTGATAACCATAAAATTTTCCAAACCTGTTTTTATAAGCCATTTGGGCATAGCGATAGGCAACCAAAGCAGCGAAGACAATTTTCAAAAATACAATAAACCAAAAAATATTTGGATCCATTACGTGTATAATTCAAATACAGAACAAACGGATATACAAAAATTTACTTTGGCAGATGTGAAGCGTGTTCAGTACATAGCCTGGACCCCATCAGAAGTTTCGGAGTTAACGTTGCAGCTTAAGAGCCTGCAAAAAGAGGATTCAAGGGAAGATTTTGCGATTTCCGAAATCAGGATTCATGGGATGGAGTTGGGGTTATAGCATTCCTTTCAACTTAGCAAAGCCTTGCAGAACTCCGTTTACGAAGGAGGGGGAATCTTCGTCTGAGTATTTGTTTGCTATTTGCACGGCTTCGGAGAGGATTACTTTTATCGGGGTGTCTGCTATTAGCATTTCTGTCATCGCTGTTTGCAGAATTATTTTGTCTATTGTGGAAAGTCGCTCCGGGGACCAGTCCGGGATTAGTTCCAAAAATATATTGCGAAATTCCTCTTTTCTTTCCAAAGCCCCGTCCACCAGCTTCATGCCGAATCTCCGCATACCGTCGCTGATGAAATTGCTTTCTAAAATACCCGGCAGGCAATAACCGGGGGCTTCGCCTGTTATCTCCATCGCATACAAAAGTTGAAGGGCAAAAACCCGCGCAGCCCTGTGCGACACGGCAGGCATTAAGGAATCCTTTTATGCAAATTCGCCATTTCAACGGCGGCAAGGGCAGCGTCCGTTCCTTTGTTTCCGCATTTCAGTCCGGCTCTGTCCATCGCTTGTTCAACGGTATCGGTTGTGAGCACTCCGAAAATCACGGGGATTTTTCCTTCCCTTGCCAAGTGCGCAATGCCGGAATTTACGGCATTTGAAACGTGGTCAAAATGCGGGGTTGCGCCACGGATAACCGCTCCCAAAACTATAACCGCATCAAATTTGCCGCTTTTTGCAAAGCGAGCCGCTATGCCCGGCAGTTCAAACGCGCCGGGTACCCAGGCAACCGTAATATCGTTTTCGCTCACAGCGGTTCTCTTTAATTGCGAAACAGCTCCCTCTAAAAGGGATTTTGTGATAGTTTCGTTAAAACGAGAAACCGCAATGGCAATTTTCAAATTCCGCCCATCCAAACAACCTTCCAGTGCTTCCATATTGGTGGAATATAGTAAGTATTTATTTTCTACGTTACCGCCATGCCCATATTATACCCGCTCCTCATTGCCTTGGCTTTGGTTTCTTGCGAAAAGAAGGAAGCTAATGATGAAAAAGCCGTTTTGGAAAAAGCGGTTGATTCTTATGGTGCCTTGATAGAAAAAGCTAAGGGAACGGAAGCGCTTTTGCAAAAACAGGCGGATTCAATTGTTCGCCAAGCGGATTCTTTGGGGATCCCTAGCCGATAACCGTTCCGGTGTTGGCAATGCCGGCTATCTGGTTTTTAAAGGCTTCTGCGCCTTCCCAACCTACAATGTGTATGGACTTTAAGCCCCTTTCTATGGATTCCAAAGCACCCTGGACTTTCGGGAGCATTCCTCCGGAAATAACCCCGCTTTGGATTAAATTATTTGCCAGTTCCTTATTTAAATGAGGGATTATGTTTTTGTTCCCATCCAAAACCCCGCTGATATCGCTTATCAAAACAAAGCAGTCCGCTTTTAAGGCAACGGCAATTTCGGATGCGGCGGTATCTGCATTTACATTGTAAGAAATGCCGTTACCGTAGGATACCGGTGAAATAACAGGGGTTATGTTTGCGGAAAAAAAAGCCTCCAAAATTTGCGTATTAACCTTGAATACATCACCCACAGAGCCTAAATCACCCTTGCCCAGCAAGGGCTTTGCCTCCAATAGGCGGGCATCCACGCCGGAAATTCCCGCTGCGTTTGCGTTGTTTGAAAGCAGCATTCTAACAAGTTTTTTATTGACCTTGCCGCTGAGAGTCATTTCTACCATGTCCATTATGGCGGGAGTTGTAACCCTAAGCCCGTCTATGAACTTGGGTTCCTCGTTCAATAATGCCAAATTCGCATTTATATCTTTGCCGCCGCCGTGTACAATAGCCAAGCGAAATTCCTTGGACGCCTCTGCGGAAACTTTTGCAAAATCCAGCAACTTGCCCTCATCTATTGCAAGCGAGCCGCCGATTTTAACAACTATGGTTTTCATTGGGATGAAGTTAGAAATTTTCTAAATTTTCCCCAGTTCACTTTACGGAGACAGTAAATATGACAGCTAAAGGCACTACGACGAAAAAAAATAGTCCTTCCAAATCGGCCATTGTTGTTGAAGACTTGGAAAACTCAAAAAAGGCCTTTATAGACTCCTTTAACCAGCACCTGCACCACACACTTGCACGTGACAGCTACGAAGCCGCCGACTACGAAAAATTTCAGGCTATAGCCTACGCAGTTCGCGACCGCTTGATTGACCGCTGGATAAAGACGCAGCAAACTTATTATAAACAAAACGTAAAGCGCGTTTATTATTTATCACTTGAATTTTTGATGGGCCGCTCGCTTGGCAATGCGGTTTTGAACATAGATGCCGAAGAAGAGGTAGCCGAAGCTCTTAGCGAACTCGGGCTTAGCATGGAAGAGCTTATAGAGGTGGAACGGGATGCCGGGCTTGGCAATGGCGGCTTGGGGCGTTTGGCCGCATGTTTTTTGGATTCAATGGCTTCTCTGGAACTCCCGGCTATGGGTATGGGGCTTCGCTATGAATTCGGAATGTTCAACCAAAAAATTGAATCCGGCCAGCAAAAGGAAAATCCCGATGAATGGCTGCGTTTTCCCAATCCGTGGGAATTTGCCCGCACTGCAGGCGTTATGCAGGTTCAGTTCGGCGGCCATGTTGAGAGCTACACCGAAAACGGAGAAACCTGCCACCACTGGCATGCCGCAGAAAACGTGGAAGCCATGCCCTACGACACCCCAATTCCGGGTTATAAAAATAATACGGTAAATACCCTCCGCCTGTGGAGTGCGCAATCCGACCGGTTCAATTTGGAAACCTTCAACGAAGGCAGGTATTTGGACGCCGCTTCCAAAATAGAGGAGTGGGAATCCATAACAAAGGTGCTGTATCCAAACGACTCTTCCGTAAACGGCAAAAAACTTCGCTTAAAGCAGCAGCATTTCCTTTGCTCCGCTTCGCTTCAAGACATAATCCGGCGCTATGAACGAGGCAACGATGTTCAGGCTGCTATAGAGAAGTACTCTAAAGCGAACAAAATTCCTTCTGCGAATTTATCGCTTTTAAGTTTAGACCATAGCGAGCGCAGGGAGCTTCTTTTGAAACTCCCGGAAAAGATTGCAATACAATTGAACGATACTCATCCCGCAATAGCCATTCCAGAACTTATGCGCTTGCTCCTGGATATTTACAAACTAACTTGGGCAGACGCTTGGGGAATAACAACCCAGGTTTTTGCTTACACCAACCACACCCTTATGCCGGAGGCTTTGGAAAAATGGTCGGTGAGTTTGTTTGAGGAATTATTGCCACGCCACTTGCAAATCATTTACGAAATCAATTCCAAATTCCTTGAAACCGTTTGGAGAAAATGGCCCGGCGAGAACGACCGTGTATCCCAGATGTCCATAATTCAGGAAGGCAATGAAAAAATGGTTCGCATGGGATACCTTTCGGTTATAGGCTCGCATAGCGTTAATGGCGTTGCTGCGCTTCATAGCGAACTTTTGAAAACTTATTTATTCAAAGATTTTTATGAGCTGTGGCCTGAGCGCTTTAACAATAAGACAAACGGTGTTACCCCACGCCGCTGGGTTGCAAAGGCGAATCCCGCTATGTCCGCCGCTATAACCAAAAAAATAGGCGACTCTTGGATTGGCGATTTGCGCAATATAAGCAAAATAGAGAAATATGTGAACGACTCCGCTTTTCAAGCTGATTTTGTGAAAGCCAAAGCCGAAAACAAAAAGAAGCTGATGAGCGTTATAAAGAGCGTTCAGGGTGTGGAAATAATAAATCCGGATTCCATTTTTGATGTTCAGGTAAAGCGCATCCATGAATACAAAAGGCAGCTGCTTAACGTGATGCATGCGGTTTATATGCTGAAACGCATTCAGAAAGGGCAGCACGTGCAGCCAAGGACAATTTTAATAGGCGGAAAATCTGCGCCGGGCTATTGGATGGCAAAACAGATTATCTGGCTGATAAATGTTGTGGCGGATAGAATAAACGAAGAACCTCGCGCAAAAGGTGTTTTGCAATTATTGTTCCTTGAAAACTACCGGGTTTCCTATGCGGAAAAAATTATTCCGGCAGCAGACCTCTCCGAGCAAATCTCAACTGCGGGCACAGAAGCCAGCGGCACAGGCAATATGAAATTTGCCCTTAACGGCGCTCTTACCATAGGTACTTTGGATGGAGCCAACGTTGAAATGTGCGAAGCTGTTGGGAGCGAGAATATATATATATTCGGAAAAACCGTTGAAGAGGTTCAGCGCATAATTACGCATGGCTACCAACCTAGAGAATATTATGAATCTTCCAGCGATGTTCGCGAGGTATTGGATTATATTCGGACATTGAACTACCCCGAATGCCCGTTTGCGCCCATAGTGGAGAGCCTGCTTTATAGGGATCAATATTTGCTTTTGGCGGATTTTGCTTCTTATTTGGAAACGCAGAATTTGATAGCCGGTGATTATTCCAACAAAAAGCTTTGGACGCAGAAATCCATTTTGAATGTAGCTCGCATGGGCGAATTCAGCTCCGACCGCACAATAAGGCAGTATAACGAGGAGATTTGGCACGTGCCGGGGGTTAAGATTGGGTAAGTTCAGATATTCTATTTTGGCGGGTGCTGCTTGCGTTCTGTTGGTTTTTGCTTATAGGGTGCAAAAAGGGGATACCCTTTGGGATTTGAGCGAAGAGTATCTGAAAGATCCCTTTGCTTGGCCGGATTTGTGGAAGATAAATCCGCATATAAAAGATGCTCATTGGATTTACCCCGGCGATTCTATTTGCTTCCCGGGAGACGCTCCATGCCCGGTAGTCGAAGATGATTCGGAGTGGAATGCCGAAGACTCCAGGCTTTACGGCAATGCTCAAAATTCGAGCAATAAAGGGAATGCCCAAAGAGGAGGAACAGGAAGGGGTGGAGGAAACAGGGCGCAGGAGCAGCCGAAATCCTTTAATTCGTATTACCAAAGGCTAATGCCAATACTGGAATCCATAGGCGAAAAAGATGATAAAGGCAAAGGCAAAAAAGAATGGTTCTATGTGTATAGCGATGAAGCTAACAAGCCTATTAACCATTCTTTGGAACACGAAATACTCCTTGGCTTTGGCAAAAAGGCCTTCCCGAAATTGAAAACCGGTGATATAGCCGAGCTTTGGAGCAGCAGAAAGGTTTCCGTTCCGAACAGCACCGGTACCTCAGACGAATACTATTTGCGCCAGCTTGCCGGCCTCGCCAAGGTAACCGCCATAGGCGATTCGCTTTCCCGTGCAATTATAGTGCAGTCTTTTGCTACCGTTTCCGTGGAAAAAGCGCTTTCTCGCCCGCAAAGGCCGGTTAAAACCATAGATGTAAAATCTTTTAAATCGATTAAGCAGGCAAAATCGGAAGATATGGCGGAGATTCTTTTGTTTATGGACAAAAGCATTGTTCCGAGTTTGTACTCCTATATTTTGATAGACATGGGCAAAAAGCAGAATTACGTGCCCGGCAGCGCAGTGGCTTTTTGGGATATGGACAAAAAAGACCCGACTTTGCCGCCAAGGCTTTTGGGCCGAGGCATGATAGTGTATTCCGATGATGAGCGTTCAACGGTTTTAATAAGAGACCTTTATAACGCTACCCGGCGCATAGATATTGGAACTCCGGTTTCTTTAACCCATCAACCGGTGATGTAGAAGAGTGAAAAATCCTTTAATTTTTCGCTTGATAGCTTTTTTCCTTTTTGCGGAACTTTGCGTTTGCGTATTGCTTTTGCTCAGCGCGCTTATATTCTTTAATTTTCCGGATATGGGTATATGGTTCGCAGAATTGCTTCGTTAGCGGTTCCATTCAGATTGCTTTTGTTTTTGGCGGGTATTTTGCTTGCAACTTTGGTGCTTGCCGTTATAGGTTTTAGAAGCATTGAAAAAGATAAATTGCTCGCCGAAAAAAAATATGAAAGCGCAAGAACAAGTTTAAAAGCGGCTATTATCGAAAGCTCAAAAAAAGAGGCGGAGGCTATTGTAAAAGAGATTCAAAAATTCTCTCTAAGCGAAAATTTTTTGCAAGATTCATTACCCGGAATTTTATCCGCATTTGTTTTTAAGGACGGGGTTTTGATATATCCGAAAATAGGCGAGGAAAAAGATAATGAATTTTATCTGCTGGAACGAGAAGACGCGCTTGCTTTAAAAAAGTTTTTGGATTTGCAAAAAACCGGAAATTTTGCGGAGGCAAGGGAATACGCTTTGGAAACCGTCAATTCTTTTATGCAAAATCCGAGCATTGCCCGCTTGGATTGGGATAGTTATTTTTTGGAGAAAATGCTCAGCGATATTCTTTGCGGGGAAAACCTGAGCAAGGAAGAGGCGGAAAAATTCGGGAATATTTTAAGCGAAACAAAAAGGCTTTTGCAAAATTTAGATACATATTCCAAGCACAAAGATTTTTTGCTCATCCTCGGGAATTACGCTAATTATTTAAACGGCAGCTATTCTTTTATCCGGCATAACGGGGATTTTTTTTTGGCGGTCACTTCAGAATCGGCTGTTAAAAATTCAATTATAGCTAAAATAGACCCCGTATTTTATTCGGATAAAATGAATAAGGCCATAAGCGAAACCGCAAAGGAGTGGAGTTATATTCCATATTCCATTTCCGGCGAATTTCCCTTTGGGGAATCCAATATTTTAGCTGAGGAAGATATTATAATAGAAGAAAATTACCATCTCATAAAAAAAGATGAGTCCGGTTTTCTTTTGTTGATGCTTGTTTTTTCTTTGATAATCCCGGTGATAGGCGTTGTGGTTGTGTATAGGGGTTTTTCCAGGGAAAGGCAGTTGAGGTTGATGAAGGATAATTTTCTCTCCACTATTTCGCATGAGTTAAAAACCCCGCTAACGTCGGTAAAGATGTATTCCGAGCTTATGAACAGCGGCAGGGTTCAAAAAGCCGAAAAAATAGTCTCTTACACGGGCGTTATATTAAAAGAGACCAACCGTTTGGAGAGTTTGATAGAGGCTATTTTGAACTACACTAGAATGGAGAGCGGCAAAAAAGCTTTTTGTTGGGAGAGCATAAATTTGTCCGAGTGCGTTAACAAGGTTTGCGATTCCTTGGATATTATTGCAAGCAGCAAAGGCTTGGAATTAAAGAGGGAGATAGCGGATAACTGCACAATAACGGGGGATTATTCTTCAATTTACAGCCTAGTTCAAAATCTTGTGGATAATGCGATTAAATACACCGCAGAGGGTCATGTTTTTGTTAAGCTCCGGCAAGACACTCAGTTGATTTCTTTTTCCGTTGCAGACACAGGCAAAGGTATTCCCAAGAATGAGCAAAAAAATATATTTGAAGGTTTTTACAGGATTGGCGATGAGTCCACAAGGGAAACAAAGGGTTCGGGCTTGGGCCTCGCTATTGTAAAACGCACAGCGGATGCACACAAAGCGTCTATAACGTTAGAAAGCAGCCCCGGCAAGGGGGCTACTTTTACGGTGGTATTTAAATCGTGAGATTAAAATCTGATTGCGGCGTCTATGCCAACGGTAGTTACAATATCGCCATTGCCGGCATCTTTGCCAAAGCCAAGGCCAACGTGTGTTCCGAGGTCAAGGTTGCCAAGAGTAATCAGGTAACCTAAAGCGGGGTAAACGCCAAGGCCTCTGTCTTCCCCTTTACGGGAAATCTCTTCGCCGTCCTGTTCGGTTTTTGTCAAGCCTTTTTCAAGGTCAACGCTAATCCATACGGTATTTTTTTCATTTATGGCAAAATCCAATTCAACACCGGCAGCTGCATCTATGCCTTGGGTTTCTTTTTCATAGCCAGAGGGGCTGTTTTCATATTTGCCTTCTGTTTTGATGGTCATTTCAAAATTGCTACCCAAAGTGAGTTCTTTCGTAAGAGGAATGGAGAACTGGAAATTCGGGGTGAAGCTCCAGAATGCGCCGGGAAGAGGAAAGGAAACATCAACGCCTGCGCTTATAAGAGAAATAATCTGGTAGCGTAAGCCCAGCGTATAATCATTTGTGGTTGCAATTCCCTTGCCATATGCGGCAAATTCCAAATTTTTTATGGGGGCGAAGCGAATTCCATAGAATCCAAATGTTCCTTCTTCTCCATACAAGGCTGTGCTGGCTTGGCTACCGGTTTCCCAGTAAATTTTTGCTTCTCCCTTATTGTGTTCAATTACCGGGAACTTATCCCATGCGGCAAAAGTGGACACAGTGCAAGCTAGGGCTGCCATTAGAACTTTTTTCATAAAAACTCCCGTTTTATATTTAATCGGAGCTAAATATAGCAAAAATTTCGGAGTTTGTCAAGGCATTGTTAAGAGTTTGTTAAGAAAAATAAAAAAATCTGCCACCAATGGGGGCAGATTTTTTGCTATTTATATAATTTTTTAGAAGCTTACAGCGATGTTTGCGCCAATTGTGATGGGCATTTCTTCACCGTAGTAATCTTCACCTATTCCAAAAGTTACGCCTACATCAGCAGCAAGCATATCGTTTATCTTGAAAATAGCACCTACACCTGGCAGAATACCTGTTGCTGTTTCGCCAGCATCATTACCATCATATGTTGGTTTCATTAGTCCGAGAGCTACATCAACGCCAACGTATGGGGTGATAGAACCGAGAGAGTAATCAACTTCTATGCCAATGCCTAATTCCTTTTGAGGGGCATATTTATCTCCATTTTCCAACGGGAAATAGAAGCTAAGCTGTGAACCAAGTTCTAATTCTTCGGTTAATTTGGTTGAATACTGTACGGCTGGTGTGAAAGCTAAGTTGGCTTTACCAGCGACATTTTCTACGTTTTTACCTTGGAACGGAAGAGCTACATCCAAAGCTATGCCAATACCAGAAGGCAACCAATAACGCACGCTAATAGCGGGTGAATTAAAGGTGGGCGGACAGACATCATCGTCATCGCAACTATTTCCATCATATGAGGCAGTCAAAGGGAAACCTCCCTGAAGATACTCGGGACCGCCGCCGTTGAACAGAGCGGCAATTTCCAAGCCATCAATAACGCTGAAACGCGCTTTGGCATTAAGACCGATAGAGCTAAGTTTGTCTTGCATCCAATATTGCGCACCTACTTTAGCTTCGCCTTTACCGGCTTCTTTTATCGGGAAATAATCCCATGTGGCAAAAGCGGACGCTGTACAGAGAAGGGCAACTGCTAGAACTTTTTTCATAAAAAACTCCTTTTTTTTGGTTTTTACTGCCACCAAATATAAAAATCTTTTGACGTTTTGTCAAGTATTTGTTAAAAAACC